>JAFVAP010000141.1 GCA_017480455.1 Bacteroidales bacterium | reverse complement strand
TCTCTATTTACTCCTTATTAGGATTTAATACTATGACAACGCAGCAAATAGTACTCCTGCTATGGAAATAATAAGTATTATTCCTATAAGTGAAATTACTAAACCTGCTATTGCCAAACCTCTTGGTGCTTTAAATACTCCTGCAAAAGAAAGTATTAGTCCTAAAATCCATAGTATCCAATCTAAAATAGAAACCCTGAAAAAGATTAAACCTATTAATGCTAAAACAAAACCTCTTGTCCCGATACCGCCTTTTTTAGATTGGTTGCCGGTAACATTAACGGTAACATTAGGTGTTACTTGAGGCTGTACATTGTTTTCTTCGCTCATGATGTTAATTTTTTTTTGTCGGAGTAAAGAAAGGTGCTGACAGGGTAGTCTATGATGCAGTTTCTTTTTAGTATTCATCGTTTTAAAAAAGAGATTTAGAAGCATTTTCCTGTATATTGTTCTGTTAATGAAAAGAGACCGTGCGGTAATGTAAAGTATCCGAAAAAGGAAGGCAGAAAAAACTTTTTCTGCCTTTTGTTTTGAGTGTTAATAAAAAGTAGTACTTTTGCAGCAGATTTTGTGGACAGATTTGGATTGATTGCAACCACAATAAAAGAATGCTAAAAACAACATTATTTTCTTTTATATTGATTTATCAATTCTGATTATTTCCACCTTTAGTTAAAAAAAGATTTTTTAAACTTCAAAAAACAAAAAAAGGAAATGTCAAGATTTATAACTTCAGAGTCTGTTTCGGAGGGGCATCCCGATAAAATAGCAGACCAAATTTCAGATGCGCTTTTAGATGAGTTTCTTCGCAGGGATTCAAACAGCAAGGTGGCTTGCGAAACCTTGGTGACAACAGGTTTGGTCTTTTTGGCAGGAGAGGTAAAGAGTAATTCCTATGTTGATGTTCAACAGACGGCACGCACGGTTATCAAAAATATAGGATATACTAAAGAAGAATATCAATTTGCTGCAGATTCCTGCGGTGTTATCTCAACCATACACGAACAAAGTCCCGATATAAACCAAGGAGTTGAGAAAGAAAATCCTCTGCTGCAAGGTGCAGGCGACCAAGGAATGATGTTCGGTTACGCCTGCAAAGATACAGAAGATTTGATGCCTTTGCCTGTTATGTTAGCTCATCAACTTGTCTATGAGTTAGCTCAAATAAGGAAGACAACATCCCTTATGCCTTATTTGCGTCCCGATTCCAAGTCACAGGTAACGGTAGAATACAATGATGATAACCAACCTGTGAAAGTGGATACCATAGTTATTTCGACCCAACATGATGAAAACGTCTCCATAGACAAGATAAAAAAAGATGTTGAAGAAATACTGATACCGCGTGTTGTGGAAAAACAGAAATATCAGACGACAAGAGATTTGTTTAACAAAGGATTCAAGTTGTTTGTTAATCCTACAGGAAAATTTGTCATAGGAGGGCCTAACGGAGATACTGGTTTGACAGGCAGAAAGATAATTGTGGACACCTACGGTGGCAGAGGCTCACACGGAGGCGGCGCTTTCTCGGGTAAGGATGCAAGTAAAGTGGACAGAAGTGCAGCTTATGCTATGCGTCATGTTGCAAAAAATATGGTAGCATCAGGTTTGTGCGATGAGGTTCTTGTTCAAGTGGCTTACGCTATAGGAGTTGCCGAACCTGTAGGACTTTTTGTTGATACCTATGGCAGTTCGCATACCGATATGTCTGACGGCGAAATAGCGGAAAGAATATTAAAGATATTCGATTTAAGACCCTATGCCATTATAGAGCGTTTCGGTTTGAAAAATCCTATTTTCCTGCCTACTGCAACCTACGGTCATTTCGGCAGAACTCCTTATGAGAAGGAAGTAACCCTAATCGGTGAAGACAAAAAGGAAGAAAAGAAACTTGTTTGCTTCTATCCGTGGGAGCGATTGGACTATGCACAGAGGATAAAAAAAGAGTTTAATCTGTAGAAAACATTTTTCAAATTTACTTGTTTTTTTAATTTTAAATTTTTTTCAGCCTGTCGGAAAGACAAATCTTTTTGACAGGCTTTTCTTATTGATAAACAGAAGAACTCTTACTTGTATAAAAATTTATAAAATCATAATTTACTTGCAAACACTTAATAACCGCAGGGCAAAAACCCTTGCTTATCACTCCTAACAGACTTTGTCATAAATGCAGGTTTTTATCTTATGAAAATAAAACGAAGTTTCAGTTTTCTGAAATCAAGTTTCGTCGGCGTGAAATCAAATCTCAGATTTTTAAAATCAAGTTTTATTTTTCCGAATTTTTATTCCGTAGCAACGCAATTAGGAAAACTTATTTTCTTAACCTGTAAAGTCTTGATAAAGTGCAGACTATCGGCTAAATGATAAAACTATAGTCTGCGCAGAGGAAAAATATTTAAACAGAAACTTCAAGTGCAGGGAAATAATGCTTTAAAAGGCTTTTCTGAAAAAGAAAAACTGTTTTCTCGTACCATTTCTTGGCAGGAGATTTTCAGAGAAAAGAAGAGTAAGTCTAAATAATATATTATTTTTGCATTGAAATATAAAATGGAAATATGAGAAAAATAATCTTCACTTTGTGTTTTTGTCTGCCTTTTATTGCTTTTTGTCAAGAGAAACTTCTGACTAAGAAGATAGTTTATGATATGGACTTAAAGGAATCAGTGGTAAAATCTGATTTGAAAAAGGATTCCGTAGTCTATACTTACAAAGTAAATCAGCGTTTTTGGTGGGAAGCCATGGACTTGGTCTTAGATGCTTGGAAGAGCAAGAAACTGAATGTCCGTGATGAAAAAGGAAATGCCCTGCAATGGGATTCGGTTCAAAAATCCTTAGAAAAAAAGATAACGGAAGTTTACAAGAAGAAACCGAACAAAAAAGAAATGCAACGGATTCTTGAAAACAATATAACGAAAATAAGATTTGAGGAAGAGTGGACTTATGATGTTGAGACAATGCTTATAAAGAAAAAAATTTTGGCTTATTGTCCGATAATAAGTTTGGATACCGTAGTTTTGGTCGATGATGATTTGCAGGCAAAAGAGAGATTTGCTTTCCCCCTTGGCTGGATAAGAGATGCAAAGGCTGAAAGGAATGAAAGCAATCTTCTGATAACGAGAAATATTCATTACACCATGCCTATATATAATTATGTTCCTTACCGTTGGTGGGACAATAATTTAGAGGAAGAATATTCCTTACCTTTTTTCGACAGAATGATTGAGAGGGTTCTCAGTCTCAAGACGGAGGCTTTTGAAACTCCTGATATGACAGAGGCAATGCAGAAAAAGGAACTTCAAAAGAGATTAATGTTTACTAAGAATGAAACAGTTATAGAAAGTTCTGCTGACGGCACGGAAAAAGAATATGAAGTGGTTCTGAATATAGATTACACGGGAGCGGATTTTGATTATTTGAGATTCGGAGAGGAGATTTACTTTGATGTAAAGAATTTCGGCTTTATAAAAAACACCAATTACATTGCTCCCGTTATAGGAAAGAAAGCCGTAGGCGAAAGCCAAACTCTTTATTATCCTGTTTTTTATTTAAGAAAGAAGTAGTAAAATGAAACTAATAAGCTTTTTTTTGACCCTGTTGTCTGTATCACTTCTTTTTGCTCAAGAGGAGACTTACAGCATAGAATACGAAAATCATAAAATCGGAGTTTTTAATCCGGAGAAAGATATTTATCACAACCTTTTAATCCCTAAGCAGGAGCATATAACAGGTTATTTCCGTGAGGAGATGGCAAGAGGAATATTGCAAAAGGTGAAGAATAAGGAAATAAAAATCTATGATGAGCGCAAAAGGGAGTTGAGTATTGACTCAGTGATAAATCAAATCATTGTTTTTGAGCAGCAGCATTTCAATCATACACTTAAGAAAGAAGAGGTACTGGATTTTATTATTCCTTTCGTTTCGGCCTATGACTTTGAAGAGGCAGTGCGTTATGATTACAGAAATTTGTCTATAGAGAAGACGGTTTTGTCTTATTGTCCTTATTTGGTAAGATACAAAGGTTTTGAAGAGGATAACCACGATACGGTTCAAATGCCTTTATTCAGAATTTTCTTTTCAAAAAATGATGTTGTGAAAGATAAAAAAGATGTGAAGACAGAAACTCTGCCTCTTTTGGAAATACCTGATACGGTGAGAAGTCTTCTTACCTTGAAATACCCTGTAAAGATGCCTTTCACCTTTTCTGTATTCGAGCAGGTGAAGAATAAAAAGAAAGATGTTCTTCACTCAGACGGCTCTCCGTTTAAAACAATGCAGGAAATAGATGACCTTTTCGTTCTGGTGAATACTGTTTTTGTTTATGACGAAGATACGGGAAAAGAAACCTCTACGACGGTTTATTCCGACATTTTGCCCGAAGACATAGAGGCTTTGAGGATAGGGGAGACTTGGACTTTCAATCCTAATACACTGGAGATAATAAAAAAAGTGGAATATTTTCTTCCCTTGATGCCTTCTTCTTATGATGCTTTCCGCACACTTGATTTGAGAATATTGAATTCTGTAAAAAGATAAACAAAATATTTGCTAAATACTGTCCTAACTATGAAAAATGAAAAACTTTCAATGGAAGAACTTGGCCGAATGAGCGTAGAAGAATATAAACTTTCTCAAAAAACTCCTGTAACGGTGATTTTGGATAATGTCCGCAGCATGAATAATATCGGCAGTATGTTCAGAACCTGTGATGCTTTCAGAATAGAGAAGATATTCCTGTGCGGGATTACTGCAACGCCGCCTAACAGGGAGATAAACAAGACTGCCCTCGGTGCAACCGAGAGCGTGGATTGGCAATATGCGGAAGACGCTGTGGAATGTATAAAATCGTTGAAAGCAAAAGGCTATACCGTACTCTCTTCGGAACAGACAACGGACAGCATCTTCTTACAGGACTACTCAGTCAAAGGGCAAACACCTCTTGCCCTTGTTTTCGGCAATGAGGTTGAGGGGGTGCAGCAGGAGATAATAGACCTTTCGGACGCCGTATTGGAAATACCTCAGTTCGGAACCAAGCATTCTTTCAATGTTTCGGTTACTTGCGGCATCGTTCTTTGGGAATTGGTGAAACAATTGAAATTCCGTTCCGCTTAATTTATTTTTGCCATGTTTTGTGCGGCAGCAAAATTTAATTTAATATTGTATTTAAAAAAAAATATGTAAATTTGCAAACAAATATTTTTTCATCTATGGGCATTTTAAGTCTTGAAGTCGAATCCAAAGGAGGAATACCTTTTTCTTTAATAGGTATCAATTCACCGTTGGCAAATTTTCAACTTGCCTATAGGTTGCAAAGTATTATGGATTGTGAGTTTGAAAAGACTGAAAATTTTCTTGCCTATAAAGAAAAGTTGAAAAAAGAATTTCCCTTTTCTTGTTTTGCCCATGTAAATTCTTTCAACGGTTTGGCTTATCTTTTGATAGAAAACCTGTCTGTTGAGGACGGAAGAACAACCCTTATTGACGGATTGAAAAAAATAGATTACATCCTTTTGATAATAGGCAGGGACTTTGCAGAAGTTAATTCCGTAATATGCAAGAATATAAAGACGGTGAAGAATGTTGTTTATTCCCAAATATTTTATCCTTTTGCCTCCGTTCAGAGGGAGACAAAAAAGAGTGACTTGAAAATTTCGTCTATAGATTCTTTAATGAAAGATATTGAATATTACAAAGACAACAACTCTTTTATGGGTAGCATCTATTTGTAAGGCAGAAAAAATAAAACTTGATGATGACACAGGACAGTAAGGTATTAATAGACAGGAACAATTTGCCGCAACACGTTGCCATTATAATGGACGGTAACGGCAGATGGGCAAAAAAGCAGAACAAAGAGAGGATATACGGACATCAACACGGAGTGGTTTCGGTTAGGAATGTTTGTGAGGCTTCGGCAGAACTCGGAATTAAGTACCTTACTCTCTACACTTTCTCCAAGGAAAATTGGGCAAGACCTAAGGAAGAGGTGGACGCATTGATGAAAATGTTGGTTTATACCATAGGAAAGGAAGAAAAAACTTTGATGGACAACAATATACGCCTACAAACCATAGGAGACACTCAGGAATTGAGTGAAGAAACTTCTTCAGCATTGCTTTCCATGATAGATAAGACCAAATCCAACAGCGGAATGACACTTGTGTTGGCATTGAACTATAGTTCCAAGTGGGAAATAACAGAAGCAATCAAGCAGATGCTAAGAGCAAATATTCCTGCAGAAGAAGTATCCGAAGAAACCCTTTCTTCATATCTCTGCACCAAAGATATGCCTGACGTAGATTTGTTGATAAGAACATCCGGCGAAGAGAGGATAAGCAATTTTTTGCTTTGGCAGATAGCCTATGCCGAGTTGTATTTTACACCTGTGCTTTGGCCTGATTTTTCCAAAGAGGACTTTTATTCTGCCATTGTTTCTTATCAGTCACGTCAAAGAAGGTTCGGCAAAACAGGAGAACAGGTAAAATAAAATTTAATCTCCGTAAAATGAAATCTTAAATTAAACGTTATACTTAGCAAATACAGAATATTAATTATATAAAGATTGACATGTTTAAGCGAAATATATATCTGTTTCTTGTTTTTATAACATCTTCTTTAATTGCCCTTGCACAGGAAAACGTTATCGACTTAGATTATTATACACCTAAGGAATACGAAGTAGGAGATATTGTCATTACGGGTGCGGATAATTTGGATGAAAATTCGGTTATTCTTCTTTCGGGTATAACTAAAGGGCAGAAGATATACATTCCGTCAGACAAGTTCTCAGTTGCTATTGACAAACTTTGGAAACAGGGTATCTTTGATGAAATTCATATATATATAACAAAGGTTGAGGGCCGCACAGTCTTTCTTGAGTATAATCTTAAGACTAAACCGAGGCTTTCTTACTTTAAATTCACGGGTACAATCTCGCGTTCAGAGGCCGATAAGGTAAAAGAAAAACTTCATATCGCACTCGGAGATGTGGTAACGGAAAACATGAAGAACAATTGTAAGAACATAATCAATGAATTCTTCATGGACAAAGGCTATTATCTTACGCAGACCGAAATTATAGAAGAAAGGGATACTCTTTCTTCAAGAAAAGAATCGCACCTTATTTTCAATGTCGATAAGGGAAAGAAAATAAAAATAGGCAAAATCAATATTGAGGGCAATGAATTTTTAACAGATTCCAAGATAAAGAAGCAAATGAAGAACACCAAAGAGAAACATTGGTGGCGGCCTTGGAAATCTGCACACTTTAAGGAAGAAGAGTATAAAGAAGACCTTACTAAAATCATTTCAAAATACAATAATGAGGGTTATCGTGATGCACGTATAACTTTTGATACTTTTTTTGTTAATACGCGTCCTGTAAAGAAGGGATTTTTTACAAGTATCGGCAGAGGTGTTGCCCATTTGTTCGGAAAGAAAAAGAATAAGACCGTTGACGAAATGGTCATTAACATGAATGTTTTCGAAGGAAAGAAATTCTATTTCCGCAATATAACTTGGGTAGGTAATACAAAATATACTTCTGACTATTTAACTAAATTGTTGAGGATAAACAAAGGTGATGCTTACAACAGGGAATTGTTGGAGAAAAATGTAAATTATGACCCGACAGGAAAAGATATTTCTTCTCTATATATGGATGACGGGTATTTGTTTTTCAGAGTTATTCCTACGGAACTTAATGTTGAGAATGATTCTATAGACATAGAGATGAGAATCTATGAAGGTAATCAAGCCAGAATAGGAAATGTAAGTATCAGCGGCAACACATCAACGAGAGATTTTGTCGTTTTGAGAGAGTTGAAGACCATTCCGGGTGAGTTGTTTTCAAGAGATGATGTGATACGTTCAGTAAGGGAAATATCCCAATTAGGTTTTTTCAATGCAGAAAAAATAAATCCTAAGGTAGAACCTAATGCAGCAAGCGGAACTGTAGATATTGAATATCAGGTAGAGGAATCCCGTGCAGCAAGAATAGAGGCCCAAGGTGGCTGGGGTGGATACGGCAGGGCAATGTTTACTATCGGATTGTCTTTGGATAATTTTGCTTCAAGCAAGTTTTTTGATCCTAAGGAGTGGCGGCCTTTCCCTGTCGGTGACGGACAAAAGATTTCTTTGAGACTTAACACCAACGGTTCTTATTATCATTCTGCCTCCTTTAGTTTTACAGAGCCTTGGCTCGGAGGAAGAAGGCCTAATGCCCTTTCTTTCGGAGCATACTTTTCGTATCAAGATGACTCCTATTATAATACGTCTGACGTCAAGAATTATTACTTAAGTATATTCGGAGCTTATGTTTCTTTGGGACAACGTTTGCAATGGCCGGACGATTATTTCTCCTTGGTTCAAGGAATAAGGTTTAAGAGATATTCAGTCAAGAATTGGACTACATTTATTATGCCGACGGGAACTTCCAATGATATTGCCTATACTCTGACTTTCGGAAGAAATTCCGTGGATCAGTTTATCTATCCGCGTTCAGGCTCAGAAATGTCTCTTGACGGAGCGTTTACTTTCCCGTATTCTTTGGTTAATGGCAAGGATTATTCGAAACTTGACCTCGAAGAAAAGTATAAATGGTTGGAATACTATAAGATAAATATGCGCTTTGCATGGTATTTTAATGTAATTGATGATTTGGTTTTCTCAGCACGAAGCCGTTTCGGATTTCTTGGCAAGTATAACAACAAGTTGGATTACTCTCCGTTTGACAGATATTACTTAGGCGGAGACGGATTGACGGGTTACTCCTTGGATGGCAGGGAACTTGTTGCTTTGAGAGGCTATTCCAATTCTGCATTGACGGGGCAGAACGGCGCAACCGTGTTTGACAAATTTACAATGGATTTACGATACCCTATAACTTTAAACCCTAATGCCTCTGTTTATGTTTTGGCTTTCATGGAAGGCGGAAACTCATGGGCTGATTTTAAAGGATTTGCTCCGTTTACGATGTACCGTTCAGCAGGTGTGGGTATACGTGTCTTTATGTCAATGTTCGGAATGTTAGGCTTGGATTGGGGATATGGTTTCGACCCTGCATACGGAGAAACCCAACGTTCGGGAGGTCAATTCCATATATCATTGCAAAATTCCATAGATTAAATTTTTTGGAACACTATTTGAAAAGAAAAAAGAAAAAACTCAATTTATTATGAAAAAAACATTAGTT
>JAFVAP010000140.1 GCA_017480455.1 Bacteroidales bacterium | reverse complement strand
TAGTAAAAAAAGATAGCACGGTATTGTTTTCTTGCCGTGCAAGCAAGTACTTAGCTGAGAAAATCGCAGAAAAATACGCAAAACCATTAAGCGAAAGTATCTGTCTGCAATATGCTGACGGAGAATTTCAACCTTCTTTGGAAGAAGGAGTACGAGGAAAAGACGTTTTCATTATTCAATCAACGTTTGCGCCTGCTGACAACATAATGGAATTACTTATGATGGTAGATGCAGCAAAAAGAGCCTCTGCCAAAAGTATAGTAGCCGTAATACCTTATTTTGGTTTTGCCCGTCAGGACAGAAAAGACAAGCCAAGAGTTCCTATTGCTGCTAAACTTATGACAGATATACTTCAAGTGGCTGGAGTAAGCAGGGTAATAACCATTGACTTGCATGCCGACCAAATACAAGGATTTTTCAACATTCCTGTGGATCATCTTGTGGCTTCCAGCATATTTATCCCTTATTTACGCGGTTTATACTCCAATGTTGATAACTTACTCTTTGCTTCTCCTGATACAGGCGGAACAAAACGAGCCAATCAATATGCCAAAATCTTGGGAACGGGCTTTGTTATGTGTTATAAACACAGAGAAAAACCTAATGCAGTTGCATCAATGCAGCTTATAGGAGATGTAAAAGGAAAAGACGTTGTATTGGTTGATGATATTATTGACACAGGAAATACTCTTTGCAAAGCGGCTGACCTAATAAAATCAGAGGGAGCATTAAGCGTAAAAGCAATGATTACTCACCCTGTTCTAAGCGGCGATGCTATAGAAAAGATAGAAAACTCTGCCATAGAGGAACTGCTTGTTACGGACACCATACCGTTGAAACGCTCAAGCGAAAAGATAAAAGTACTTTCCGTTGCGCCGTTATTCGCCGAAGCAATCAGAAGAGTGGAGTGCTGCGAGAGTATAGCAAATCTTTATGAACAAAGTGTAAAACACATAGGTTTGCAAACAGAGTTCTGAATTTAAGACTTATGAATATCTAATAAAAAAAGAGTGTTTTTATCTCCGTAAATGATAAAGGCACTCTTTTTATTATGGTAAGAAAGAGTTTAATGAGTTTAATCATTGTTGATTGTAAAAAAATTAATAACTTTGCAAACTCAAATTTCTTTTTAATCTATGGGAAGAATTCTTGCAGTTGATTACGGCGAAAAAAGAATAGGCTTGGCAGTAAGCGATAGTTCCAAAATAATTGCTACAAAACTTGATACGGTAGCAAATAAGGAGATATTCAAATATCTAAATGACTACTTTACAAAAGAAAACGTTGATATGATTGATGTAGGCAATCCCAAGCAAATGAACAATACAACGTCCCAATCAGCACAAGGAGTAATGGCTTTCGTAAAAAAACTTTCCGAAACTTTTCCTCAGAAAGATATATTTATGATTGACGAACGTTATACAAGCAAAATAGCTTCCCATACTATTGCTCTGTCGGGCATGAAAAAGAAAAAAAGACAGGAAAAAGGGCTTATAGACGAAGTAAGCGCAGTTTTAATACTTCAAGACTTTATGCAAATGTATCAAGGGACAGGAAAGAACAACATCATTTGCGTAAACAAGAGCAGTAATTCACAAGAATAAATCAACAAAAAAAAGAAAAAACGATGATATTACCTATTGTAGGCTACGGCCATTCGGTTTTGAGAGCAGCAACAAAAAATATAGACAAAGATTATCCTGAAATCAAGAAACTCATTGAAGATATGTATGAAACGATGTACCGTGCCAACGGTGTAGGACTTGCTGCCCCTCAGATAAATCTTCCTATATCCGTTTTGGTTATTGATGCTGACCCGTTCAAAGAAAATTACCCCGAAGGCGAAGGCTTTAAGCGGGCAATGATTAATCCTGAAATTTTAGAGATTGGAGGAGAGGACGAAAGTTTTGAAGAAGGCTGTCTCTCACTTCCCGGTATAAACGAAACGGTAATAAGGAAAAACAAAGTCAAGGTAAAGTATCTGGACAGCGATTTCAACGAACACATTGAAGAACTCTTCGGTATAAGGGCAAGAGTCTTTCAACACGAGTTCGACCATTTGCAAGGAAAGGTATTCACAGACAGACTCTCCAATATAAGACGTGCTTTTCTGAAAAAGAAACTTAATGATATAGCAAACAATAAAGTACGTGCCGCTTATAAAATGGTGAAATAAAGATTATGAAAAGAAATATTGTACTTGCATTAGGCGTCTTTGCCTGCCTTTGTCTTTGTTTGATTTATTCTTGTAAAGACAATAAGCCTGCCGACCCAAAAGAAGAAAGACAGCAAGCAATAACGGACTACGTTGAAAAGATAAAAGAGGAGAGTTTAATCCTTGATAAAAAGAAGGCAGACACGCTTATAGAAATGTATAAGCAATACGTAAACGACTATCCCGAAGATACGGTGAGCGAATTCTACCTTTTCCAAATGGCAAACGTCTACGCCAATATAGGAGACTGCAAAAAGACTATTGATTGTCTTAACAGGCTGATACAAAAGTACCCAAACGGAAGTAAAGTCGGCGCAGCATATTTTTTTAAAGGGGTTTTCTATAAAGAAATCTGCAATAACAAGGAGAAAAGTAAAGCAGCATTTGAACAATACATAGAGAAATATCCCGACAATCCGCATGTTGAGGAAGCGAAACGCTTTATGCAACTTGACTCTATGGAAAATCCTTCCGATGCTTTGAGAAAATAGAGTGATAAATCAAAGAAGTAACGATATAATTCTTTGCTTGTGAATAAGAAAAGACTGTTCTACGGCTACGCTGCTGCGGTTATTTCCACCATTCTTTGGGGTGCAAGTTTTGTTTGGACGACAGACCTATTGCAAGTCTGCAATTTCCCTGCTATAAGCATAGTTACGTTTAGGCTATTGATAGCCTCGGTGTTCATGCTCTGCGTTTTCAAAACAGAAAAGATAAAAAAAGGGGATTTAAAGTATTTCTTGCTCCTTTCTTTATTCCAACCGTTCCTGTATTTCATAGGAGAAACCTACGGAATCAAATACATAGGCGAAGCAAGTTTCTCTGCGGTGATGATTTCCCTTATTCCCGTTGCAGCACCTTTTGCTTTGAGTTTGGTTTACAAAAGAAAACTGAAATCAGAGTTAGTTTTAGGAGCTGTAATTTCTGTTGTCGGAGTGGTATTGATGTCTTTAAACATCTCAAACGGAGGAAGCATTTCTATAAAAGGAGTTCTGTTTCTTTGCGAAGCTATAGTTACGGCTGTGTGTTACAATGTTGTTTTGGAGAAACTTATTCACAAGGATTATAAACCCACAACCATAACGGCCTATCAAAATATTTTCGCTTTGATTTTCTATATTCCTCTATGCCTAAGTATGGAATACAAAGACATTTTAGCAATTGACTGGACTTTCAGAGCGATTGCAGACCTCGTTGCTTTGTCTCTCTTGTGTTCTTCTGTGGCTTACGTTTGCTATTCTTACGGTGCAAGGATTATTTCCGTAGCAAAAGAAGCCGTTTTCAACAACGGTATTCCCGTTGTTACGATTATAATCTCCCTTATCATAGGTCAAGAAGCCTTCAGTTGGAGAAAAATACTCGGAATGAGCGTTGTAATCTTAGGATTGATGATTTCACAAACATCACTTTCTAAATTCACAGGCAGGAAATAAAGATTTACAAGCCCGGCTTAATGAAAACAAAAAGTAAAATAGGGATAAGTCTCATTATAGGTATCTTTTTAGGTATTTTTATTATTTTACTGCTCATAGTTTTCAAAAGTGAAAGAATTGCGGTTTTAAATCTCAATGAAGAACCTAAGACAAAGAGTGTGGGAACTACGGAAGGAAAAGTCAATGATAAGAAATATAATAAGTACAACAGAAATACTTTCCGCCGTTCAAACAAAAAAAACATCTATGCCTTTAACTCCGCATACCAAAACCAAAACACGGTCTCTCCTACTCCGCAATTCAGCGCAGCGAAAGAAATTATCCTTGACATAAACACAGCAGACACTCTGGATTTGCAAATGCTCAGAGGAATAGGACCTTCTTATGCAAGACGTATATACAAATACGGACAATTACTCGGAGGTTACGTCAGCATAGAACAACTAAAAGAGGTCTACGGAATGAGCGACAGCCTCTATGAGATGATAAAGCCTCACTTTGTTTTGAATAACCGTCAAGTCAGAAAGATAAATATAAACACAGACAACATAAAAGAACTGTCATCTCATCCTTATATAGATTATTACCTTGCTAAAGCAATAATCAATTTCCGCAAATCCTACGGCGACTTTGCACAAATTGAGGATTTGAAAAAGGTTCATATCATGACAGAAGAAGATTACAAAAGAATAGAACCTTATGTCAGCATAGAGTAATCAAAGACCAGCGGCAGCAAGAAAAGCCGTTGAGAAAGCTATTTGAAGATTGTATCCCCCTGTGTCTGCGTCCAAGTCCAGCACTTCGCCGCAAAAAGAAAGATTTTTTATTTTTTTGCTTTTCATAGTCCTGCTATCTACCTCATCAAGTGAAATACCGCCTTTGGTAATTATGGCTTCTTTCCAACCCATATCACCTATAATTCTTTGCTTCCTTTGTTTCAGATACCAAAGTATTGACTTAAAATCTTCCTCTTTCAAGTTTTTAGCCATCATTTTAGGATTTAAGCCGCATTTCACCAAAACATCTTTTAACATTTGCTTAGCAAACCACTTGCGTAAGACAGAAGAAACCTCCTCTGTTCTTCGTTGTGCAAACACAGAACGTATTTCCGCCAAAAGTTTTTCTTCGGATAAACGAGGTTTAAAGTCTATTTTAAGAAAAAGAGTCTCACCCCTGTCTAAATCTTCTGCTATCACACGCGAAAGAGTTAAAATAACAGGACCGCTTACTCCGTATTTATCCAAGTAAATGTCTCCAAAAAGTTTCGCTTTTATCAATCCGCTTTTATTAATCACACTTACCTCGCAGTTTTTTACTAAAAAATCCTGCAATTCTCCCGGATAACCGTCCTTGGTTCTCAGACCTACCAAAACAGGAAGAGGTCTCACCACAGTATGACCGAGTTCCTCTGCCATATAGTAGCCATCTCCCGTCGCACCTGTAGAAGGGTAAGTCATACCTCCCGTTGCCAAAACGATATGTCTTGCATAGAAATCACCCTCAGAAGTACTTACACCTATTGCAGTTTTATTTCTGACAATTATATGCTCAGCTTGGCAATTTTTTATTATCTCTGCCTTAGGATTTTCTTCCAAAGGATTTAATAAATTTAGAAAAACATCCAAAGATTTTCCGCTTTCGGGAAAAACCCTTCCTCCTCTTTCTTCTACAAGTCCCAATCCTCTGTTTTTAAAAAAAGAACACAGAGCCTTGTTGTCAAAAGTATCGAAAGCAAATTCAAAAAACCGCGGCGAGGATATGTGTTTCAGATACTCTTCTCTCAAACAGGTATTTGTTAAATTGCATCTCCCTTTGCCGGTTATTCTCAATTTGAGTCCGGCTTGATGTTTCTTTTCTATAAGAAGAACGGAGAAACCTTTTTCAAGAAGAATGTTGCTGATGAAAAGCCCTGATGCTCCTCCGCCTATAACTATTACCCTATTGTTGTTGGTATCCAAAATATTTTAAGTCTTTTAAATTATTTCTCCAATTTTCTTTCACCTTGATAAACAGGCGTAAATAACAATGCTTTTGAGTAAAGGCTTCAATATCTTTGCGTGCCTCTATACCGAGTTTTTTTATCATCTTGCCTTGATGCCCTAAGAGTATACCCTTTTGGCTTTCGCGCTCCACATATATAACAGCCGAAATATAGTCTTGACTTTCCCCTTCTCTGTACTCATCTATTGATACTTCACAAGAATAAGGTATTTCTTTGTTGTAATACAAGAGTATCTTCTCTCTTATTATCTCCGAAGCGAAAAAACGCATACTCTTATCCGTAAGTTCATCTTTAGGGAAGTAAGGCGGATTTTCGGGCAACAAAGTCATAATTGTTTCGAATATCTTGTCCAAATTAAACCTCTCGGTTGCGGATGCAGGTATCACAACTGCACGCGGAATTATTTCCTGCCAATAAGCAATCTTTTCCTGTATGATATGCTGAGAGGAGGTATCTATTTTGTTTATCACAAGAATAACAGGAACTTTGGAATTGATAATATATTGCAGCGTTTTCTCGTTTTTGAGACTTTCACCTACCTCTGTAACCAACAAAAATATATCTGCATCTTTCAAAGCCGAAGATACAAATGACATCATTTGCTCATGCAACTTGTAATGGGGATTAACTATTCCCGGAGTGTCTGAGTAAACAATCTGAAAATCATCTCCGTTGGCTATACCCATTATTCTGTGCCTTGTAGTCTGCGCTTTGTAAGTGGTAATGGAAAGATTTTCCCCTACCAAAGCATTCATCAAGGTACTTTTTCCTACATTAGGATTTCCT
>JAFVAP010000139.1 GCA_017480455.1 Bacteroidales bacterium | reverse complement strand
GTTTTGAAGAGGTAAAACAAAACAACACCCCGACAAGTCTTTCAAAAAAAGCAAACAATCTTAAAAACATACCCATACCTATTTCTTCCGTAGAGTACAAAGAGGCTCACAGGACCGACACTCTTGACAAAGAATTTAACAGAGTTCTCGGCGGAGGATTGGTTTCGGGAAGCGCCATACTCATAGGAGGAGAGCCGGGAATAGGAAAAAGTACCCTACTCTTGCAAACGGCACTCAATCTCAGCAATTCCAAAGTTCTGTACGTCAGCGGCGAGGAAAGTCCGAGCCAGATTAAACTCCGCCAAATGCGTATGAACAAAAATTCCGACAACTGCTTAATTCTGAGCGAGACCGTTGCGGAAAACATCATAGATATTTCATCTCAAATAAGCCCGTCTTTGTTAATAGTTGATTCCGTGCAGACTCTCACCAGCCAAGAGGCGGAGAGTTTCGCAGGAAGCATAACTCAGATACGCACCTGTGCAGATAAACTTATCAACTACGCCAAAAGCAACAACGTTCCCCTAATCCTCGTCGGCCATATAACGAAAGAGGGGTCTATTGCAGGGCCTAAGATTTTGGAACACATGGTTGATACCGTTCTTCAGTTCGAAGGGGACAAGAACTACGGATACCGTATATTGCGTTCGGTGAAAAACCGCTTTGGGTCTACCAATGAAATCGGTATCTACGAGATGACGTCTTTCGGACTTTTACCTGTGGACACCCCCTCTAAAATTCTTATGAGCCAAAGAGAGGAACAACTCAGCGGCATATCGGTTTGCGCCACCTTGGAGGGAAGACGCTCCCTGCTGATAGAGACACAGAGTTTGGTTTCGCCCTCTTATTACTCTTCTCCGCAGAGAGTATCCAACGGATTTGACATACGCAGGCTCAATATGTTGCTTGCCGTATTGGAAAAGAAAGCAGGCGTCAAGGTAAGCAACAAAGACGTCTTCCTTAACATAGCAGGAGGGCTCAGAGTAAACGACCCTGCCATTGATGTTTCGGTTATAGCCTCCGTTCTTTCGTCTCACCAAGACGTTTACATCGACGGCAAATATTGTTTCGCTGCCGAAGTGGGACTGTCAGGAGAAATAAGACCCGTACCCTATATAGACAGACGTATAAAAGAGGCTGAGAATATGGGCTTTACTCATATTTTCATCAGCAAATACAACAAAGACAGCACTTTATCGAAGTCTAAAATAAAGCCTGTCTTCCTGTCCGACATCGCAGATTTGATAAGACATATAATAAAATAAAACTCATAAAAATAAAACCAAGTTTTAAAAATCTGAAACGAAGTTTCGCTGAACTGAGATTTGATTTTAATAAAGTGAAACTTCGTTTTATTTTCACCCTCTGCCGAATGCTTGCGGTTTATTGAGTTGAGGTAAAGGGCTTTCGTTATTTTATTTTAGAAAAACTTAACTTTATTTTCAGCCTCTATTGAATAATTGCAGTTTATCGGGTTGAGGTAAAGGGCTTTCGTTATTTTATTTTAGAGAAACTTAATTTTATTTTCAGCCTCTGCTGAATACTTGCGGTTTATCGGGTTGAGGTAAAGGGCATTTTGTTATTTTATTGCATAAAAACTTTATTTTATTTTCAGCCTCTATTGAATGCTCGTGGTTTATCGGGTTGAGGTAAAAGACTTTGCGTTATTTTATTGCAGAAAAACTTTAAATAAATTTGAGTTAAGGTAAGAAAAAGTGTGTTTTCCGCATATTTTTTTGTATCTTTGCAATCTATAATTCAAATACAAACAAATCTTATTTATGGAATCATTTATTCTCGATTTAGCCATTATTCTTATTCTCGGCTCGGTTTTTTCTTTAATATGTAAAATTCTTAAACAACCTGTTGTCTTAGGATACATCATAGCAGGCTTTGTTGCAGGCCCTAACTTCTCTTTTTTTCAGACGGTAGACCCTGAGCATATCAAGACTTGGGCTGATATAGGCGTCATCTTCCTTCTTTTCGGTATGGGATTGGAATTTTCTTTCAAGAAACTGTTTACCATAGGCAAGGTCGGAGGTACTGCCGTAGGAGTGGAAATTCTCGGTCTCAGCATCTTGGGTTTCACTGTCGGCAAACTTATGGGCTGGCCTACGAGTGACAGTCTTCTTTTGGGCGGCATGCTTATAATGTCTTCCACTGCCATTGTCTTCAAAGCATTTTCCGACTTAGGCTTGCAGAAAGAGAAATTTGCAGGCATAGTCTTCGGCATCTTGGTCTTCGAGGACCTTTTCGCCATCATACTCATGGTCGTTGTTTCAACCCTCGGAGTAAGTAAACAATTTGAGGGAACGCAACTTATAGGCGTTGTAGCACAACTTGTTTTCTTCCTTGTGGTTTGGGTTGTCTGCGGCATTTATATCATTCCTACTTTCCTTAAAAAGATAAAACCTTATCTCAATTCCGAAACTCTGCTTTTGGTTTCTATGGGATTGTGTCTCGGAATGGTGGTCTTCGCAACGAGTGTGGGCTTCTCGTCGGCTTTAGGTGCGTTCATAATGGGTTCTCTGTTGGCCGAGACCATAGAACAGGAAAGAATAGAACACGTAATCACCCCTATAAAGGACTTTTTCGGCGCTATATTCTTCGTTTCCGTAGGTATGATGGTAGACCCTAAGATATTGGCTGCCAATTTCCCTACGGTGATAGTCATAACCCTTGCATCAGTAGTCGGAAAAATGATTTTCACAACCACGGGCGTGAGAATAGCAGGCGAAAATATGAAAACGGCAATGCAAAGCGGTTTCTCCCTTGCCCAAATGGGAGAGTTCTCGTTCATCGTTGCAAGCCTCGGAATGAATTTAGGAATAGTCTCGCCTACGGTTTATCCTGTAGTCATAGCCGTTTCGGTTATCACCACGTTCACAACTCCTTACTGCATACGCTTGGCAGAACCTGCTTTCGGCGTTCTTGAAGCCGTAATCCCAAAACGTTGGAACAAACTCCTCTACCCTACCTCCGACGGAAACAAAGACCTCAAGACTTCATCGGTTTGGCGACAGTTCATCAGCACTTATTTTACCCGTTTGGGCTTATACGTTATCATCTGTCTGGCCATTTCATTGCTTTCGTTCACTCTCGGCATCAAGTTTGCCAATGCAGGAGAACATCAGATGATAAAAAAACTTATACTCTCGGGTCTTACTCTCATAATCTTGGCTGTCTTCCTCCGCCCTATGATTCACAACCAAGGCAAACAGGCTAACCTTTTCCTTTCCCTGTGGACAAGCGACACGAACAACAGGTTTTTCCTTTCCTTTATGATAGTGGTAAGATATTTCGTCGCCTTTTGGTTTGTCTGCGCCGTTATCAACAGATACTGGTCCTTGCCTGTGTATGTGATTATTATTCTTTCGGGTGTGTTCTTCGCCCTTATGTTCCACTCCAAACGTCTTATGCGTTTCTATTGGCAAATGGAGTCAAGATTTGTCAAAAACTTCAACGCAAGGCAGATAATGGAGCAAATGGACGCTGACAATTCGCCGATGAACGAGGTAAACAACCTGCATTGGATAGACCAAAACGTAAACGTAGCACCTTTTACCTTAAACAACGACACTGAGTTAGACGGAGTTACATTAAAAAATCTTAATTTCAGAAAGAAATATAACGTTCTTGTCATCTCGGTTCAAAGAAAGGGCAAGCAGATAGATTTTCCCGACGGAGATTTTCTTTTGAACAAAGGCGACCGTCTTCTTCTTCTCGGTTCGTTCTACAATTTGAGGAACTTGGATTTGGATTACGATACTCTTGTAATGGACTACAACGAAGTAAAAGTTCTCAACGACTTTAACAAACAACAGAACAACGACCCTAACTCAAAGATTAACTGTTTGATATTCAAGATAGCAAAAGACTCTGAATGGATTGGCAAGTCCTTGATAGACTCTTCGCTGATTAAGGACAAGTGTATGGTCATTGCCATAGAGAGAAACGACGCCCCTATAGTCAATCCGTCCTCCCATGTTATCTTTGAAGAAAATGATTTTGTGTGGGTTATGGGTGACAAGAAAATTCTCTACAAGCTTTTGGAGAAAAACTATTTTACAAAGATGTAAGAGCAACTTAATTTCTTCTTCCTATTCAGCATAAGCAAGAAAACAAGCATTGAAACTAAAATACCTTACGGAGACTCTTTACATTGGGTCTCCGTTTTTTTATAATAGTGAAGCATTTTCCATAATAAATCGATATTAAAACCAAATCTTTATTTATAGGAAACAAAAACAAAGGCAATTGAAATAAAATATTCTTCTACAGAAAATAAGAAAAGCGTAAAATTGAAATAAAATATTCTTTTGCAGAAAACAGAAAAACGGAAATTTGAAATAAAATGTTCTTTTGCAGAAAATGAGAAAGCAAAAAATGGAAATAAAATATTCTTTTGCAGGAAATAAGTAAAGCGGAAAATGGAAATAAAAATTCCGCAGCAGAGATATAAAGAAAAAATCTTTTGCAAAAGAAGTTTGGGTAAGGTATAATTTCAAATCCGAACTCTGTTACTTAAGGACAAAAAAATAAGGCAAAGCGCTGAGGCTCTGCCTTAAAAATAATTAGGTAAAAATATGAAAACAAACTAAGCATTATTCTTTTCAAACTCTTGCATGCAAGCAACTAAAGCCTTAACGTCTTCAATATCGCAAGCATTGTACAAAGAAGCACGGAAACCGCCTACGCTTCTGTGTCCCTTGATACCTATCATACCTTGAGACTTAGCAAATTCCATAAATTCTTTTTCTTTGCTTTCGTAACCCTTTGCCATAACGAAGCAAACATTCATCAAAGAACGGTCTTCTTTTTCTACTGTTCCGACAAACATTTTGTTTCTGTCTATCTCGTTATACAACAAATCAGCTTTCTCTTGGTTCTTTTTCTGTATCCATTCTACGCCGCCGTTGTCTTTTAACCATTTAAGGGTTTCGTGCATTACGAAGATAGCACTTACAGGAGGAGTGTTGAACATGGAATCTTTCTCTATGTGAGTTCTGTAATCAACCATTGTAGGAAGAACAGGAAGATTTTTTCTGTCAGTTATTTTACCCAAAACATCTTCTCTTACGATAACGAAAGTAACACCTGCAGGGCCTACGTTCTTTTGAGCACCGCCGTAGATAAGAGCATATTTTGATACATCAACAGGACGTGACATAATATCCGAACTCATATCTGCAACAAGGTTAATAGGGCAATCCATATCGTATTTTATCTCAGTACCGTAGATATTGTTGTTAGTAGTGATGTGGAAGTAGTCTGCATCTGTAGGAATGGTGTATCCCTTAGGAATATATGAATAGTTCTTGTCCTCAGAAGAAGCAACGATTTCAGTTTCGCCGAATATCTTAGCCTCTTTTGCAGCTTTCTTTGCCCAAACACCTGTTTGAAGGTAAGCAGCCTTTTTGTTCAAAAGGTTAGCAGGAACTGTGAAGAACTGAGTGGAAGCACCGCCGCCAAGAAGTATTATTTTGTAGTTCTCAGGTATTTTAAGAAGGTCTCTCCACAATTGAACGGTCTCGCTCATTATTCTTTCCCAACCCGGGGTACGGTGAGATATTTCCAAAAGACCTACACCTGTGTTGTCAAAATTTTCTATCGCTGCACGCGTAGCCTCTGTAGCTACCTTAGGTAAAACGCAAGGACCTGCGTTAAAGATATGTACTTTTGCCATTTTTTTTATTTTTTATCTTAATTTTTAATTAATTGTTGTTTATCATAGATTGCCCTCAACGAAAGCAAAATATTTTATCATTCAAATAACGAAATAAATTTTCAATTATTATTATTTCTTTGCAAAAATAATCAAATAATCTTACTTTTCTTTTTTTCAGACAAAAAAAACGAAATATTTTTCTTTAAAAAACAAAGTATCAGAACAGAAAAACTTGATTTTAATTTTTTTTCATAACTTTGCAAAGACAAAAAACTAAGTTTTGTTCCCGCAGAACATAATATTAACGAAACAATGAAAAGACTTAAGTAAAATGTAAGCATCTTTTGTCAATATTGAAAGAGATTTGCTGTACTTGAGTAGACTTCCGTTAAAATCATAACAAAATATTGGTACTATATTGTATGGTATCAGAAAATTTTCTGCAAGAATTATTGTAATTTTACTAAAATTTCTTATTTTTGTAATTAGATTATAACAAAATAAATTATGCCTGAGATTTGCCATTTCTACGGAATCATCATCACGATGTATCTTCCCGACCATAATCCGCCGCATTTTCATGTGCGATACAACGAGTTTCGTGCTACGATTGACATAAAAACGGGAAACGTAACAGGACAAATGCCCCGCAGGGCCTTAAATCTCGTCTTTGAGTGGCTCGATCAGCATAAGGACGAGTTGATGGCTAATTGGGAACGCTTAGAAAAAGGAGAAACTCCGGTAAAAATAAATCCATTGGATTAGTATATGGAACATATGAATGATTTGAAATGGGTCACTGATGCCCGCACACTCGACAACTATAGTTTGCATCTGACTTTCAATGACGGAAGTGAGCGCATCTTTGACTGCCTTCCGCTCATTGAAAAATACAAAGCCTTTGCCCCTTTAAGGGACAAGGCCGTTTTTGACAACGTAAACCTCGACGGATGGACCGTTTGCTGGCTTGACGGAAGCATTGACATTGCACCCGAACATCTTTACGAATCAAGTAAAGTTGCATATACATAAAAATAAACAAAGGACGAAAAGCGTTTGTAAAGAATATCGGAACGCATTTACGATATCCTTTCGGATTGATTTAAGTTAATAAGTCACAAGTTAAATTTGCAGCCTACAGAAAACTTAAAAACAATGTTTCTTTGTATTGTTAAGTATCTCTG
>JAFVAP010000010.1 GCA_017480455.1 Bacteroidales bacterium | reverse complement strand
ATTATATATCAAAGATTTAAAAATCATAATATTATTTCATATTAAACTTGTTTCTTGTTAATACTTTCTATAGACTGCAAATTTACTTATTATTATAATATTGTGCAAGAAAAAATCCGAAAATCTTAACTCCTTAGTAAGGTCTGAATAATAGGAATATAGACAGGCGTAAGGCAGTACTTGATTTCAGCTCAGCGAAACTTCGTTTTAATTTTCTGAAACGAAGTTTTAAAAATCTGAGATTTGATTTCGCTGACGTGAAACTTCGTTTTATTTTTGCACGTATAAATCCAATGGTTGCAATTTCTTTTTGAGCAAAGGCAATATTTTGAAAAAAAAGAAGTTATATAGAAAAAAACTACACAAGATGAATTTTAGCGACAAAGATATTAATCAAATAAAATCACATGGTTTGACTCCTCAAGCCGTAGAAGAACAGACAGAGAATTTTAAAAAAGGTTTTGCTCCTATTTTGCTTTACAAGGCAGCAACATTAGGGGATGGTATCCTTTCTTTTTCAGAAGAGGATAGAGCAAAGTACATTTCTTTTTACGGAGAGAAAAGAAAGAATTTGAAGATTAAAAAATTTGTTCCCGCCTCAGGAGCAGCTACGAGAATGATGAAAGATTTGTATTCTTTTGTTTCAGAATACAAAGATGAGATTTCCACTCCTTTAAAGAATTTTCCTGCCGTTGAAAAATTGTTGCTAAACATAGAAAAATTTGCATTCTTTTCTGAATTGCAGGATAAGATGAAGCAGAACGGAGAGGATTTGAATTCTGAGTATGAAAAGAAGAATTACAAAAATATTGTTGAATATATTTTACTTGAAAAAGGACTTAACTACGGCAAGTCTCCGAAAGCGTGGATAGTTTTTCACAGAGAGAATATTACTCCTTTCGAAGAGCATCTTGCTGAGGCTGAACAATACTGTAAGGATTTGAACGGCAGGGCTGCAATAGAATTTTCCATACAGGAAGACCACTTGCAGGGTTTTGAAATGCTCAAAGAGAGGGTGCAAAGCAAGTGCGAAAAGAACCTTGGCGTGAAGTATGACATAACATTTTCGTTTCAGCAAAAAAGCACCGACACTGTGGCTGTTGATATGGAAAACAATCCTATCCATGACAAAAACGGAGACCTTGTTTTCAGACCTGCAGGTCACGGGGCATTGATACGTAATATAAGCAACTTAGATGCAGACGTTGTTTTCATAAAAAATATTGACAATGTTTCTTCACGCTATAGGCAAACGACCTATGAGTATAAGAAATTCCTAGGCGGATTGTTGTTGGAACTTAAAGAAAAAACCGCTGAACTTCTTTCTGAATTGGAGAAAACGGATATAAGCAGGGAAAATCTTACATATATATATAATAGGATAAAGAAAGATATTTTTGTTTCCGAACTAAAGAGATATGAAGATTTTAATTCGGAGTAACTTTATAGGGAATATTTAAAGCAATTCTTAGACCGTCCGTTGAGAGTTTGCGGAATGGTGAAGAATGAGGGCGAACCGGGAGGCGGACCTTTCTTTGTAAAAAAATCGGGAGAAGTCTCCTTGCAAATAGTTGAGAAAGCGCAGGTTGATTTGGAAGATGCAAGTCAAAAAGACCTCTTTATGAAAGCAACGCATTTCAACCCTGTTGATTTGGTACTTTCTTTGACAGATGCAAAAGGAAAAAAATATGATTTGGAACGCTACATTGACAAAGAGACAGGTTTTATCTCCGTCAAAAGTTTTGAAGGTAAGGACATAAAAGCAATGGAGCGTCCGGGGTTGTGGAATGGTGCCATGGCAGGTTGGCTTACCGTATTTGCACAAGTGCCTTCGGAGACATTCTCGCCTGTAAAGACAATTAATGATTTGCTCAAAGAACCTCACCAATAGCAGGATTAGGTTTTCGGTAAATTTAATTCCGACATAAGAAAAACGGATTGCATCAGTCTTTTACGCTTAATGCAATCCGTTAGTTTTTTGTAGGTAAAACAGACTTTTTCTTTTGCTTCGGCGGAAAGAACACTTCCCAACCTTGAAAGGCTGTATGGGAGAGACTGTCCTTGATAAGGCTTTTTACTTATTTAGCCTGCGTTGTCCTCAAAGTCTATTTTACTACAATGTTCACTATCTTTGACTGAACGAAGATAATTTTCACTACCTCCTTACCTTCCAAGTGTTTCTGTATTTGTTCGTTTTCGATTACTTCTTTTTTCAATTCTTCAGCGTCTTTGTCCAAAGGAAACTCTATAAAGGCTTTTGTCTTTCCGTTGATTGAGACAGGATAACGGTAATCGCTGTCTTTAAGGTATTCTTCATTGTATTCAGGGAACTGAGCATAGGTTATGCTTGAGTTTTCTCCCATCATCTGCCATAGTTCTTCCGCTATGTGCGGAGCAAAAGGAGCAATCAAAATACACAAAGGCTTCAAAACGGATTTCTTGTGGCATTTCTTTTCAGTGAGTTCATTGCACATAATCATGAAATGGCTTACGCAGGTGTTCAAAGAAAATCTCTCTATGTCGTCTTCTATTTTCTTTATTCCGCGGTGAAGAATTTTTAATTCCTCTTTTGTTGGCTCTCCGTCGTCAAGGCACAATGAATCTTCTCCTGCATAAAGACGCCAGAATTTTTTCAGAAAACGGCTCACTCCCTCTATACCTTGAACGTCCCAAGGTTTGGATTGCTCAACAGGACCTAAGAACATTTCGTACAGACGTAAGGTGTCTGCGCCGTATTTCTCAACCAAAGAGTCGGGATTGATTACATTGTAGAGACTTTTTGACATTTTCTCAACCTCGTTGCCGCAAATATATTTTCCGTCTTCAAGAATGAACTCGGCATCTTCAAATTCCTTTCTCCATTTTCTCAAAGCCTCAATATCAACAACGTTATTTGCATCTACGAGAGAAATATCTATATGTATCGGGTCGGTCTGACAGTCTTTTCTTAGGTTGAATGATACGTATGTTTCCCTGTTTTGTTCTGCGGAGGCTTCTTGTTGCTCCGTGTTTGTCTGAGGTTGTTTTACCCTGTAGACGAAACAACTCTTTCCTTGTATCATTCCTTGGTTTATCAAACGTTGATAAGGTTCTTCTTTGCAAACAACACCTATATCGAACAAAAATTTGGTAATGAAACGTGAATAAAGCAGGTGTCCTGTTGCGTGTTCCGAACCGCCTACGTACAAATCGACGTTCTGCCAATATTGATTTGCTTGTTCGGAAACAAGAGCCGTGTCGTTGTGAGGGTCTTGGTATCTTATGGAATAAGCATTGCTGCCTGCAAATCCCGGCATTGTGTTAGTCTCATAAGGATAGCCGCCGGCGGTACTCCAATTCTCCGCACGAGAAAGAGGAGGTTCGCCTGTCTCAGTAGGTAAGTAGGACGGAATATCAGGTAAAAGCAAAGGAAGTTCTTCTTCTGAAAGAGTGAAAGGAATACCCTCTTTGTAGTAGACAGGGAAAGGTTCTCCCCAATAGCGCTGACGTGAGAATATAGCGTCTCTCAAACGGTAGTTAGTCGTGGCATGGCCGAGATTTTTCCTCTCTATGTAATCTATTGCTTTGTTTATGGCTTCTTTTACTTCCAATCCGTTGAGAAAACCGCTGTTTATCATTTTGCCTTCCTTAGAATCGCGGCTTTCTTTCCACGCATAAGTGTTGCTGACTTCCGCTCCCTCAGGCAGGACAACTTCAAGGATAGGCAGCATAAACTTTTTGGCAAAAGCAAAATCGCGGCTGTCGTGGGCAGGAACAGCCATTATCGCTCCCGTTCCGTAGCCCATAAGCACATAATCCGAAATATAGACAGGGATTTGTTTATTGGTTATAGGGTGTATTGCATAGGCACCTGTGAATATTCCGCTTACTTGCTTAACATCTGCTTCCCTTTCTCTCTCCGAGCGGTTCTTGGCTTGGTCTATGTAATGTTTGACTTCAACTTTATAATTCTTGGTAGTGATTTTTTCAACCAAAGGATGTTCAGGCGAAAGTACCATGAAACTTACGCCGAAGATGGTGTCGGCTCTTGTAGTGAAAACTTCCAAAGTTTCATCGTGGTCCTTGAGTTTGAAATACACGGCACAACCTCTTGATTTACCTATCCAGTTTCTTTGAATTTCTTTTATGGAGTCAGACCAATCCAAATCGTTTAAGCCGTTGAGCAGACGTTCTGCATAAGCCGTTATCCTCAAAGACCATTGTTGCATAGGTTTTCTTTCTACAGGGTATCCGCCGCGTACACTTACTCCGTTCACTACTTCGTCGTTGGCCAATACTGTGCCGAGTTTTTCGCACCAATTGACCATAGAGACAGATAGGTAAGCCAATCTGTAGTTCATCAGCACGTCGCTTTTCTCTTTTTCGGAGTAAGAGTTCCATTCTTCTGCGGAAAAAGACAACTCTTTGGTGCATGCTGCATTTACGTTCTGATTTCCTTCCCTTGAAAATATATCTATAAGTTCCGTAATATTTTTTGCACGGTTGCTGTTTTTACAAAAATAGGAATTAAACAATTGGATAAAGGTCCATTGTGTCCATTTGTAATATTTACTGTCGCAGGTACGCACCTCTCTGTCCCAATCGTAAGACAGACCTATTAAATTGAGTTGTTGTTTGTAGCGTGCAATGTTGTTTTCCGTAGTTATGGCAGGGTGTTGTCCTGTTTGGATAGCGTATTGTTCGGCAGGCAGACCGTAAGCATCAAAACCCATAGGATGCAAAACATTGAATCCCTTCAGTCTTTTGTATCTTGCGAATATGTCCGAGGCGATATATCCCAACGGGTGACCGACATGCAGTCCTGCTCCGCTTGGGTAAGGGAACATATCCAAAACATAGTATTTAGGTTTTTCATTGTCTATTTCTGCTTTAAAAGTTTTGTTGTCCGCCCAAAACTTTTGCCATTTCCGTTCTATCTTATTAAAATTGTATTCCATTATTTGCAGTCTTTTTTTTCATAAAAAAGGTAATATTTTGCAAAAGTAATAATTTTTTGCCTATTAAAAAAATTAACTCTCTTAAAAAAAGAAAAATCCGCAAAAGTATTTATTACATTCAAAAAAAAGGAAAAGGCCGATTGAAATAAAAAATCGGTTAAAATAAGGCGGAGTTAGGGAAACCTTAAGGTAAAATTGTGTAAACCGTCTTTGAAATTCAGTTAATAAATAACAGGGTAAAATAGGGAACTATACCTATTTATATATAGGTAACATCAGAATTTTCTTCCGATAAAAAGAAAATAAAGGGAACTAATATTTGCCCGTGGCAATTTTTATCAAATAATTGAGGTGCATAAACATTGCTTCCATATCGTCATCGTTGTTTGCAGGCAGATATGTTTTGGAATAGTTGAAATACATTCCTTCCCTTGCCCCCATGCGGCCTGCTTCTTCAATACAGGAAGTTCCGTTTATGCAATTCAGCCAAACTTTAGGCGAGTTCAAAGAATAGTCTTTGGATATGGTTATCTTACTTAAATCCACTGAAATTGTGGTTTGGTTGTCATTGTCGGCGCCCCAATTATAGGAAAGAAAACCGTCTCCGGACAAAGTGAAATTGTAGTAGAGGTTATCCTTAACAGAGGTCTCTATGATGGTGCAACTCTGTTGTATCTCTTGGGAAAAAACAGGTAAAACAGAACCTAAAACTAAAAGAAAACTGATTACAAAACTCTTTTTCATGACCTTTATTATTTTTTGCAAAGTTAAGAAAAAAAATGAAAATAAATCCTAATTCGGAAATCTAATAAAATTCATTGCAAATTTCATTCCACTAAGTTTTTCTTTTCTTTTTAGTTAAAAATATGCTGAAATGTTTGCTTTGTTTAAAAAACTTTGTAAATTTGCAAGTTGATATATTGTGTTTTATACACTTATAAGATTTGGATTATAAAAGTAATAGTATAACAATATGAAAAAATTATTTTTTGTTATTGTGTCCCTGTTGGTTGGCTTTGCGTATTCCTATGCCCAGCCTACATTGTTGGAACATGTAACCTTTGAAAACGGTATTCCGAACAACTGGACTGCTTCGAGTTCCCAGTATGTTTTGCTGGAATCCGAGATTGCATCTTCGGGAGAGAAGTGTTTGCATATGAAACCTAATTCCAGTCAGGCTATTATGCTGACTTCTCCTGTTTATAACATAACTCCCGGAAGAAATGTGAGATTGGAGTTTTCTCAGTTGCCGATTATTTCCTCTCCTACTAACGGAGCGCGCATCGAAGTCAAGACTTCTTCCATGTCTGATTGGGAAGCTTTGACTGTACCCGGAAGTATGAACAGCCCCGGCGATATTGACAGGACTTTCGGCGGAGGAGAAAAACAATTTTCCGGCGAATTCTACACCAGTTATTATTGGTCGCAAGATGATTTCGGCTCTTCGTTCGGTAATAATTCAATATCAACCCAACAATTGAAGACTTATCTAACTGATGAGTCTAATTATTACTTTCAGAAGTTTACTTGGAAACATACGGTCTTCTATCTGACAAATTATCTTGAAAGCACGGACAATAGTTTTCAGATTAGATTTGTTGTGCCAAAAGGAGTTAATACTGACAACGGCTGGTTTATAGATGATGTCAGATTGTTTGTTTCGAGCGTTACCAACGAGGATATTCGTGTTCCTCAGATAAGCCAAAAGCTTGCTTATCCTGCTGCTTATAATTATCCGAATTGTTCCGATGTCGAGATTTCTTTTAACTTGCAGGACAGGAACGGTAGTTTGAATGCAGAGGAAGACTCTATATATATTGAATACTACGTAGAAGGAAACAGCGAAATACACCGTACACCGTTGGTTCACGATGTTAATATGAAATATACAGGATACATTCCTTTTTTAGGCGTGGATTCGGTTGTTTGTTGGCGTGCCGTTATCAATGACCACAAAAACAATACTCTTACTTATCCTTTTCCATACGGAACTTTTCTTAAATTTAAATCAGTTATTCCTTATGTAGGAGATACGACTATAACAAGTACGGGAACATCTCAAGGAGAAATGTTCATCAATGTAAACTCTTCAATAGACCAAGCAAAATACCAAATGAGGTATACGGCCAACGAATTGCTTAATGCCGGTTTTAAACCCGGAACTATAGCAGGTATATATTTGAATATAACCCAAGCAGCAGGTGTCGGAGGTTCTTTACACGATTTTAGTTTGAAGATGGGAACTGTAGCTTCTGCTCAGCAGTTAAGTAATTTTAATCCTTATTTAGGAGTGAGCGATGTTTATTCAAATCAACAGTATGTTATACCGGGACCGGGTTGGACCTATTTCCCTTTTGATGAAGATAAATATTTTCAGTGGGACGGTGTATCAGACATTGTGTTTACCGTATGTTACTCCGGCAGAACTTCATCTAACGGAAGTTTGAAGGTAGAGTGTATTCCTGCCACGGGAAATGCGGTTACGTACAAGGTAGAGATGCCTTCCAACGATTATTTGGAGGCATGTGTCACTACATTTGACGCAACCAATCCTTCAATGAACATAAAGCCTAATTTTAAATTTAATTTCATCAACACTTGTTTCTTTGAGTATGATGCAGGTATAATGAATACTACAATAGGAGGTATTCCTAACGCAATGAATTGTACAAGTACTTCCGAGGATGTGGGATTTGCCGTTGCGGGACAGAGCTACCCTGTTAAGGTTAAATTGAAAAATTACGGTACAAGCAATATTACTGCCACCGATGTTTATTGGATGATAGACGGAGATGTGACTACAAAACAAAGTTACACGTGGACAGGAAATCTTGCTCCTAATTATGAACAGGAAATTACTATAACAAATAGTCTAAATCTTTCTGCAGGTCAGCATACTTTGGCAGTATGGACCGAACTTACCAGCAATTCAATCAGGGATTGGAATATGCAGAATGACAGTGCTTTCTTTACAATCATAGTTTCAGAAGGCTCAATGAGCGGTAACTATGCTATCGGAGGAACAGTTACAGGTATAACCCCGACAAGAACTTTTGAGACATTCGATGATGCTTTCCTTATGTTGATGAACTGTGGCGTAAGCGGTCCTGTAACATTTAAGGTTAAAGGAGATTCTGTTTACACAGTACCTGTTGTGATTCCTGATTGTATAAACGGGTTGAGTGCAACCAATTATATAACATTTGAGAGTGCGGATTCAGGTAATCCTACTAAATTTGCAACTGTCGCTTATAATAATTTGGGTAATATTGTTGCTCCACAAACTCCTACTTTTGATTTAAGCGGTGTTGAGCATATTAGATTGAAAAACTTTTTGATAAAACCTACTGCAGCGCAGTATTTGATAAAAATGTCTAATACAACTAATGACATTTATTTGGAGGATATTAAGTTTGAAAGTTTTAACTCTTCTTTGACAAGTTTACCTTCAAATCCTGATAATGCTGCATT
>JAFVAP010000138.1 GCA_017480455.1 Bacteroidales bacterium | reverse complement strand
TTCTCATTAAAATCGGAATATATCACCTCAATACAAGCATCTAAACCGTTTATTATTCCTTTCTCCCATTGGTTTTCTTTGAAATAAGGCTTCATCTTCAAGGAAAAAATCCTTGAAGTCAAAGCATCGGTTAAACAACCTTCCAATCCGTAGCCCGTTCTCAGAAAACATTGGTGCGATTCGGTAACAACCAATATTATAAGGCCGTTATCCATACCCTTTGTCCCTACTTTCCAACTATCAAACAAATCCATGGAGAGGTCTCTTGCAGAAGTCATCTTGTCTCCTTTGATAATGACAACCGCTATCTGGGCTTTGGTGGAATCATACAAGAGGTTTATCTTGCCGTTTATTGTTCCTACGGCCTCTTCTGAAATAATACCGTCGGGATTACTCACCCAATTGTCCAAGGATTTGCTTTTCGGATTTTCAATATCCGAAGCCGATACCTGCCCTAAAGCGAGACAGGTAAATAAGACAAAAAGAAAAAATACCGTCTGTTTAAAAAAATTATTCATCAGCTGTGAAAAATAATTTCATTCCTTATCTTTCTTCATTTTTCTTTACTTTCATACTTTGCTTTTCTGCATCTTAGCGGTGAAAAACAAAGAAAGATTTTATCATATCTATATCTCTGAGTTAAAAGACGAAACAACGCTCTTCAAAAGTTTCAGTTTAGCAAGCAAATTCTCTGCTTTGTCTAACTGTAACATATTTTTGCCGTCACTTTTTGCCTCTTGGGGATTAGGATGTGTTTCCATAAAAATTCCGTCTGCACCTACTGAAACGGCGGCTCTTGCTATGGTTTCTATCATTCTTGTATCTCCGCCCGAAACTCCTTGTGTCTGATTCGGTTTTTGCTGAGAATGGGTTATATCCATAACAACAGGATAAGCAAAATCTTTCATTATAGGAATACTTCTTATATCCACTATAAGGTCTTGATAACCGAAGAAAGTGCCTCTGTCTGTCAGCATAATCTTTTCATTATTGCATGCAAGGACTTTGTCAATGGTGAACTGCATACTTTCAGGTGAGAGAAACTGTCCTTTTTTTATATTGACAATCTTTCCTGTCTTGGCTGCCGCAATCAACAAATCAGTCTGTCTGCAAAGGAATGCAGGTATTTGAATTATATCTGCAACTTCCGAAGCAAAGTCTGCCTCCTTTACTTCATGAATATCGGTGACTATAGGTAAGTCATAGCGTTTTTTTATCTCTTTCAGAACATTCAAAGCCTTTCTGTCGCCTATTCCTGTGAAAGAATCCAATCTTGAACGGTTGGCTTTGCGATAAGAAGCCTTGAAGGCAAAAGGTATTTTCAGTCTTTCGGTGATGTCTTTCAGTCTTTCGGCAATCTCAAGCGGAGATTTCTCATCTTCTATCACGCAAGGGCCGGCTAAAAGAAAAAAAGTATCGCCCTTTGTCAGTTTATTGTATATTTCCATCTTTATTTTGATGTTTTTTTGTTTTAATTCAGCCAATTATAAAAAATTATACTAATTTTGGCATCTAAAATCAACATCAGCCTTTTAATGTATAATTCGGTTTGCAAAGATGAAAAAAAAAATCAACATAGGCAACAAAAATAGTCAGTTAATAAAAATAAAACTCAACAATAAGGATTCAGACTTGTTAAGACACTATTGCAAACTCAACAATTTGACTTCAAACACGGCAGCCAAAAAGATAGTCCGTGAATTTTTAAATCAAAACGTAAAAATGCCTGAAAAAGAAACAGAAAACCAACTTTCGCTGTTCAATAGCATAGAAATGGATATTTTTGACTTCATAAAGTAGAAACAATTCTTTGAAACTCAAATCACATATAAAAAATAAAAGCCGCAAGTCTTTGACTTACGGCTTTTTTATTTAATTATCTTAAAGCAATACTTTATCTTGTCAAAATTTCACAGTCTGCCGGCTTCTTGATATTTTCATCTATGATTATCTCTCCGTAAGAGTCGGCGATAATTCTTCCGCTCATAGGATTTTTAACTGAAGTTACCTTGCCGTTTATCGTAGCTTGCAGCGTTGAATATTCAAAAGCCAAGTCTGCATCTTGACCGAAAGTACAGTTTTCCAAGATTAGGTTTTCGCAATAGCAAAGAGGCTGTGTCTGTGTTATCTTACAGTTCACCAAACGCAGGTTCTTGGAGTACCAAGCCAAATATTCACCGTTTATTTCACTGTCATAGACGGTAACATTCTCTGTATTCCAAAAAGCATCCTTAGTATTAAGGATTGCATTGTGTATTTCTACGTTCTTACAATATTGAAATGAATAGTTTCCGTTTTGCTTATAGTTCTTTATCTTGATATTTTCGCAGTGCATAAAGATGTAATCGGCTTTGTTTGTCTCAACATCTTCTATCTCTATATCCTTACAATGCCACAAAGTCTCCTGTGCGTTAGGTATCTTTACGTTTTTCAACTTCAAACGCTGCATTTCTCTGAACATTTTAGGAGCTTCGATTATTGTATCTTCCATTACAAGGTCTGTACTGTACCAAAGAGCCGCCCTTGCGCCCTCAGTGAAGAAACAATCCTTAACCTTAAAGCCGTAAGTCTCCCAAAAAGGATACTTACCCTCAAACCTACATTTTACAGCCTCAATGTTCTTGGTCTCTTTCAAAGCACTCTCACCCGGATGTATGGTTACATTTTCCAGATATAAATCTTTCTTGCAATACAACGGTCTTTCACCGATAAACTCTTGATTAATTATCTTTTCCATTTTACGTTTTCTTTTTACTTAATTTTGAGTTTGCAAATATAATAAAAAAATGTATTCAACTAATATAAAGAAAAAAAATATTTGAATTAAAAAACTTGATATTGCTTTCTTAATTTCACTGATTCAAATAAAAAAAACATCAGTTTGTTTGCAAAATAAAAAAAAGTTGTACCTTTGCAAGCGGATTTCAAAACGCAAATCCGTTATTTCTTAAACTATTTTCCGTAAAATATATTAATGAATAAATAAAAAGCACACGGCATGTGCATTCAATAAAGTTTAATTTTATATGTACAACAAAACAACTCTTGAGACCAAAACAATAGAAGAATTGAAAGCTATTGCAGAGTCTATGAACATTTCTAAAATAAAACGTCTTGATGAGCAGGAATTGATTTACAAAATCTTGGATTACCAAGCCTCACACCCCGACGAAGAAACTCTTAACACTGAAAACCAACCTGCAAAGCGCAAAAGGGGACGTCCGCCTAAGACTAAAACAGCACAAAATCAGACAGCGGAAAAACCTAACGTGACAACGGAAGCCCCAATCGAAGAGACAAAGCAAAAACACGCAAGAACACGTCTCAAACCTAAGCCTGTGGCTGAATCAAATACTAAATCATCAAAGGAAAACAAAGAAAACAGAGAGGCTTTCCTTAAAACAGACAACGGAGAGGAAGAAATAGTAAAAAACCTTAACATAAAAAAACTCCCTGATATACCTTCGGCAGATTCATTGGAACTTCCCGACTTTCAATTAAAAAGAGCAGTACGCCCGATTAAAGAAGAAATTTCTGAAAGCAAAGATTCGGCAATACTTCCTTTCGAAATAAGTGATATAAAAGAAGAAAACGCAGACAACGGAACTTCTTCTCCTGAGAATGAAATGAAATTTGACATTGATGAAAATCCGACTAAGACCGACAATACTTCTTCACGCAAGTCTCATACTGCAAACGGCAACGTCAATGCCAATTATAGTGCAACCATTGACACGGAAGGAATGGTTGAAGCTGAGGGTGTGTTGGAGATAATGCAAGATGGCTACGGTTTTTTGCGCTCTTCAGACTACAACTATTTGAATTCACCCGACGATATTTATATTTCGCAATCCCAAATAAAGTTTTTTGCCCTTAAAACAGGAGATACTCTTCAAGGATTTATACGTCCGCCCAAGGAAAATGAGAAATATTTCCCTATGGTTAAACTTCAATACATTAACGGCAGAAAACCGGAGACCATAAGAGACAGAATACCGTTCGATTATTTGACTCCGCTCTTCCCTGACGAGAAATTCAAACTCACAGGTCACAAAAGCGAAAGCCTTTCCACAAGAATAGTGGACCTTTTCACACCTATAGGAAAAGGACAGAGGGCTTTGATAGTCGCACCTCCTAAGACAGGAAAGACAACCTTGCTTAAAGAAGTTGCAAATGCAATAGCAGCCAATCATCCCGATGTTTACTTGATTGTTCTCCTTATAGACGAACGTCCGGAGGAAGTTACGGATATGCAACGCACGGTTAATGCGGAGGTAATCGCTTCAACGTTTGACGAACCCGCAGAAAGACATGTAAAAATAGCAAACATTGTCTTGGAGAAAGCAAAACGTATGACAGAATGCGGCCATGACGTAGTCATAGTTCTTGATTCCATAACAAGGCTTGCAAGAGCCTACAACACCGTTGCTCCTGCCAGCGGAAAGGTTCTTAGCGGCGGAGTGGAGGCTAATGCTTTGCAAAAACCAAAACGTTTTTTCGGAGCGGCAAGAAACATAGAAAACGGAGGCTCTCTTACTATCATTGCAACAGCTCTTATAGAGACGGGGTCAAAAATGGATGAGGTTATCTTCGAAGAATTTAAGGGAACCGGCAATATGGAACTCCAGCTCGACAGAAAGCTTTCCAACAAGAGGATTTATCCTGCCGTGGATTTGATTTCTTCTTCCACGAGAAGAGATGACCTTTTGCTTACCGAGAATGTTCTTTCCAGAATGTTGGTTCTTAGAAACTACATTGCGGATATGAATCCTATGGAAGCAATGCAGCTAATCAAGGACCGTATGTCCGTAACCCGCACCAACGAAGAGTTCTTATTGAACATGAATTCCTAAATAACATAACGGTAACCCGCGTTCTGACAAAGGGGATTAGCAGAACACGGGTTACTTTTTTTTGAATTTTTTAGAATGAAACTTAATTCCCGTAAACCAAATATTATTTTTCAGAGATGGCAAACACAGATGATTTTTTCAAAAAGATAACTTCGCACGCCAAAGAGTATGGTTTTGTTTTTCAATCCAGCGAATTGTACGACGGACTTTCAGCCGTATACGACTACGGTCCTAACG
>JAFVAP010000137.1 GCA_017480455.1 Bacteroidales bacterium | reverse complement strand
GTTGGACCTTAAGGAACTATGCAATCCTGCTGAACTCTTGCAGACTAAAGAAGAGCGTTTTGCCAAGATAGGAAAAGAGGGTGTGGATTTTTTGCTCCAAGTCGCTTTCACAAAGGAATTTGCCTCCATAGGGCCGAAAGAATTTTTGGATATTTTAAAAGAGAAAGTCAATATCAAGTTCCTGCTTTTGGGATACGATAACAGTTTCGGCAATCCTAAGAGCGGAGACTTTCGGGATTTGATTTCAAAGGGCGAATACTCTGACGTGAAGATTATAAGGGACGGCTCGGCGATGTATGAGCAGGATACTGAGATTTCTTCCACTGAAATACGTAAGGCAATCAGACAAGGAAACATCTCTTTGGCTAACCGTATGCTCGAAGAAGAGTATTCCTTGCAATCCTTTGTGGAAAAAGGATTGCAAATAGGTCATTCATTGGGATTTCCGACTGCAAACATACATTGGGAGGGAAGAAAAATTTTGCCGAAAAAAGGAGTCTATGCTACGAGAGTGCTTTTTGAGGGCAAGATATACAAGAGTGTCACCAATATTGGCAACAGACCGACTTTCCAAGGCGGAAAATCTACCGTAGAAACCTTTATTTTTGACTTTGATAAGGATATTTACGGTCGTGAGATAAGGCTTTACTTTGTTGATTATTTGAGAGAAGAGCAACGTTTTGAGACAAAAGAACTTCTTGTCGCTCAAATGAAAAAAGATTGTCAGAATGCAAAAGAAATTCTTTCTTAATCTCTTTTTCCTTTTTTTGACTTCATGGATTTTTGCTCAGGGTTTGACTTGCCGTTCTTTGCAAGAGGCTTTGGAAAATCCCGACAGCGTAACATCACTCATACTTAAAAAACAAAAATTAAAAGAATTTCCTTCTGAGATTTTGCAACTCAGAAATTTGGAACGCTTGGATATTTCGCGCAATCAAATAAATGAAATTCCGAAAGAAATATCCCTTTTAACTAAACTTCATTATATCAACGCAGCGCAAAACTATCTTTCATCGCTTCCTGTTGAGATGGCTTCAATGCAAATAGACACTCTCATACTTTGGGATAATATGATAAGGAAATTTGATACCTCTTTTGCCAATCTTCCTTTGAAGTATTTGGATTTAAGAGCCATACAAATGACTAAAAAAGAACAGAAAGCAATTCTCGGATTGTTCCCCCGCACACGCATACGCAAAGACCACGCTTGCAACTGCGGAGACAGGAAACAATGAAATCCTGTCTGCTTTTCTTTGCCTTAAGGTTGTGACATAAAGTTTAATTTTTTTGAAATTTGACATTGAAATAAGTTTTTTTTTTATAAATTTGCACATTATTAATAATTAACAATACAAAACCAATGAGAAGAAATATAGTTGCAGGTAATTGGAAAATGAATAAATCATTTGCCGAAGCCGATGACCTTATAAATTCTATAGCAGAAACACTTAAGGAGTACGATACTACGGATGTGGACGTTATTGTTTGCCCTCCGTATCCTTATTTGGAGTTAGTGAGCGATGTTTCTGAGGATGCAGACTTCTTTGTAGGCGCTCAGAATGTTGCAAAGTTTGACAACGGAGCCTATACCGGCGAAATATCTTCTTCAATGCTTAAAGGAATGGGCGTAGACTATTGTATAGTAGGCCACAGTGAAAGAAGAAAGTACTTTAACGAAACAAACAAAGATGTTTCCGAAAAGATAGACAAATTGTTGAAAGAAGACATAACTCCGATTATGTGTGTAGGCGAGAGCCTTGAAGAAAGAGAGGGCGGAAACCATTTTGAAGTAATCAGAAACCAAGTTCAAGAGGGTTTATTCCACCTTTCGGCAGACGATATGCAAAGATGTATCATAGCCTATGAGCCTGTCTGGGCTATAGGAACAGGAAAGACTGCAACCAAAGAGCAAGCCCAAGAGATACATGCTTTTATCCGTAAACTCATAGAGGAAAAATATTCTGACGATGTAGCACAGGAGGTTTCAATTCTTTACGGCGGAAGTTGCAATCCTCAAAACGCACGTGAGTTGTTTTCAATGGAAGACGTAGACGGCGGTCTTATAGGCGGTGCTTCTTTGAAAGCCAAAGATTTTATTCAGATTGCCTGCTCTTTCTGAAAGAGAAAAAGATAGTAAACTTAGTAGGGATTAGTCATAAACAAATAAACTAATCCCTGTTTTTATGAATTGATAATCCGAAACTGAGAGACTATGAACTATTTTCAAGTAATATTTTCTTTAGGTCAAGAACAGGAGTGGCGGAAAGAACTTTTTAAAGACGGATTGCTTGCTCTCGGATTTGACAGTTTTGTTGATACTCCTACGGGATTTGAAGCCTATGCACCCGAAAAAGATTTTGTGAAAGAAGAACTTCCTTCTGCTATAGAGAACTCTGCTTTGGAGAATAAGCAGGCTTTGTCTTATGAGATTAATTTCATAAAAGACGAAAATTGGAACTCACTTTGGGAGGAGACTTCCCCGAGTGTGAGGGTGGGGAATAGGTGTCTGATACGCAAATCTTCGCAAGAAAGAGAAGATACTGAATATGATATCATCATAAACCCGAGACAGAGTTTCGGAACGGCGAACCACCCTACTACTTTTATGATTATAGAACTGCTTTTGGAGATAAATGTCAGCGGAAAGCAGGTTATGGATATGGGATGCGGCACAGGAGTTCTTGCCATTCTTTCAAAGAAAATGGGGGCTTCTTATGTTGAGGCAATAGATGTTGATTCATGGGCTTACGAAAATACTTTGCAAAACGTAAAATCAAATCAAGTAGATATAGAAGTTAAACTCGGCTCGTCAGAACAAATAAGCGCTGACAGGCAATTTGACATCTTTATAGCGAATATTAATCTTAACATACTTTTAGAAAATATCCCTGCATTCGATAAGCATATAAAGACAGGGGGAGATTTAATCCTCAGCGGATTTTACACTGATGACGCGGCGGAACTTAAAGATTTCTGTTCAAAACTTAATTACAGACTGATAAGAATTAAAGACAAAGAAGATTGGTCTGCAATCATTCTTAGAAAACAATGATTTCGCAAAACAAAGAAACGGAACTTGCCTTTAATTTCCTGCAATACACCGACAGAAACTTGTTTCTGACAGGTCAGGCAGGAACAGGGAAAACTACATTTTTGAAAAGCCTTGCTTCAAGGTTAAACAAACGATTTGTAATCTTGGCTCCGACCGGCGTAGCCGCACTTAACGCAGGCGGAGTTACCGTTCACTCGTTCTTTCAACTTCCTTTTCACGCCATACTTCCGGGAAACAAATTTGAGACACGAAAATTCTCCAAGCAGAAAATAAATCTTATCCGCTCATTGGACCTTATCATAATAGACGAAGTTTCAATGGTAAGATGCGATGTAATAGACGGAGTGGACAGAGTGCTTAAGACTCTCCGCAGAGATACAAAGAACAGACCCTTCGGAGGAGTGCAGGTATTGATGATAGGAGACCTTAACCAGCTTCCTCCTATTGCGACAGAGGAAGATGAAATGATGCTCAGACCTTATTATAACAATTTCTACTTTTTTTCTTCCAATGCCTTGAAACAATCAAATTACATCACTATTTCTTTGAAACATATCTACAGACAGGAGGATAAGACTTTTATAAACATACTTAACAACGTTAGGGATAAGAAGACAACGCCCCAAGACATAGAGATACTTAACCGTTGTTACAAAAAAGATATTCTCAACGAAGTTCCCGAAAACTATATAGTGCTTTGCACTCACAATATTCAAGCAGACAAGATAAACGTTGCAAAAATCAATGCTTTAAAAGGGGAAGACAAACTCTATAAAGCGGAAATCAACGGTATATTTCCCGACAATACCTATCCTAATTCAGAAAAACTACATCTGAAAGTAGGAGCGCAGGTGATGTTTCTTAAAAACGATTATGAGAGTATAGGAAAGAAAAAATATTATAACGGAAAGATAGGCGTGATTACTTATCTTGATGATGAGTTTGTTAAAGTGAAGTGTCCCGATGATGAAGACGAGATTTTTGTTCAGCGCTACACTTGGACGAATTTTGAATACACTATGAAGAAAGATACCAAGGAACTGACGCTTAAGGAAAAGGGAACTTTTTCTCAGTTTCCTCTCAAGTTGGCTTGGGCTATCACCATTCACAAGTCGCAAGGCCTTACTTTCGATAAAGCAATTATCAATTCCAATCAAGCTTTTTCGCATGGGCAAGTTTATGTTGCTCTTTCGCGTTGCCGTTCCCTTGAAGGTATGATTCTTTCTGAGCCTTTCAATTATTCTTCCGTTATTTTGGATGCAAATGTCCGCTACTTCAATGACAG
>JAFVAP010000136.1 GCA_017480455.1 Bacteroidales bacterium | reverse complement strand
TTTCAGTAAATTAAAACGAAGTTTCAGTAAATTAAAACGAAGTTTCAGTAAATTAAAACGAAGATTGAGAAAAAATAAAACTTGGTTTTATTTTTCTTAAAACCAAGTTTTAGTAAATCAATATAAAGTCTTATGTATAAGGATTTTTGACTTCTACTTCAGAAGAACAACATTTCCTTTTTGAGTTTTTTGTTTGCCTGCTCCGTCAGTAAAAGTTATAACGTAAACATAAACTCCCTCTTGTCCGATACTTCCCTTTACTTTTCCGTCCCAGCCATTGTTAATATCCTTTGAAAGAAAGACTTGAGAACCATTGCGTGCAAAAATCTTCATTTCATAAGAAGAAACACCCGTACCTATAGCCACAGGAAGGAAAACATTATTAGTGCTTTGCAAAGGAGTAAAGGCATTAGGCACAATAAAAATATCTGCATTATCATCACCGCTTCCTGTACCGGGAACTACTTTGTCAGCAGGTTTTTGAGCATTTACCGCAGCTTCATTCTTTTCTCTTTCCGCAGGATTTATGTTTCCCTGCTGCTGATTAGCAACAAGTTTCGCTTTTTCAGTCCCTTGCATCTCTGAAATATCAAATTGATTGGACTCTTCTGTATTTGACTGCAAAAATTCAGCGTTATCCAACTCATCAGTACTAAATACATAATTGATTTCATCTGCATTCGGCTGCAAAAATTCAGCGTTATTCAACCTTAAATCTTGATTAACAACTTCCTTTTGCTTCTGAACGCCATTGTTTTGTTTGAAAACAAGATTTTTAAAATTAGAAAGAAAAGAGTATTTCTCTGCCTCGGAAGAAGTTTTCTTTATATCCGTCTGCTCTTTATCTGCTTTATTTTCAGGAGCAAAGTAAATAACCGAGCAAAGTCCTGCAAAGACAAACAGACCTACGATAGAAAGAGTTTTAAACGGGAACTTCTTCTTATCTAACTTTTTTTCAATACTGTCCCAAACCTGTTTATCAGGCTCTTCTCTATACTCTCTCAATCTTTGCTTAAATTCCTCTATATTATCCTTTTTTTCAACGTAGTATTCATTCATAATTTTTCTTCTCCATCTCTTTTAAATAATTACTCATCTTTATTTTGGCCCTCCTACTTATGCTTCTGAGGGTGGAAGACTTCTTGTTAAGAATTTTTTCCATTTCTTTGAATGAAATATTCTCCAATTCGTTCATATTAAAGACTATCCTCTCCTCTTTTTTCAAAATCTTAAGGGCAGAAAGCAAGTCCTTGATAGAGTATTCCGAAGGTTTGGCATCAAAAACTTCCTTATCATCAGTTCCGTAGACCGTTTCCTCATCGAGCGGAACAAATATCTTTCTTGCCTTAAGAACATTCAGAATATTATTGACAAAAACCTGTCTGAGCCAAGCACGTAAGTTTCTCACGTTTCTAAAAGACTCCGGTTTGGAAAAAACCTTTAAAAAAGTATCTTGAAGAATATCTTCAGCCTCTTCCCTATTCTCCATATACCTAAGGCACAATGCGAACATCTCGCTTGCATATTCCTCATACAAAGCTTTTTGATATTCCCTTTCCTTACGCAAACAGCCTTCCGTTATGTCCTCTTGTGTATATTTCATTCAGTATTCAGACAAGTGAAAACAGGAATTGTTGCACGAAAATCAAAAAAAAATCTTTATTTTCTCAGTTTTCTATCTCTACTCCTTTGGGAAGATAACGGGAAACGTCTTTTTTGTGCAGTATCATTTCCCTTACGAATGATGAAGAAACGACCTCAAAGTCCTTGTCAGTGAGAAGAAAAATTGTCTCTATATCGGGGGCTATCTCTTTATTGATTGCGGCAATGTTCTTTTCATACTGAAAGTCTGCCTCGTTTCTTACACCCCTTACAATAAAATTTACATTGTTTTGTTTACAGAAATCAACCGTTAAACCTTTGTATGAGCAAACAGAAACATTATCTTGAATTTCAAATGTTTGTTCAAGCCACTTTTTTCTTTGCTCCAAAGAGAACAAAGTCTTCTTTGATGAGTTTTCTCCTAAGAGAACAATAACTCTGTCAAACAAAGACAAAGCCTTAATTACTATTGCCTTATGCCCGATTGTTACAGGGTCGAACGAACCTGCAAAAACGGCAATTCTTTCCTTAATCATAGCGATTTAATTCTTAATATCTTCTATGCTTAGATTTTGATGTATATTTTTGCTCCTGCTCCTCATTGATTACATATATAATTCTAAAGGTCAGCCAATTATTCTTAAAACTCCGCAACCAAGTTCTGTAATCGTTAAGGCTTGAAGCAGGAAATGAATTGTTAAATTCAAAATCTTTTCTTATTGGAAGAAGGGAGTATTGATAACGAACGTCAAGTTTGAATTTTTGCCACAGGGTGAAGCGAAAATCACCTACGAAAGCAAAATCATTTTTCAAAAACTCAGCATTGGTAATTGTCGGTCTGTCCATTCCTAATATTCCGGGATTAGGAAGAGTCCAAGATTCAGTGTAGTGAAACAGGCGTCCGTATTGAAGACCCAAACCGAGAGTAACCCCTCCCCTCGCATCAACATAGTGAAGCATCAACGGTACGTCCAAATAATCAAGATTTGCCTTGTAGATAAAAGGGTCTCCGCTTGTACTTTCCTTGGCTCCGCGTTGGGAATAGTTAATCTCCATTGAAAGTTGAAAACCCTCATTAGGCAAATCATAGTTCAGAGGCATCATTGCACCTATACCAACAACAGGTCCTAATTTCTTAAATCCGTAAACTTCGTCACCGTCTATTTGAGATACGTTGAAGCCTAAAGAAACAAATCCTTTAAAATTTTGAGCTGCAAGTCTGTATGAAGACAGCATAAAGAGAAAGATTAGAATAATAAGACCGTATTTTGCTTTTCTTAAAATCATATTTATCCGTTATTTTTCCTATACCTAAAAACAATATATCAAAAGTAAAAAACAAGAAGTCCTAACTGAGATTACTTCAAGTTAAGTCTTTCAAATATCTCTTTTTCTACTTTATCCCTGTACTTGATACTTTCTAAAGTCCAGTGGATAAGAGTATCCAATTTATGTTCATCAGACAAATGCCAATTCAAATCAGAAGAACGAAGTTTATCTGTAAGATAGTGCAAAGTGATTGCAGCAGATACACTTATATTAAAGCTTTCCGTAAAACCGTACATTGGAATCTTCATAAAACAATCAGCATTCGCAATGGCTTCTCTGCTAATCCCGTCTACCTCACTGCCAAAAACCACGGCGCATTTATCATTTATATCCACATCTTGAAGATTTATGTCATTCTTATAAGGCATGGTCGCAATTATCTTGTAACCCCGCTTTCTCAAATCATCAAAACACTGTTTTGTATTATTCTCATAATTGTTGTATTTCTTAATATCCAGCCACTTATTCGCACCCAAAGAAATATCATCAGTAACATTAAATGTATTATTGTTTTCAACCACCATCACCTCTTGCAATCCCAAGCAATCGCAAGTACGTAAGACAGCAGAAGCATTTTGTTCCTTATGAATGTTTTCAATAACAGGAACAACCCAATTTGTTCTGTTGTTGATATTTTCTTCTAACAGGGCTTTGCGTTGAGGAGTTATAAATTCACAAACAGCATCGTAGAACCTAAGTTTATCTTTCTGATTAAGATTTTTATACAACATAGTATTATAGTTTTACTTTATGAATATCAATCATTGCTTAAGAAATATAAAAGTGCCAATTCATAGGATTGAAGTCCGAAACCGCTTATGGTTCCTTTGCAAACGGGAGCAATCAAACTTTTTTGTCTGAACTCTTCTCTTGAAAATATCTTGGAGATATGAACTTCTGCAACGGGTTTATCTATTAAAAGAACGGCATCTCTTATAACTACCGAAGTGTGAGTATAACCTGCAGCATTCAGAATTATGGCTTCGGCTTTGCTTTCTTGCAAAGCATTCACTATTTCGCCCTCTACATTAGACTGAAAGTAGTCTATCTGAACTTGAGGATACTTTTCCCTTAACTCTTTCAAAAAATCCATGAAAGGTTTTCCTCCATAGTACTCACTTTCTCTTCTTTCCAAGAGATTAAGGTTAGCCCCGTTGATGATTTCTATACGCTTCATCGTTTTAATTCTATTCTTCGTCAAGGTTTTCCCTATACATATTTATATATTTCACCCTTTTTTCCCTATCCAAAACAAATAACTCCGGTACTTTCCAAAGAAGTTGTTTAATTATTCTTTCATTCTCAAAACTGTAAGCATTCATCCATTCTTTGGGTAAGCGTTTTACCTCTTTTTCCCAAACATCAAAATCAATATCAGGAGGTATCGTTAGTATCAAAAGGGTGTTTTCCCTTAGTGCTTTTTTCAACCCTTTGTCCTTTTTCAAATTTTTTATCTCCTGTTTGCAATGTTCACAAAAAGGATCGTAGAACAAAACATATATAGAATCAAATTCCAAAGAACTGAGTTTACGGACTTCCTCCTTATTTTCAGCAGTTACAAAAGTAAAATCCCCGATAAAAGTTCCGTATCTTTGATTTGTGTACTTATCAAAAAACTCCGGCCCACATTCTTTTTGAGAATAGGAAGCAAAAAAAAGAAGTAGAAAAATTATATATAAGAAACTCTTTTTCAAAATAAAGTATGCTTTATCTATAATTTCACTTTATCTCCTTTAGACGGAATATAAACATTTTCAAATCCGTTTTCCTTCAAAGATTTTGCAAACTTATTCTGCGTAATCTCTTCTCCGTGGACTACAAACACCTTTTTGACGGTCTGTCTGTTTTGATGGTCAATAAAATGCAGCAATTCCTTGCAATCAGCGTGAGCAGAATAGGACTCTAACTTCCTTATATCGGCATTAACCTTGTGTGCAGTACCGAAAATCGAAACCATCTTGTCCCCTCTCAAAATTTTGTGTCCCAAAGTTGTAGGAGAGCAATAACCGACTCCCAATATAGTAGTCGATTTCTTTTCTATATTGTTGGCAATATGATGTTTTACTCTTCCTGCTTCCATCATTCCCGAAGCCGAAATAATGATACAAGGGTCCATTGAAAAGTTCAGTTCCTTGCTTTCTTTACTTGACTGTATGTAACGCAGCCTGTCAAAGCCGAAAGGGTCAGGATCAGTCCTCATAAACTCAATCATGTCGGAGTTAAAACACTCTGTATGGAGACGGAATATGTTTGTAGCATTCACACTTAAAGGAGAATCAACATAAACATCTATACTCGGCAGTCTGCCTTCTTCCCACAGGTTGTTCAAAGCTGATATTATCTCCTGAGAACGGCCAACCGCAAAAGAAGGTATAATAAGTTTTCCTCCCTTATTTATACATGTATAATTGACAACATCTAACAAATCATCATCACTTTGAGTTACAGGCTTATGTTCTCTGTCCCCATAAGTAGATTCCATTATTATATAATCAGCTTGAGGAAAAGGTTGCGGAGTTTTAAGTATCCTTCCGTTGTATCTTCCTATGTCACCCGTGAAAGCAATCCTCACAGGTTCTTTTCCGTCGTTTGAATTGATTTTCAAGTTACATGTAGCACTTCCGAGTATGTGTCCGTTGTCTGTAAACATAACAGAAAAATCGCCTAAGCGCATTTCCCTGTCATAAGGCACGCTTACAAAATACTGCATACTTAACCTTGCATCTTCCTCAGTGTATATCGGTGATACGGTAGGCAAGCCTTGTTTCTCTCTTTTTTTGTTAAAAGTTATGGTATCCAACTCTTGAATACGTCCGGAGTCAGGAAGCATTATCGCACAAAGGTCTCTCGTTGCCGGGGTTGAAACAATAGTGCCGTTGAAACCTAACTTTATAATATAAGGTATAAGACCCGAATGGTCTATATGAGCATGGGAAAGTATCAAGTAATCTATTTCCTTAGGGTCAAAGCCTAAATCGGTATTATCATTATAGGTTTCCAAACCCTTACCTTGATAAAGACCGCAATCCAAAAGTATCTTCGTTCCGCTGTCTGTAGTTATCAAGTGTTTACTTCCCGTTACCTCTTTGGCAGCTCCTAAAAATTCTATAGTCATATCCGTTTATTTTGTTATCGTAGTGCAAAAATAATATTATTTTTCTTACATTGCTGCTTTTAGAATAAAAATTTGTACCTTTGCAAGGCAAAAAGAACGAAGTTATGCTTAGAAGAGAAATGATAAAATCTATATCCGTTGCACTTATTCTTGCAAGTATTTGCCTGCTGATTTTGTTTTCGTGTAAAAAAGACCCTTCCCAAGAAAAAGAAAAGAAGATTAAGAGCGAAAAAATAATGCGTCCCGACGGTATATCAGAGAGTCGTTTTACATTTGACGATACTTTGCTTTGCTACAAAGTGGACATATCCACCCCTATCGTACTTAAAAAGAGAGACAGTTTGGATTTGCAACCCGTTGTCAATGTTTGCAAAGAATACAGCCAACCTTTCATAGACAGTATACACAAAAGGAAAGAACAAATCCTTAATTCACCCGAAAGAAAAAGAGAAAAGGAATACAGTCATTTTGTTTTCAGACTTACAAAGGCAGAAGAAAAAAATGACGAAATGTGTTTTGTCTTCTCCAAAAAGGTTTATTTCCCCGGTGACAAAGACACTTGCAAAAGCCAAGTCAAAATAAGATACAATTACATCAAAAAAGAAATTATCTCAAACGAAGAACAATAACGACAAAACCATGCCTAAGAAAAAAAGAAAGTTCACTTTCAAAAAACTGTCCTTAATTTGCCTTGCAATATTGTTCGTGTTATTCTTCGGATATATTGCTTACACGTACGCAATGGACTATTACAAAAAATATTACGCCTGTCCGACACTTGGAATAGACTATAATAAATATCCTGTAACGGGAATTGATATTTCATCTCATCAAGGCGATGTCGATTGGAAAGTTTTGAGCGACAACCATATTAGTTTCGTCTTCATAAAAGCAACAGAGGGAAGCGACTTTAAAGATAAGCGCTATAAGGAAAACCACCTTAAAGCACGGGAAAACAATATCGTTGCAGGGGCTTACCTTTTCTATAAATTTAACCGTGACGGGCAGGTACAGGCAGAAAATTTCATTAAAACGGTTCAACTTTCCGACAACGATTTACCTCCTGTTGTGGACTTTGAATTATCATACGGCAACCGTTTCAGCAGAATTTCCCACCCACAAGTGCAAAATCAACTTCTGCGTTGCTTGTTCGAGTTGGAGAAACACTACAAATGCAAACCTATTATTTACACAAACGTAGACACTTACAACAAATACATAAAGGGATTCTTCGATGAATACCCTCTTTGGCTTTGCAAACTTTGTACGGAACCTCAATTAAAGACATGGACTTTTTGGCAATACACTCACAAAGGCTTAATTCCCGGTATTCAAGGCAATGTTGATATGAATATTTTTAACGGTACGTACACTGATTTCATAAATTACATTTACAGCAAAAAGACTTCTTATAAGAACTTGAAAAACGACTGAAATGAAAGGAGAACAGACTAAGGTACTTCTTATTGATGACATTCACCC
>JAFVAP010000135.1 GCA_017480455.1 Bacteroidales bacterium | reverse complement strand
CTGAAATAAGGATAATGCAAAAGAGCGTCCGCATCTATAACTCCGACCAAGCCTACGTTGTCAAAATCCAATCCTTTGCTGACAATCTGAGTGCCGACCAGAATATCAATATTTTGAGATGAAAAATCATTGACAATTTTTTCAAAAGAATCTTTGGTACGTGTTGAATCCAAATCCATTCGTGCAAACCTTGCTGCAGGGAAATATGTTGCTATCTCCTCCTCTATGCGTTCCGTCCCTATACCTGTTGTTCTCAAAGAATGGGAAGAGCAATCGGGACATGAGGAAAGAAGGTCTGCAGTGTATCCGCAATAGTGACAGGTCATTGAACCCGAGTATTTGTGCAGCACAAGTGAGACATCGCAGTTCGGACATTTAGGAACGTAGCCGCAAATATTGCAACGTACCTGCGGAGCATAGCCCCGTCGGTTCTGAAAGAGGATTACCTGCTGATTGTTCTTTAAACAAAGATTTATCTCATCGTAAAGCATCTTGGAAAAGATACCGTACATCTCCTTTCTCCTATGATATTCCTTTAAATCGGCAACAAAAATTTCGGGAGGTAAAACCTTTGAGTATCTATGCTTAAGAGTATTTAACTGAAACTTCCCTTTAAGTGCATTAAAATAGGATTCAATACTCGGAGTTGCTGAAGCAAGAACGGTTTTAGCCTTAAACATTTTGGCCAAATACATTGCTGCGTCCCTGCCGTTGTAATGCGGCACGGGTTCTGTTTGTTTAAAGGAAGCATCATGCTCTTCGTCCGCCACCACAAGCCCCAAATCAGAGAACGGAAGAAAGACAGAACTTCTTGAACCCAAAATAAGATTGATTTTTTTCTGTTTGTCGTCTGTCTTAACCCTATTCCAAACCTCCGCTCTTTCCAATGTTGAATACCTTGAATTGTAAACGCCTATCTGATTGCCGAAATAAGCCTCCAAGCGCTGAACAAGTTGAGCCGTAAGGGCGATTTCGGGTATAAGATAAAGGACTTGCTGCCCTTGTTTCAATACACGGTCTATCAACTTGATAAATACTTCCGTTTTTCCGCTGCCCGTAACCCCGTAAAGCAGAGAAACAGGCTTATCATTCCATTGTTCAACTATTTGATTATAAACCTCCTGTTGTTCGTCATTAAGGAGTATATCTTCAACTTTTTTAGTTATTTTCAGAGATTTAAGCCTCGAAATCTCAACATCTTCTTTAACAAAGACTCCGTTCTTAATCAATGTCTGCAAAGAAGAGAGAGAACATTTTTTTTCAACAAGTTCCGATTTTTTTATCATCTTTCTGCCCTGCAAAAGCGAAAGATAAGTCAAAAGGACTTGGTTTTGTTTTGAGTATGCAGGCTTTGAGTCCATCTTTTCAAAGAGTTCTTTCAGCCTTTCTTCGTTTTCGGTATATTCATCGGCAAGACGAACACAGGTTTCTTTTTTAGGAATATACTGTCTCTTCAGTTCCTCATCAGTAATGATTATATCCTTATTAATGAGAGAAGTAACTATTTTTATCAACTCTCCCGAAGGAATTTTCTCCTGCAAGTCTGACAAGGTAAGTTTACCTTTTTTCAGCAGTGAGTTAAGGATTTCTTTCTCATTTTCCTCCAATGGCGGCAGTTCTCCGTCAAAAGAAGGTGACAACTCAATAACGGATTCGCTCTTCAATCTGAAAGCGGCAGGCAGTGCTGCTGAAAGAACGTCACCGATGTAAGCGGCATAATAGGAAGCCGTCCATTTGTAAAAATCTATCTGCGTTTGAGTTAAAACAGGCTCAATATCTATAATATCCAACAAATATTTAACGGAATAAGATGTGGGAGCCTCTTCACTTATTCTGACAACGACGGCCGAATATATCTTTTTCCTGCCGAATTGCACGGCAACCCTCTGCCCTACCCTTATATGCTCATTCAAATTCTTAGGAACTCTGTAGCAATAGGTTGAAGGAAGATGCAGAGTTAAAATAACATCGGCAAACAATATTTTTCCGCTCCCGTCCATCAGTCTTTAGTATAGATGAGTATAGGTCTTGAATTTTTATAAAGATAAAGGTCTTCATCGATTATTGCCCACGAATCGACATCATCAAGATTGTTCATATAGATTCTTTCTGTCTGCTCCCTCTCTCCGGGACAAGAAATAAGCGTTGTTTCTAATTCTCTGAACATTATGCGGTTTCGCTTTATTATTGCTTGACCTGTGTAAGAGTTGCAACCGAGATAGCCCCGTGCATATTCGTTTTCAGAAGTTATGATAAGACTTATCTTTTCCTCGCCCTCCTTATAGTTTACTTTTCGGTTGTTCAGACGTGTCAGAACCCAAACACGGTTGTATATCGTTGTATCTTCTCCCTGCAAAACGGCGTTAGTCTCCGCCTCAGAAGAGAAAGCAAAGAAAAGAAAACAAAGAAAAAGAGGAAAAAATATTTTTTTCATCATCGTAAAATCAAGATAAATTTAAGGTAATAACGATTTTTTTTCAATATTATTATAATCTGCCTACTGTGAACGGAGGTTTAATTTCAATAACATCTTGAGAGAAAAAAATAAAATAAAATTCCACAAAAATAAAACTTGATTTTAATTTTCTGAAACTTGATTTCGTTGTAAGTAAATCTTCGTTTTAATTTTCTGAAACGAAGTTTTATTTTCCTTATAATTTAATCTCTGAAAATTAATACTTTATAGAGGTAAAATTTTTCCTTTTCCCCGAGAGGAAAAATAGGCTTTAAGACCTTATTTATTATTAACTCCAAAACCGAAAAGAGCAAAATCGCCCAACAGAGGGTCGTCGGGAAAGATGTTTTTCAAATTTTCGGTTATTTCTTTTGCTGTCTTAAAATCGGCACTTTTCCTTGAGGTAAGTCCTAGAGCACGAGCCTGATGATAAACATCGGTATCTACGGGAATAATTAAATCTGTCGGGGCAATGAGAGTCCATAAGCCGAAATCAACTATGTTGTCTTGTCTTACCATCCAACGCAAAAACATACACAAACGCTTACACGCCGAACTAAGGTTTTGGGGTATGCCCTTAACATTTGCAAACAAAGAAATTATCTCCGAAAGAACTTTCTCACAAGAAAAACTTTCCTCATTAAAATTCTGTTTCAATCTTTGCAAAACAACTTGCTCAAAATCCATTTCTCCTTTTCCCTCAATGAAATAGAGATGGTGAAGAGCATTACAAAGATGAAAGAAATCGTTTTTCTTATAAAAGCGGTACAAACACGAGTTATCGTCCTTGAATGTGCGGTATCCTTGATTTTTTATATACAAATAGGGCGAGGAAATTTCAAGTGCAAAATCGTTTAGTATCTTCAAAAAAGCCTCTCTTTTACCATAGGCAAACCATTGCGCAACAAATGCTGCCGTCTCTATATCACGCTTCTCGGTGTATTTATGAGGAAAAGACACGGGGTCTTTTTCTATAAATGATTTATTGTTGTATCTTGCAGCAAGTTCTTTCAGATATTCTGCATTCATTGTTTGTCTTTCTTTTTCTTTCTTTGCCAAATATCTTTTATGGTATTGTAGTCGTGTTTGTAAATAAGCTTTATTCCCTGTGTATAAGGTGAAACATTGTATTTTGTAAAGTCGTTGGCGTTAGAATGATTGAAGACCTCAAACTGAAGATTCTCAGTGTATTTATACTTAGCCGACATATCACCTATTACATTCGTAGCATCAGAAGTTTTACTTGTTGTAGCATCTCCTCCCAAGGTTGCATTGACTGACAAATCCCACTTACCGAAACTTTTTCCTACATTAAGGTCCATTTGACCTGCAAGGGCTTCTTCTCCTGTAGTGTAGTTAAGACCTACATCCACGAACTTAACCATATTAGTCAGCATTCCGCTAAGTTGGGAAAAAGCCATTCCCATTACGGAAGAAGTAACTCCTGATTGCAAAGCATTGTTCTGATAGTTACCCTGCGAAAGGTAAAACTGATTGGTAAGAAGCAAAGATGCAGTTTGCTCCAACATAACCTTCTCATCGGAACGGTCAATGTTCATAAAGACTTGCTCACGCGTTTGGTCATCGACATTAGGCAACTGAATGTCAAACGAAGGTTGAGGATTAGTCATCTGACCCGTGATATTGATAATATTTTCCACATCTACAGGCTTGGAATACGTCTCTCCGAGGATAGAAGCTAAAGAAGCCTTGGTCTTATATATGGCAGTAAGGTCTAAAATTCCGCCTGCAGGGTCTCCGTTCCAAGTAAGCGTACCTCCTTGCTCTATATCAAAGGTTTTTTCCATAAGGTCCATGATGTTGAACTTAAACTTTCCGTTGTCAATTGCAACAGTGCCTATCATGGAAAACTTACCCTTGGAATCCATTGCTATTTTTATATCTCCGTTTCCTGCTGCTGCCAAGTCACCTTTTACTTGCGTGAAATCAATAGGAATATACAACTTTGCGTTAGGATTAACATTAAGGTCCAAAGAGATGTTGTAGTCAAGCGATTTCTCTTCTTCCTGAGCGCTTGCCTGCATTTGTTGTGTCAAAGTGTCTTTAGGCGCAGCAAAAACTATGAAATTGTTCTCCTCTATCGACTCTTTGCTTGT
>JAFVAP010000134.1 GCA_017480455.1 Bacteroidales bacterium | reverse complement strand
TGTTAAGCTGAGACGAAAGACAGCAAACACAGAGAGAACTTTTAGAAAAGTATAAAGATAAAGTATTACTTTGTCTTACAGTTATAATGCCCGGAAAGACAAAAAGAAACGTTAATTCTCTTTTTGTTGCTGAGCAGGCTCTTAAATCCATTGAGCAGGAATTTAGTTCCTCCGTTCTATATCGTCAGGAAAAGGATTTGCAAACAGGTTTTGAGGCTTACTTTGTTGTAGAAGGCGAGGCAAAAACGGTGAAAAAACGGCTTGTAAGCATAGAAGAGCAGCATCCTTTAGGAAGATTGTTTGACATAGATGTGATAGATTTTGGCGGAGTGCCTATTTCGCGCAAGGATATCGGCATTGAGCCGAGGAAATGTTTGATTTGCGGTAACGAATCCCGTTATTGTATGAGAAATTTTACACATACACAAGAGGAATTGCAAAATAAGATAGCGGAAATGATAAATGAATATAAATCAAATCAACTTCACCGTGATTAAAATAAAGTATTATGGCTTGCACTGAAAGTTTTATTAGATTTATTGAAGACCAGACCGCTTCTTTACAAGAAGTCAGACTGAGGAAAATGTTCGGTGAATACGGCATTTACTATAAGGATAAGATGGTTGGCTACGTTTGTGACGACAGACTTTTGCTTAAACCCACTGAAAGAGGCAAACGCTATATGAAAGAAGTGACAACGGCTCAGCCTTATCCCGGAGCAAAGGAATATCTCTTTATTCAAGAGGTTGATAACAGGGAATACGTTTGTGAAATTATTAAAGAAACCTATGCGGAACTTCCCGATAAAAAGAGATAACTTGCATTCATCTAAGGGAAACTTGCATTCTTTTCGGTGAAATTTTGTTTCTTTTTGTCAATGTTAAGTTCAGATACTTCTGGGCTTAGAATAGGAGGGCTGTTTATTTGAATGACAGTATTCTTTACTGACTTTATATACTTCGGAATAAAGAGTTTGCTTTATTTTTTCAAATTCAAGAGAGGTATTACCTTTTTCAAAAACCATTATTTTTAATTCCAATCCTTCCGAGTCTTCGTTATACGGCGGTTGAAAATAGTAATTGTCATACATTTTGAAACCTAAGCGTTTGTAAAATTCTATTCTCCGCACTGTAGTTTCGTTCAGAGGCTTTTCAACTTCGAGAACTATGGGCTTTTCTTCGTTTGCCGTTAAGCATTTGATGAAAGAAGAACCTATTCCTTTATTTCGTTGATTGGATTTTACGGCAAAATGTTCTGCATAAATAAATTCATCAAAATGCCATAAAGTGATAAAACCTACAAACTCAGTGTCAGAAAACAGAGGCAGAAATTCAAAGTACTCTTTCTCAATAAGGCAGTATACGGAAGAAAGACTCCGTCTCTCTTCTTTAGGAAATGAAGATATATAAAGGTCTTCGGCTACAGAAAAAGCAAGTTTTTCTTTTTGTAAAGAAAAACTTGAGTCTTTGAAATCAAAGTATCTGAAAGTCATTTGACTAAATGTGATTTTTACTGTCTCTTATTATTTCCGTCAAAAGGTTTCTTGCTCTGAACAATTTTGCTTTCACCGAACCTAAAGGCATATTCAATGTTGATGCAATTTCTTCGTATGACTTTTCTTCAAAGTACCGCATCTCTATGAGTATTCTGTAGTGAGGTTTAAGTTGGGAAACAATGTTGTGTACCCAAACTTTCTGTTGTTCGGACATAAGTTCCTCGTCGGGAGACTTTGTTTCGGAAGCCAAATTCTTTATTGCAGAAGGTGAATGCGCTTCATTGTCGTCTTCTTGGTCAATAGATATGGTATAGGTTCTTTGTTTTCGGATAAAATCTATGCAATTATTGGTAGCGATTTTAAACAACCAAGTAGAGAAAGCATATTCCGGGGTGTAGTCATCTAATGATTTGAACGCCTTACCAAAAGCCTCTATCGTCAAATCATCTGCGTCACAAGTGTTTCTTGTCATTCTCAGCAACATATAATAAACGGGTTCCCTGTATGTTGCTAACAAGTCAGCGTAAGCTTTTTGGTCGCCTTTTTCTCTTGCTAACAAAACAAGTTCATAATCTTTCTGAGCCCTGCTTGTAAGTTGCCGTTGAGTTATTCCCATTTTATTTTGTGTTTTTTCTTGCGGTGGAAAAATTTTTTCAGCCTTAGGTTGAAGTTAAAGAAAATAAAGTAAATCTCATACAAAGGAGAGAAAAACCAATTCTTTTCTATACCAAGACGTTTCATACATTTCTTGTAGTAAATGTTCTGAACCACCCACTTAATAACGAAAGGAATTAAAATATATTGCCAAGGAAATTCTATAATCAATAAAAAAATCAAGATAAGATAAAAAAACAGAGTGCTCAGAGGAAGCAATGCAAGACGGAATTTTGCTCCTGTAGGAAAGATTTTGTGAGACAGAAAACGGGCATAAGCATTGCGTCTGAAAGATGCGTAAGACGAAAAGGCAGGTGCATAAATGAATGAGTCCTTGTTGAGATTAATCTCAGTATTGTTTTTTGTGGCAAAGCGAGAAATGAAGTAATCCTCCTGCGAACAATCGTCTCTGTATTGTGCAATCAGACCTCCTTTTTTGAAAAAGAAGTTTTTGTCGTATGCCATGTTGCCTCCGTCTGCCGAAAGGGGCATTCCGAGCATTAAAGAGCCTAAAGAGTTCATTGTCCACGTCGCATGGTAGTACTGAACTAATTGATTGAAAAGTCCTTTCGTCTTTTTGACGGCGGTGTAACCTACAAGTATTTTCTTAGGTCTTTGAAACGGAGCAACGAAGTTTTTTAACCAATCGAAGTCTTTTACTTCGCTGATTATATCAGAAAGAACCACGGTGTCGTATTTAGCAGAGCGTATGCCTATGGAAAGAGAAAATTTTCTGTCTGAAAATTTGTTGGCATTGGGTTGAAGATTGATGACTTTCAGATGAGGATAAGTCTGTTGTAAAACATAGAGAACAAACTCCGAATCGTCGGTTGAGTGTTCATTAACGACGATAACTTCAAACAAAGGATAGTTCTGTTCCAATATTTTCAGAAGTTCGTCCTGCAAAGCTGAACTGTTGTTGTTTGCGACAATGATTATGCTTACTCCTTTTTCATTAAGTGCCTCCGTTTCACCGTCTCTTTCATCGGATTTGCGTTTGTGGAAGATTATTCTTCCGTAAACCAATATGTAATGCATCACTTGAAAGATAAGGATAAGCCCTGTTACGGAACAGAGTGCAATAATTGGGGCAGTGAACTTATAATCCAAAAAATCGAACATATCAAATAAAATATTTTCTTGCAAATTTATTCATTATTCATCATTTATAAGTATCTTTGTAAAAAATTTTCTTTACCATAAAATGTTGAAAACTCGTTATGAAATTTGAAATCAACTCTTTATCATCTGATTGTAAAGCGAGGGCAGGAAGAATAACTTGCGCACACGGAGAAATCCTTACCCCGATTTTTATGCCTGTAGGTACGATAGGAAGTGTAAAGGGAGTGGATGTTAATGTTCTGAAAACAGAAGTTAAAGCCCAAATCATACTCGGCAATACCTATCATCTCTATCTTCGTCCCGGTACTGAAATAATAAGGAAAGCAGGAGGTATTCAAAAATTTAACTCATGGAATAAGCCTATGCTTACCGACAGCGGAGGTTTCCAAGTTTATTCTTTAGGTAAAATCCGTAAGATTACTGAAGAGGGTTGTACGTTTCGCTCACACATAGACGGCTCTCTTCATAAGTTTACTCCCGAAAGCGTTATTGACACTCAGAGACTGATAGGTGCGGACATTATTATGGCGTTTGACGAATGCACTCCTTATCCTTGTGACTACAAGTACGCAAAAAATTCACTTAAAATAACATCACAATGGCTTAAACGTTGTGCTGACAGGTTTGCTTCCACTTCTCCGGTATATGATTATCAGCAAAGCCTCTTCCCGATTGTGCAGGGAAGCGTGTACGATGATTTAAGAAAGCAGGCTTGTGAAGATGTACTGCAATATGACACTGACGGATATGCTTTAGGCGGACTTTCTGTAGGCGAACCTACGGAAAGAATGTATGAAATTACTGATTTGTGTACTTCCGTTCTTCCTAAGGAAAAACCGCGTTATTTAATGGGTGTCGGCACTCCTCAAAATCTTTTGGAGTGTATTGCTTTGGGAATAGATATGTTTGACTGTGTGATGCCGACACGAAACGGCAGAAACGCAATGCTTTTTACCTCGGAGGGAACTATTAATATGCGTAACAGGAAATGGGCTGATGATTTTTCGCCTGTTGATGAAAACGGTACTGCATGGGTGGATAAAATCTATACAAAAGCGTATCTGCGTCACCTGTTCGTATCTCAAGAGTTGCTTGCTTTGGAAATAGCTTCCATACACAATTTAGCATTTTATTTAGAGTTGGTAAGACAGGCACGTGAACATATCTTGCAGGGTGATTTTCTGCAATGGAAGAACGTAATGGTTGAAAAACTTTCAAGAAGACTTTAGAAACAAGTAATGAAAAAAGGAAAATCATATTTTCTTAACAGACTTGATTGGTATATAATCAAAAAAGTATTGTCTTCTTTTTTGGTTTCCATCTTACTGATTGACTTAATCATTATCATAATGGACTTAAGTTTTAAGTTAGATGATTTTATTGATAAGCACGCTCCTGTTAAGGGACTTATCTTTGATTATTACCTTAATCTGGCTCCTTATTTCACCAATCAGTTCGGGCATCTCTTTTTCTTTATATCAATAGTCTTTGTCACCTCACGCTTAACCGCCCGTTCGGAAATAGTTTCCGTTCTCGCAGCAGGAATATCTTTTCAGCGTTTGTTGAGACCTTTTATCGTAAGTGCTGTTTTTGTGGGAATTATTATGCTGTATCTGTCTAACTTTCTTATTCCTCAGCTCAATGTAACGAGATATGAGTTTGAACGGATTTATTATAGAAACAGATATGTTAATGTTCAAGACAACATACATGTTCAAAACGCTGCGGACAAACAAGCATACATAAAAACCTATGATGCAGAGAATGGGGTAGGCTATCTTTTTACACAAGAGGTTTTTAAAGGTAATGAATTGGTTGAAAAGATTACGGCGCAGAGTGTAAAATATGACTCAATGACAAAGGATTGGGTCCTTTTTGATTACACAATCAGAACGGTAAATGCTAAAAACGAAAGTCTTCAGAGAGGCTCTTCCATGAGGTTGGATTTGGGTTTGACCCCTTTGGATTTTAATATGAAACTGTTTAAGGTAGATGTACTGGACTTCTTTCAACTTAACAAAACCATTGAGCGCGAAACAATGAAAGGAAGTTCTAAAGTGCCGGAGTTATTGATAGAAAAATACCAACGGTTGTTTAATCCCTTTGCCTATATCATACTTACGATTATAGGAGTTACGCTCTCGTGTAAGAAAAAAAGAGGAGGTATGGGTGCAAATCTTGCCTTGGCCATAGGTTTGGCTTTTGTCCTTATATTGATGATGAAAGTGATGATAGCCTCTGCAACCAACGGCAATTTATCTCCCGTTCTCGGCGTCTCTATTCCGTTGATTATCTTCTCAGTAGTGGCATTTATTTTGATTAAAAAAGCACCTAAATAAAAATTTTATTTAAAATCTCTTTACTGCAATAAAGTGTCAGAAAAATAAAACGAAGTTTCGCTGCACTGAAATCAAGTTTTAAAAAATTAAAACGAAGATTCAGAAAATTAAAACGAAGTTTCGTTTGGCTGAAATAAAATTAAAGACTTTTTTTTAGGCAAGTTCCGTATAGGAGGAACTTGTTTTTTTGTTTATGAAAAGGGATTTTACAACTGAAAAATCCGAAGAGACTGCTCCTAAGTCTGCAATAAACTATTGTAAGGCATAGAAAAAACTTGATAAAACTTTAATAAACCAAAAAAAAATTATATTTTTGCAAACTGAAACAGAATTTCAAAATAATAAAACAATGCTTAACCGTCATTTTTTAAGAGCAAAAGTGCTTCAATCCTTATACGCCTACCATACTTCCGGGCAGAAAGATATTAACTTTCAAGAAAAATGGATGTTTAACAACATAGACGAAATGTATGACTTGGAAGTATATCTTTTATCTATTATTTTTGAAATCAAAGACATAGCATCGGAACTCATAGAGGAAGGAAAAAATAAATTTTACCCTACCGAGGAGGAGCGAAATCCGAGTTACCGTTTTGTAAACAATCCTATGTTTGACAGAATGGCCGAATGTGAGGAGTTGATGAAGAACATAAAACGCCTTCATATCTCTTGGCATGAGCAAAAGGAAATTTTGAGGCAGATATTCATTAAGTTCAAAGGCTCAGACTCCTACAAAGACTACATGAACAAAGAGGAAGTTACTTTTGAAGAACACAGACGGGTAATAGTCCAACTTTTCAAGAACTATATCATAAGAAACGCAAGTTTTTATGAACTTCTGATAGAGCGTCATTTTTCTTGGGAGGACGATTATGAGTATTTGTGTCAAGTAGTCATTGTTTTGCTTAGAAATTGGGAAGACGGCGATTGCAGAGCAAAGCAATTATCAACTCCGTTTGACAATAAGGCCGAAGATACTTTGGAGTCTGACCAAGATTTTATGAAAAATCTTTTCCGCAATACCGCAATTCATTGGGACGAGTACGACTCTCTGATTGAGAAAAGAATAATGAATTGGGATATGGACAGAATTGCCTTTATTGATATGATAATAATAAAAATGGCAATAAGCGAATTTTTGTATTCTCCTATCATTCCTTTGCGTGTAAGTTTAAATGAGTATATTGAACTTTCAAAAGAATTTTCCACGGAGAAGAGCCGCTTGTTCGTTAATGGTATTTTGGACAGAATAATCATAGACTTAAGGCAGGAAAACCGTATTCACAAGTACAATGACGATGAGTACTTGTTGGAAAACTCTGACAAAGAACAGACAATATGAAAAAATATCTATATATCCTTTGTTTTGCTCCTTTGCTTTTCTTCTCTTGTTCTGAGAAAGAAAAGGGTGTGGACGTCTCGGTTATAGAAGAGCAGGCTGCTATCAAGTTTGAGAACGATGTGTTGAACTTCCATACCATACGTTCGGGAGAAAAAGTTACCGGAAGTTTCAAATTTAAGAACGTGGGTAAACATGACCTTGTTATAGGTGATGTTTCGGCAAACTGTGGTTGCACTGTGGCTGATTATCCTAAGGAGGCAATAAAGCCGGGTAAAGAAGGATTGATTTCAGTTTCTTACGACTCCAAAGGAGTTCAAGGAATGAGGATAGAAAAATATGTTACGGTTTCTTCGAACACCACTCCGTCGAGGACAACGTTGAAAGTGGTGGCGGAAGTGGAATAAAAAACGTATGGATATTTAGGATTTGGAAAATTGTTTTTAAATTCAGTGCAGAATGGATAAAGAAAGGTTAAATCAGATGTTGGCAATGCGTGAAGACATTGTAAGTATGCAGGACTTACTTGCAATGGACAGGCTTGTGAAACAGTATCCTTACTGCAGCACTTTTTGGATACTCGGAACGAAGTTTGCTTTCATTGTCAATTCGTTTAACAAGAATGAGTGGTTGTCAAAAACGGCTCTCTTCGTTTCTGACAGAGAGCATCTGAAAGTGGTTATAGACTCTGCCTTGTCAAATCTCAACAGACTGAAAGAGAACAGGGCAAGAATGCAAGAAGAAAAAATAACTCCGGAAGAAAATAAGCAGGAGAGGACAGAGGAAAAGAAAGACATACTTTCAGAAATAAACTCCTATGAAGAAGAGAATTTGTCTGACAATCCTACGAAAGAAGAACTTATAAACCGTTTTCTGAAAATCGAAAGGCCGAAGATAAATACCGAACAGAAGACAGACGGAGAGGAAGATGTGAATATAGACTCTGCTTTGAGACAAAGTGCCGACGATGAGTTTAAGCACGTAAGCGAAACTATGGCTAAAATATACTTAAAGCAGGGAAACAAAGACAAAGCCTTGAAAATTTATCAGCAACTTATGGAGTCTAATCCAAAAAAAAGTATTTACTTTGCAAATCAAATTGAAAAAATAAAAAATAGTTAAAAACTTATAAAAACAAATTGAGGATATGTTTATTTTAGTAACAGTATTGATTATGATTGCAGCTATTGTGCTGGCGTTAGTTGTTTTAGTTCAGAACGGAAAAGGCGGTGGCTTGGCAGCCAATTTTGCTTCCCAAAATCAAGTAATGGGAGTTAGAAAGACAACTGACTTTTTGGAAAAAGCAACTTGGTTTTTGGCAGGTGCAATGGTAGTATTCTGTTTGTTCTCTTCTGCTCTTATACCAAAGAACAGACAAGTTAATCAGACATTAAACAACACTAATGTTCCGTCTGTTCCGACTACTAACGGCAATGCTCAAAGCGGAAACACGGCAACACCGTTGAACTAACAGGATTTGATAAATTACAGACACAGAACAAAGAGGCGGAAGATTAATTCCGCCTCTTTGTTTTTGTATTTTAAAGTTTATGATTTTATAAATAAAATTTGATAAATCGATATTTATTTTTATATTTGCAAAATAAAATATTATAATCAATAAAATTATAAAACCATGAAGAGAGTATTAATTATTTTATCGGTAATCTTATTTTTCAGTTGTTCTAAATCACCGGAAGATAAGGCAAATGTGCTAATTAAGGAGTATATATCTAAATATTTGTATATTCCGGATAGTTATGACCCTGTCGAAACGACAATAGACAGTGCTTTTTCTCCCAATGATGACCCTGTTATTTATGATGCAATTATGGATGCATATGAATTGGCAGAAGAATTAGAGAAAATAAATCAAGAAATAGAGAGTGCTAAATCTTCCATGGCAATTTGGAGTGATGCTTATAGTGAATACTCAAGACATAATTACAATAAAGCTAAACAGGAGTATGAAGAATATTCTCAAATGAAAGAAAAATTGGAGGAAAAGTATGACTTGATGGAGAAGAATAATGAAGAGTTGGGAGAAAAATTAGAAAAGCAGGGTAAGAAATTTATAGGTTTTAAAGCAATTCATACATACAGAGCAAAGAATAGAAAAGGTGATATTGTTTTTGGCAAACACTATTTCTTGTTTGACGAAGATATGAAGAATATAATTGCGACTTATGATATGGATTCAGACGATTATAAAATCTATGAACAGGCGTTGAGCCAATAGAATTGAAAAACTTAGATGAAAAAGTAACAAAAGAATAATCCGAATGTTATTATGAAAAAGAGTTTTTTATTATATATATGTTTAGTGTTAAGTTCCTGTTTATTGTTTGCAGAAACCGGTAAAACGAATAAAACGTTTGATAAAAATGCTCTTACTGTTGTGTCTTTTTCACAAGATTTTACAGACTTCACTGCAACTATTTCCTTGAGAAATAATACAGATACAACCATATATTCTTTTTCTGCCAATATTATATATAAGAATATGAATGGTGAAGTTTTGGATTATAAACATATAAATAAAAGAACAAAAATTCCGCCTAAGTGTTCTAAAACTTTTACTATACTTGCTTTTGGACGAAGTGCTGATTATGTTTATTATAAAGCAGATTACATTCCTAAGAGTGAAAGAGCATTTATGATAGATTTTGAATTAAAGAGTTGCAATGATAATAGAGTCGGGATAATTCAGTTAATAGTGCTATTTGCACTTGTTCTTCCTGTAATCTTTATTTTCTTTGGTTTAATTCCTTACAAGATGGCCAAAAGCAGAGGAAGAAATCCTATTCACTGGATTTTTTTATGCTTTATTATAACTCCGCTTTGGGTATATATTATCCTTGCAATAATAGGGGATAGCGAAGAAAAGCGAAGACAATATTACGAACAATTGAGAGAATACGAAGAAAAACGAAGGCAATATTACGAACAAATGACAGAAGACGAGTAAAGACGAAGGTAATAGTATAAACAAATGAGACAATCCCAACGATAATAATGCTAGGTGACATTTTTAAGACAAGAGTTTGATGAAATAAATATTATTTTTATTATGACAGAATTACATACAAAAGTACAAGATTCTATTGTTAATATTTGTAAATCCATTGGATTAGAAGTAGAGAAAGAACATAGAGGAAATGATTATATAAGTGATGTTTTTGCCTCAGATGGTAATAATAAATTTGCATTTGAGGTGCAAATAACTCCGCAAAC
>JAFVAP010000009.1 GCA_017480455.1 Bacteroidales bacterium | reverse complement strand
TCGGACAAAGAAAAGATACTGAAACTTTTGCGTTCCTCTCTTCTCAATTCGGCGGAGCAGGTGGCAGTGCCGGAGATAAACGACGATGAGTTGTATTACTCTGACGAAGACCCTGTGATGACTTTTGCCGAAAAGATAACCGATGAGGGCGGCAAATTTATCTATTGCCAAAACGAAGGGGAGATGTTTTATAAACTGAAAACGCTTATCTCCTACAGACACTGGAACAATATAGCCTCTGCTTCCAAAAATCTTTGTTCTTTTTTGGAAGTAAACGGGATACAAACTGCTCTTTCAGAGAATAATTCCGAAGTTCTTATCTCTCTCTGTCAGGGAATAGTATCACGTACAGGCACTATTGTCTTTACATCAACCCAAGGTTTGGGAACAAACGTCATACATTTCCCTCCTATATTCATAGTCATAGCAGCAGCTTCGCAAATCCGCAGTTCCCTGCGCCAAGTCATAAACCTGCTGCCCGAGACACCTCCTCAGTGGCTTACCTGCATACGTTCGGCTAAGTTTATTTCCGAGGAAGTCAAGGAGTTATATCTTTTTGTTATGGATATTTAGAGAAATGAATTTACGCTGAGAGGATTTATTTCTTCGATGCAAAAAATCAACGGCATAACAATGAAATAATGCTTAATTCAATACTTTGTAATTTTTCGGCGGGTTATGGTATAGCCTGCCGTTTTTTTGTTGATTGTCTTTGCGTTGATGTTACTTAATTTATTGAAGTAAAACTTTATTAAGGGGCAATAAAATTCATGTTCTGCTGCATTTAATAATCTGTTTGACGAGGAAATAAAATGCTGAAATGATACTTTGTAATTTTTCGGTGGGTTATAGTATAGCCTGCCGTTTTTTTGTTGATTGTCTTTGCGTTGTTGTTACTTAATTTGATGAAGTAAAACCTCGTTTTGTTAATAAAAAAATTACTTGCAATTGAATATAACGAAGACATGTATTGCGGAGAATGAAAAATAGCTTTGATTTTGGATAGAGAAATAATTGCTTTTGGGTGCGGGGAATGAAATCAAGTTTCGATGAATTAAAACGAAGTTTCGTTTGGCTGAAATCAAATTCCGTAGGGCTGAAACTTTATTTTATTTCAACAGAGGGCAGGGGAGGGACAAAAAAACATACGCACTCATCACGGGGTGCGTATGTTTGATAATTTCTTGTGCTGCTTTCTTTGAAGTCCTTTCGTGAAAAAGCAGCGACGGAATTGAAATTTTGATTATTTTACTATCTTCATTTCGTTTATCAAGTTGGTAGCGCCTGCAAATTTGTCTATGATAAACAAGACGTAGCGTATGTCTACCGATATACATCTCTGCAAATCAGGGTTGAAAGCGATGTTTCCGCTCATTGCCTCCCAGTTGCCGTCAAAAGCAAGTCCTATCAACTCGCCCTTAGCGTTCAAGGTAGGAGAACCCGAGTTACCTCCCGTGATGTCTAAGTTGCTTAGGAAAGCCACAGGCACGGTTCCGTTGCAAGCATATTGGCCGTAGTCTTTGGCTTCGTAAAGTTCACGGAGTTTACTTGGTACGGTGAACTCCCAAGATGAGTTGTCCTCTTTGTCCATTACGCCGTCAAGGGTGGTGTAATAATTATAGGTAACTCCGTCTTTAGGAGAATAGTTCTTAACTTGTCCGTAGGTGTAACGTATGGTTGAATTGGCATTAGGAGCAAAATGTTTCTTGCTGTCCATTTCCATTATTCCCTTGACAAACAAACGGTTGGCACGGCTGAGTTTATCTCTGCCTTCTTGGATTGTCTGCATCTGTTTGCGGTAGTTGTCCAATATTTGTTTGGTAAGAATATATGCAGGGTCGTTGTTTAACAATGACGGGTCTTTTCCTTTCAAGGCTTTCATTATTTTTTCTTTGCTTACAAGGTTTGAAGAAGAGAAAATATCGTTAGCCATTTGTGTAAAGTCATAACCGTATTTGAATGCGTAGTTAAGGAAGTCCTTGCTCTGCAAAGTCATAGGCACGTTGCGGAAATAAACGTTAAGACCTGCTGCCATAAGTTTTTCTTCCGTTGCCTCGTTGTAGTCTTTGAATACTCCGTTAAGATATTCTTCCATTTCTTGGATAAGTTCTTCGTTTATTTCCTTTTTGCCCGACATAATGTCTTTTTCCAAACTTTCCAAACGCATTGCAATCGAGAAAACGCTTGCTCCGCGGAATATGGCCTCGTTGGTGAAAACTCTTAGGTAGTCATAGTCAGAATAAGTTGTGTAATAGTCGCTTATATCCGAAAGAACATTGCCGTAAAGTTCTTTTCTTGCGCCTGTTTTGTCCTCGTTAATCCATTCAGCCAAGCGTCTTTCGGTCTCTTGTTTAGTTCCGTAGACGTTAAGTCTCTTAAGGCATTGTGTCTGTCCTATGTAGAACTTCCAATAATTTGAAAGAGAGGCAAATTTAGCAGCATACTGTATTCTTACTTTAGGGTCGGCTTTCATGTCTGCATCCATTACGTTGCGCAAAGCCTCTCTGGCAGTAACCACTGAAGGGTTGTAAACGTCTATGGCTTGTTTTACTCCCTCGGAAGGAAGAAATCTGTCTGTCGTTCCGGGATAACCTATAACCATTGCGAAGTCATTGTTCTGTACTCCTTTTATGGAGACAGGCAAGAAGTGTTTCGGTTTCATAGGAATGTTGTCTTTGGAGTACTCAGCGGGTTTACCGTTCTTGTCAGTGTAGACTCTGAAAACGGAAAAGTCGCCCGTGTGTCTCGGCCACATCCAGTTGTCGGTGTCAGAGCCGAACTTACCGATAGAAGACGGAGGAGCGCCCACAAGACGTACGTCTTTGTAAATCTCATATACGAAAAGAATGTACTGATTGCCGTTAAACATGGTGGAAACCTCTGCATTGTAGCCAGTGTTCTTGGTAGCATCTTCGATAACTTTTTTAGAGTTTTGTCTCACTTTTGACAAGCGGTCCTGCTCACTCATATTGTCGGTTACGCCTTTAAGAACCTTATCGCTGACATCTTCCATGCGGATAAAGAATTTTGCAGTCAAGCCCGGGTTTGGCAGTTCCTCTTCCTTGCTGTAAGCCCAGAAACCGTTGGAAAGGTAGTCGTGTTCAACCGTAGAGTGAGATTGAATCCACGAATAACCGCAATGGTGGTTGGTAAGGATAAGTCCTTGGTCGGAAACTATCTCTCCCGTGCAACCTCTTCCGAACTGGATAATAGCATCCTTTAAAGAAGCCTTGTTTATGTCATAAATTTGTTTAGCCGAAAGTTTCAATCCTTTGGCTTTCATATCCTTGTAGGTCTGCTTATCTAAGTACATAAGCAGCCACATTCCCTCGTCCGCTTTCACCATAGGGGAAAAAGCAAACAAACCTGCTAAAAGCAATAATGTAAGTTTTTTCATGTTGCTGTTTAATTAATTGTTATTTAATTGTTTTATATTTTTTATGAGATAACGTTTAATTTCCTTTTTTATTTTTCTTTTTGCAGTTGTCACAGATGTTGCATTCGCCGTGTTCTTCCGAAAATACTTGAGTATAAACTTCCACCTGCAAGTCTTTAGGCGCAGAAACTCCCTCATGTATGCCGCCTTTTCTACGGCCGCTTTCTTAGGTAAAAAGTAGGTTTCTTGGCTGAAAAGCTGCGAGTTGTCGTTAGGACGGTTGGCATTGAAGACAATGTAATCGCCCTTTATATTTTCCTTGTAGGTGATGATGTTATACTTCATCAAAGTCTTCAAATCCTTTGTCACCGTGCGCTCGGGCAACATTGCACTCTTGGCTGCGGTGCTTTCGTTTATCCTTACAAAGTCATGATGTATCTCAGGATAGAGCCGCAACAGGTAATCAAAGACATAATAGTAGTTAGGATACTCGGCAATGAAGTTGTTGAGTTCCCTGTTTTCAACCAATATCTTGACTTCCGAGTAAGGCTTTTCGTTGTTGTCTAACCTTATCCAGCCTCCGTCTTCCAATACTTTGAGCGAGTTGAAGACAGTGTGGAAGTTTTCGCCGCTTTTGAGTACCAAGTCATTCAAATTCAGCGGAAATTCTTCACCTTCGCCGCTATTTGCCGCTATGTTAAACCTGTTACACAACATATTGTAAACGGCAGACACCGTTTTCCTGTCGGGATAAGCGTTTTTGCTCACAAATTCATGCTCAAACAAATCTTGCTCATTGTAAAGCACTACGCTGTAAGCAGGTTTACCGTCCCTGCCTGCACGTCCCATTTCTTGGTAATAGCGTTCCATGGAGTGGGGTAGGTCAATGTGTATGACATAACGCACATCGGGTTTGTCTATTCCCATTCCGAAAGCCGTCGTTGCAACTATTACCTGTATCTTGTTCGCAATCCAATCGTTCTGAACCTTAGTGCGCTCATATTGAGAGAGGTTTGCGTGGTATGCCCGTGCGTTTAAGGAGTACTCTCTTCTTAAAATCTCTGCCGTTATCTCGGTTTCAGCCCTCTTGTTGCAATAAACGATGCCCGAACCTCCCAAATGCTTGACCGTTAAGGCTATCTTGCCGCATTTATCGGTGGTTTCGCTGACTTTGATGTGTATATTGCTTCGGTAAGACGAAGAAGTGATAAGCGAGAATTTGTTGAAAGCCAATACTTTTACTATATCCTGCCGAACCTTTTCCGTAGCGCTGGCAGTGAGTGCAAGAATGGGAACGCCGCTTCTTAACTCCTTGAGTATTCCGAGGCGGAGATAAGTCGGTCTGAACCTATATCCCCACTGCGAAATGCAATGAGCCTCGTCTATGACAAAAAGATTGATGTTTAAGTTCCTCAAATGATATTGGAATTTATGGTCTGCAATCCTTTCTGCTGCAACAAAAAGAAATTTAGCTCTGTTGTTATAACATTGATTTAAAGCACTTTCGTTCTTTTCCGTACTTTGGTGACTGTTGATGCTTACAGCCTTTATTCCCACTCTTTCCAAAGAATCTATTTGGTCTTTTATCAAGGAGATGAGAGGCTCTATGACAACACAGATGCCCGCTTTCATCATGGCAGGCACTTGATAGGTTATGCTCTTTCCTCCTCCTGTGGGCATAATACCGAGAGTGTCCCTGCCGAGAAGAACAGAGGATATGATTTCTTCCTGTTTGGAACGGAAAGAATCATATCCCCAAAATTTTTTAAGAATATCCGACGGTTTTAAATCTTTTGAAACCACAGAACTATCTTCTTTTGCTAAAGTGTGACTTTAAGAATTGAGAGCGCTGTTCAATGCTTCGGCAACGGCTTCGCTCATTGTAGGGTGAGGATGTACGGAATCTATCAAATCTTGTGCGTTAAGAGAGTTTTCCCTTGCAACTACAATCTCTTCAATCATCTCTGTAACGTTGTCGCCTATCATACTGCAACCCAAAATCTTATTGTCGTCAGCATTAAGTACTACTTTAACAAAACCGTCTCTGTTTCCTGCTGCAGTAGCTTTTCCTGATGCCATAAACATAAACTTTCCTGTCTTGGTGTTATAGCCTTGCTCTTTAGCCTTGTCTTCAGACAGACCGACGGAAGCAATTTCCGGAGTGGTGTAAGTGCAACCCGGTATGTTGTTGTAAGATATCGGTTTGACTTCCAATCCTTTAATATGTTTAACACATACTTCTGCCTCTTTGCTTGCAACATGCGCAAGTGCAGGGCCTCCTACTATGTCGCCTATAGCGTAAATGCCCTCAACGGAAGTTTCATACCATTCATTGACAGGTACTTTGCCCTTTACGGGTTCTATTCCGATGTTCTCCAAACCAAGTCCTGCAAGGTTGGTCTCAACTCCTACTGCCGACAAAACAACGTCGCATTCAACCGTTTCAGTCTTTTTGCCGCTCAAAGTCACAACGCATTTGTTATCAACTACATTAACGCTATCGACTGAAGTAGAAGTGTAGACTTTCATTCCGTTTTTCTTGAACACTCTTTGAAGAGTGGAGGCAACCTCTTTGTCTTCGTTAGGGACAATGGTAGGCATAAACTCAACCAAAGTAACCTGCGTTCCTATGCTTTGATAAAAATGGGCGAACTCACTGCCTATTGCTCCGCTGCCTACTACAAGCATGCTTTCGGGTTGATAATCAAGCGTCATGGCTTCTCTGTAGCCGATGATGTGTTTGCCGTCCTGAGGAAGGTTAGGAAGAACCCTTGAGTGGGCTCCGCAAGCAAGTATGATTTTGTCTGCTTCCACAGTCTGTTTGCCTGCTTCTGACTCCACCTCTATTGTTTTCTCTTTGGTGAGTGTTCCTTTGCCGAAGATAACATCAACATTGTTTTTCTTCATAAGAAACTCCACGCCCTTGTTCATCATATCTGCAACATTGCGTGAGCGTTCCACCATTTTGTTAAAGTCAGCCTTTATCTCACCGCTTATCTTTACTCCGTAGTCTTCTGACTTTACGGCATAGTGATAGGCTTGTGCCGATTTTAAAAGGGCTTTGGTAGGAATACAACCCCAATTTAAGCATATTCCGCCTAAGCGTTCTTTCTCTATAAGTGCTACTTTGTACCCTAATTGTGAGGCTTTTTCCGCTGCAACGTAACCTCCCGGGCCCGAACCGATGATTGCTATATCGTATTTCATAGAATTAATGTTTTTTATTTTTTGAATGTTTAATTTTTTTCTTTCTTTTCCTGTGATGTTATTTTAATGAAGTAAAACTTTATTCAGAAACTATTTCTCCCATAAGGTCAAAGGCTTCGGCTGAAACTATTTTTGCTTTATAAAACTCTCCTATACTTAGAGCGGGATACTGACTTTTGGCTATCAAAACCTCGTTGTCCACCTCGGGAGAGTCATATTGAGTTCTGCCGACAAAGTATTCTTCCTCCTCTCTGTCTATGAGGATTTCGTATGTTCCGCCTATCTTCTTTTGGTTTAGCATAAAGGATATATCCTGTTGAATAAGAGTGAGTTCATCTAAGCGTTTTTGCTTTTCTTTTTCTGAAATGTTGTCCTTTAATTCAGCCGCTTTAGTTCCCTCTTCTTTAGAATAGGTGAACGCTCCCATACGGTCAAACTCCGTTTGGCCGACAAAATCTTTTAAGTCTGAGAACTCCTCACGTGTTTCTGTAGGATAACCTACTATAAAGGTGGTTCTCAGCGCTATATCGGGAACTTTTTTTCTTATCTTCTCTATTAAATCCTTTACTTCCCTGCCTGTGATGTTCCTGTTCATGCTCTGCAAAATCCTGTCGTTGATGTGTTGGAGCGGCATATCAAGATAGTTGCATATCTTAGGCTCTGAGGCCATCAAATCCAAGACCTCTTGCGGAAATTGGTTAGGGTAGGAGTATTGAAGTCTAATCCAGTGAATATCAGTCTTGCAGAGTTCTGTCAGAAGTGAATAAAGACGCCGTTCACCGTAGAGGTCAAGCCCGTAATATGAGGTGTCCTGTGCTATGAGTATGACTTCCTTAACCCCTCTCTTGCACAGGGCTTTGACTTCCGAAACAATGTCTTCTACGGGTCGGGAAATGTGTCTTCCCCTTATCATAGGAATGGCGCAAAAGGAACAATGCCTGTCACAACCCTCGGAGATTTTGACGTAAGCGTAATGATTAGGTGTGGAAAGTTTTCTTTCTGCTTGCTCATTAACCTCTTCACGCTCATCGATATAGGCAATAATATCTTTCTGTTGCATAAGCCCGAAAATCTTGTCTATCTCGGGTATTTCTTTTGCCAAATCCTCCTTGTAGCGTTGCGCAAGACAGCCGAAAACTATGATGTTAAAACTCTTTTTTTTCTTCTTTCTGTAGGCCACGTACGAGAGAATGGTATTGACAGACTCCTCTTTGGCTTTGTCAATGAAACCGCAGGTGTTTATAAGCACGTAATCAAAGTCTTCATCCTTGGAATCGAACTCCACATCGAAGCCCTTGCTGATTAATTGCCCTGCTATGGACTCACTGTCCACAGTGTTCTTGGAACAACCCAAAGAAATGAAGTTTACCGTTTTCATTACATTCCGTTTTTTTTGCAAAAATACTAAAATATTCCTTTCTTTCAAGCAAGAGAGGTAAAATTTCCTTTCCCTTACGCCTCTGCGTCCGTTCACCCAAGCCCTGCCTCACTGTATATTAATAAGGTATCCCTCTTTTAAAAATTTTATTATCAGCACAGCATAAATTTATTAAAAACAACGGCGACCTTATTCTGCCCTGAGAAATTTTTATTTCAACAAAACCTCAATTTTCATTAAAAACAAGCGCAACACTATTAAAGAAAAACTGAAACTTCGTTTTAAGTTTCCGAAACTTGATTTCGTTGTGCTGAAACTTGATTTTAATTTTCTGAAATTTTATTTTAATTCTAAGGATTTTTTTTCATTGGGTTTAAAAAATCGGGTTTAACAAAAAGGGGATTTTTATTTGGGTTAAAAAAATCGGAGATATTAAAAAGGGAATTTTTCATTGGGTTAAAAAAAATCGGGTTTAGTAAAAAGGGATTTAGGGTTGAAATAAAAAAGTATTTTTATTGGAGTTAAAATTTTGGGTTAATAAAAAATAAAAAAAAGGTTTGGGATTTTGATGTTTTTTATTTTGGGGTGCAGAACAGGTATAGAATGCAGTATAAAGATATAGTGAAAAATCCTTTTACAAGGGAGCGGAAAGTGGGATAAAGTCACTCTTTTTTCATTTTTTTATGATAATGTTATTGTACTTTGAAAAAAAATATATAATTTTGCTACTTGATAAAATTTTATATTTAATTGAAACAAAAAATAACTAATTAAAAGTCGCAATAAATGAATTTCAGTTTAACAAAACAAGAAGAACTTTTTTTGCAAATGATTAGAGAATTTGCAGAAAATGAAGTTAAACCATTGGCTGCTGAAATAGACGAGCAGGAAAGATTTCCAATGGAGACAGTTGAAAAAATGGCTAAAATAGGTCTTATGGGTATTCCTATTCCTAAGCAATACGGAGGACAGGGAGGTACAACCCAAATGTACTCTATGTGTGTTGAGGAACTTTCCCGCCATTGTGCAACAACGGGTGTTGTAGTTTCGGCTCATACTTCTTTGTGTGCTGAACCTATACTTATGTTCGGAACAGAGGAACAGAAGATGAAATATTTGCCTAAGTTGGCTTCGGGAGAGTGGATAGGCGCTTTCGGACTTACTGAGCCTAACGCAGGAACCGATGCCGCAATGCAGCAGACCACAGCCGTAGATGCAGGTGACAAATGGATACTTAACGGAAGCAAAATCTTTATCACCAATGCTTCTTATGCTAACGTGTACGTAGTTTTTGCAATGACGGACAAGAGTTTGGGTACTAAGGGAATTTCTGCTTTCATAGTAGAGAGAGATTTCAAAGGTTTCTCTATAGGAAAGAAAGAAAAGAAACTCGGCATAAGAGGAAGTGCTACCTGCGAACTTATTTTTGAAAATTGCGAAGTGCCTAAGGAGAATTTACTCGGAAAAGAGGGAAAAGGATTTAAAATAGCTATGATGACGCTTGACGGAGGCCGTTTGGGTATTGCTTCACAGGCTTTGGGTATTGCTCAAGGTGCTATGGACGAAACGGTTAAATACGTTAAGGAAAGAAAACAATTCGGCAGAGCAATCGGTCAATTCCAGAACACACAATTCCAATTGGCTAACTTGGAAACAAAGATTAATGCAGCAAGATTTTTGGTAAGAAGTGCAGCTGATAAGATTGACAGAGGCTTACCTCACAGCAAGGACGCATCTATGGCTAAACTCTTCGCAGCTGAAACAGCTATGGAGATGACTACTAAAGCCATTCAGTTCCACGGAGGTTACGGTTACACAAGAGAATATCCTGTGGAAAGAATGTTCCGTGATGCCAAGATAACTGAAATTTACGAAGGAACTTCTGAGGTTCAACGTATGGTTATTGCAGCGAATTTGTTGAAATAAATCTTGAAAACAAAATCCTGCAAGAGAAATTTATAACGGAAAAGGGCTTGAAAGGCTCTTTCAAAACACAAATTAATAAACAGAAAACGATATAATAATGAATATAGTAGTTTGTATAAAACAAGTACCGGATACAACTGAAGTAAAGATAGATCCGAAGACCGGTACTTTGATCAGGGAAGGTGTTCCGAGTATTATGAATCCTGACGATAAGGGCGGATTGGAACTTGCTTTGAAAATGAAAGATGAATTCGGAGCAAATGTTACGGTTATCACAATGGGATTGCCTCAGGCAGAAGCCATATTGAGAGAATCTTTGGCAATGGGTGCTGACCGTGCAATACTTTTGACGGACAGAAAATTGGGAGGTGCAGACACTCTTGCGACCTCATACGCATTGGCAGGTGCTTTGAAAGAATT
>JAFVAP010000133.1 GCA_017480455.1 Bacteroidales bacterium | reverse complement strand
TGAAGAATGTTTTATCTGACGGAGGAACTTTTTGCGGTGTTATAGATTTGGTTTCAAGATACGGAGTTGTTCCTGCGACTGTTCAGCCTGAGACATATAACTCTAATAATACTTCAAGAATAGATAATCTCATTACTTTGAAATTAAAGGAAGATGCTCTTGTTTTGCGGGCTATGAAGGGAAAAGATAAAGATTTGGAGAGCAAAAAAACGGAAATGTTATCAGAAATTTATGCTATGTTGGTTTTGGCATACGGAGAGCCTGTTAAGGAATTTACATATACGCTTAGAGATGCAAACAACAACGTCATAAGTACTGAAAAGTACACTCCGAAATCTTTTTACGAAAAGTATATAAACATAGATTTGAAAAATACTTATGTGATGTTGATGAATGACCCTTCGAGACCTTTCTATAAGTTGTATGAAGTGGAGAACGACAGGCACACTATGGACGGCGGAAATTGGAAATACATCAATCTGCCTGCGGACGATATTAAGAAAATGGCGATAGCATCTATTAAAGACTCAACTCTTATGTATTTTTCCTGCGATGTGGGTAAATATTATGACGGAGAATCGGGAACATTAGATTTAAACAATTTTGATTATGAAACTATTATGGGTGTTAAGTTCGGTATGAACAAGAAGCAACGCATTCAGACTCTTGCCTCGGGTTCAACGCATGCTATGACTCTTAAAGGCGTTGATTTGGACGGTGAGGGTAAACCCGTAAAATGGTTAATTGAAAACTCTTGGGGACCTAATGCAGGTTATCAAGGTAATCTCATAATGACCGATGAATGGTTTGACGAGTATATGTTCAGACTTGTAGTTGATAAGAAATATGTTCCGGAGTCAATACTTAAGATTCTTGACTCAAAGGCTGAGATGCTTCCGCCTTGGGACCCTTTGTTCTTAGATGTTGATTAATTTTGATTTTCTTATGTTTAGGATATTGTTTAATTTAATAATATATTCAATTTTCTTGGGCTTGTTTTCAAATATACAAGCCCAAGAGGTCTCTTCTGAATCAGAGGAAGAATTTTCTCTTAGCGAAGACGTAGAGTGGGAGGACGATGAAGAGATATATGAATTGGAAGTTGAGTCGGTGGAAAATCAGAATATGGTTGATGAGGTCTTTAATGAGATAGACATTATAACCGACTTGCTGTCGGAAGACACCTCATTGGCATCTTGGGCTGTATATTCGGGTTCGGAAGGTTTTCTTCCTTATACATCAAACAAGGATTTAGATGCTCAACTCCTAAAGCGCTATGATGTTATCATGCAGACAGAAAATGAAGAGCAGAAGTTTACCTACATAAAGGAATATATCTTCAATGAAAACCAAGCATGGGATTTTATTTATGAGAGAATATATTCGCAGGACGGAAATTTGAGGTATTTTTCCCGCCATTACAACACATATAATTCAGGTTGCGCACAGGTAGCCTTGGAAGAATCCGATTATTTTTTCAATTCAGCAGGAGAGTTGATTAAAAAGACCTACAGTATTTATGATTCGCAAAACAATCCGTTAGATATAAATGATTGTTTTATGGAAAGGGAGTCCTATGAGAAGTACATGACTTTAAGAGATTTCCTTGATGCAAATCCGTTGCCGTTATGGGAAGAGTAATACTTGCAATAGACAGAGGTAACACTAAGGATAAATTCGCTATATTTGAGCAAGATAAGATTTGTTTTTCAGATACTGCAGAGTGTTTGACATCAGAAATTCTCGAAAAAATAATAAGAGAATATCACATTTCGGATATTATTTTTTCATCGGTTAGAAATGAAAGCGAAAATTCTGACTTCATGGCTCTGTTGAAAAGTTTTGACGTTGATGAACTTAAGAATATTTTGCTTTTTGACAGGGATTTCGCTCTGCCTTTTGTAAATTCCTATATTGATAAACATTCCGTTGGATTGGACAGACTTGCTGCCGTTGCAGGTGTTCAGCATATTTACGGTGCCAATACTCTTCTTATAGATGCAGGTACTTGTATAACTTTTGATTATTTGGATAAGGACAACATATATCAAGGAGGCAGTATAAGTTTGGGTTTGCAATCAAAATACAAAGCTTTACATAATTTTACCGCAAATTTGCCGTTAATAAATAGCATCAGAACTGCATCTCTCACATCCAAGACTACGGAAGAGTGTATTGTTTCGGGGGTTATTAACGGTACTCTTTTTGAATTGGAAGGCAGGATTGATGCTTATGCAAAAAAATATTGCGGTTTGAAGGTCGTTTTTACGGGCGGAGATGCAATGTTTTTGCATGATAACATAGACAGAAAAACCTTTTATGAAAAGGATATAGTTTTATATGGCTTAAAAAAAATATTCGATTTAAATGCAGAAAAGATATAATATATTGTTTTTATTCGTTTGTCTCTTTTTTGTTTTTGAGGCAAAGTCGCAATATACAATGAGTTCTCCTTATTCCCGATATGGAATAGGAACTACTGACGTAGCAAAAAATCAATACATTTCTTCAATGGGTTCTGTCTCGCAGGCCCTACGGAAAAACAATCTTGTCAATTTTCAAAATCCTGCCTCTTATACTGCGGTAGATACGCAGTCTTTTGTTTTTGATATAGGTTTTTCTATGATGTGGAAAAATCTCTCTTCGCAGGAACTTCACTCAAGCAGTTTTTTGTCTTCTTTGACCAATATTGCCATGGCTTTTCCTTTGTCTAAGAGTTTAAAGGTTGCCGTGGGACTTACGCCTTTGTCTGATGTAAGTTACAGCGCATCAGACACGCTAATCTCCGGTGCGGATATAAATGATGCGGATTATATTCCTACTTATTCGGAGAGTTTCGATGCATCAGGCGGTCTTGATAAACTGACATTTGGCCTTGCTTATCAGCCGCTCTTCAATGCTTTTTTGTCTCGGTTTTCTATAGGTTTCAATCTCTCTTATGTTTTCGGCAATCTTTATTACAGTTCTTTGGTTGATTTTGCCGGGGCTCAGGGTTATTTGAACGGAAGGGCAGAGCGCAACTATAATGTTTCGGCATTTGATTTTGACTTAGGATTGCAATATATCCAACCTTTGAAAAACGGAGACAATCTTACCTTAGGTCTTACTCTTGGTCTGCCTTCGACTTATTCTGCTGATGAGGAGTATTTCCGTTACACTTTCATAAACAGCGGCAGCGCTGCAACCATGCAAGACACTGTTGAATACGGCAATTCTTCAACAGATATAGATATGCCTCTTTCAATAGCAGGAGGTATTTCATATGAAAGACATAATAAGTTTTTTATAGGCGCTGATGTGGCTTATACAAAATGGTCTGATTTTTCTTTTGTACAAAATTTCACTGAATTAAAAGATAACTTAAAACTATCTTTTGGCACGGAATTTATTCCTAATATTTATGGTTCTTATTTGCAAAAGATTTCTTATCGATTAGGAATGAATTATGACAACGGATACATCTATTTAAACCAAAAGAGACTTTCCAAAATGGGTGTTTCATGCGGATTGTCAATTCCTATAAAGAAATTGGGAACTAATATTAATCTCTCTTTTGAGTGCGGTAAGATGGGAACAACTGACAATGACTTGATGAGAGAAAATTATTATAGTTTGGGTTTGTCAATAACGGCTAAAGACCGTTGGTTTGTAAAGAGAAAATACAGATAGAAAAAAAGATATTAATAAACAAAAAATATTTATAAAAGAGATGAACAAAATAACTTTATTGATTAGCGGAGTAGCATTTGTCTTAGCATCTAACTTAGGTTTTGCTCAGAGATTTGGTGCAACTCCCGAGGACAGTGCTGAATGTATTATGAACAACTCTCTTTATGTTGAGTTTTATAAACAAAAACAGTGGGCCGATGCTTATGAGCCTTGGAAAAAGGTTGTTGAACTTTGCCCTAAGTACCACAACAATACATATGTCAGAGGTAATGCAATATTGGCTAACCTCTATGCAACGGCAGCCACTCCTGCAGAGAGAGAACAGTATTTTAATGATATGCTGATGGTTTGCGATAAAAGGACGGAAGCATTCGGCGATAAAGCGAATAATATTGCCCGTAAGGCTCAGATATATTCACAGTATAAACCGAATGAAACCGAAACTATATACAATTTGTATAAAGAAGCAGCACAGGAAGGCGGCGCAAATTTAGACCAACAATATTGTGTGCTTTATCTTCAAGCAACAATCAACTACCTAAAAGCTATAAAGGCTAACACCGAGCAGATGTCCGTTTTGTTCGATGTCTATGACTATGCGTCAGAGACAATGGAGGGCTCGCTTACACAAACTTCCAATGATTTGGATTCACTAACCCAAATCAATGATACAAAAAATATGGAAAAACTTCAAAAAGAACTTGACAACACACGCAGCAACATAGCAGCGTTGGAAACTTTGATAGAACCGTTTGCTTCTTGTGAGAAGATTATTCCTATATATGAAAACCGTTTTAACAACAATCCTACTGACCTTGCCCTTTTGAAAAAGATAACAACAAACCTTAGCCGTAAGGATTGTACTAAGAGTGAACTTTTCTTTAAAGCTACGGAAAATCTTCACAAACAAGAGCCTACACCAAGAAGTGCTTTCTTAATGGGACAGATGCTTGTGGGTAAGGAAGAATACACTTCTGCTGCTAAATATTTGGAAGAAGCAGAGAATACTGCCGAAGATATTTCTACTAAGGCAAAAGCTGCATACCAATTGGCTAATGCTCTTTACCGTTCTAAAAATTATTCTGCTGCACGTACTGCTGCACGTCGTGCTGCCGGCTATGATAAATCCCTTGCAGGCAAAACAACTCTTTTGGTTGCTAATATGTATCTTGCAACTGCAGGTCAGAACGCAGCCTTTGCTGCTTATGACGAAGCAGCAAGAGCAAAAGCTCTTGACCCTTCACTTGCTGCCGATGCCAACAGAGTAATGAACGCAGCACATGGCCGTTTCCCTACTAAGGAAAACCTATTCTTTGAGGGCGGAAGTGCAGGCGGAACTGTAAGTGTAGGTGGTTGGATAGGCGGAACAGCAACCGTTAGAACACGTTAATGAATTTCTCTGATTATATTGCAGACAGACTGATACGGATAGGATATTGCATTCTCCTGTTCGTATCAGTCTTTTCTTTTTCTTCCTGTAATGAAGATTGGTTCGGAAAGGAGAACAAGGATTTTAATAAAAAACCTACCCAAGTTATGCACGATATATCTCTTTATAAGAGTGAAAACGGTAAGGTGCAGGCTTTTTTGGTTTCCTCTTTGGTTGAGACCTATTCGGGCGACAGTGCAAGGACTGTTTTTCCTCAAGGACTAAAGGTCACTTTTTTTAATGATAATCTAAGTGACAAAGCATTGCTTACGGCTAACTATGCCGTTGATTATCAAGGGACAAATCTTGTTCATTTGCAGGATTCCGTCAAGATAATAAACTACAATAACAAGGATACTATGTATTGCCATGATTTGTATTGGAATAAGGATGCCAAGATTATCTATTCAAACAATCCTATAAGACGTTACACTGCTGACGGACAGGATTTCGGCGACGGAATGACGGCAAACGAACTCTTTGACAGTGTTACTATTATCAATCCTCACGGCAAACAGACCGTAAACGATGAATAAAATCTTTGCTGGCTGTTTATATTGTGGTTAAATAAGATTACATTCGTAG
>JAFVAP010000132.1 GCA_017480455.1 Bacteroidales bacterium | reverse complement strand
TAAAGCAGTTTTCTGATAAAAGGGTTGATGTAAAGTGCCCTCATTTCACTTATTGCGGAGGTTGTTCGTGGCAAATGCTCGATTACCAATGGCAAAAGCAATATAAATGGCAGCAAGTCAAAGATAACCTTGAACGGATAGGCGGAGTGGACTGCTCAAATATGAAAGAAATCGTCGGATCTGAAAAAATATATTACTACAGAAACAAATTGGAGTTCACATTCTCGTCAAGAGCGTGGAAAAAGGAATTTATAAAAGGTCAGGACGATGAACCTGCACTCGGATTTCATTGCAGCGGACTCTTTGATAAGGTTTTGAACATAGAACACTGCATTTTGCAGAAAGAACCCTCAAACTCAATACGCAATTTCATAAGAGAATACACTCTGAAAGAAGGAATTCCTTATTACAATATAAGAGAGCATAGCGGAATGATGAGAAATATTGTGATAAGAACAACAGAAGAGGGAGAGATAATGCTTATTGTTGTCTTTGCTCAGCAAGACGACAAAACGATAGCAAAGGTTATGAATGCAATATCAGAAGAGTTTCCTCAGATAAGTTCACTTCAATATTGCGTAAATACGAAATTGAACGACTCTTTGGGCGATCAGACTTTCGTTCTCTACAAAGGCAAGGACTATATCACCGAAAAGATGCCCCGTTTCAATGATTTGCAAAACAGAGATTTGAAATTCAAGATACGTCCTAAAACTTTCTATCAGACAAATGCACCTCAGGCACTCAGACTCTACACCATAGCGGCTGAATTTGCAGACATAAAGAAAGAAGACATTGTTTACGACCTCTATACAGGCACAGGAACCATAGCCAATTTTGTTGCTGACGGAGCGAAAAAAGTAGTCGGAATAGAATATGTTGAAGATGCCGTTGAGGATGCTAAAATCAACAGCAAGGAAAACTCAATTGACAACACCGTTTTCTACGCCGGTGATATGGCAAAGGTATTAGACGATGAGTTTATAAAGAATAACGGTGAGCCTGATATAATAATAACGGACCCTCCCCGCAACGGAATGGCGGAAAGCGTGGTTTTGCAGATACTGAAAACAAAGGCAAGGAAAGTAGTCTACATTTCGTGCAATCCTTCCACGCAGGCAAGGGATTTAAAGTTGCTTTGCTCCAAATATAAGGTAGTAAAAATTCAGCCTGTCGATATGTTTCCGCATACACATCATATAGAAAATGTTGTTTTGTTGGAAAGAGCGGACTGAAACTTGGATTTAACTTAAGTAAATAAGAAAAACAGAGTGCAGATGAAAATATCAACACTCTGTTTCTTTTTATCAAAAGAAGGATTATCAGTATCCTAAGATTTTAAGCATGGATTTGTGGCTCTGTTCTTTGGCAAAAAGTTTTGTAGTCCATTCATTGTTTTCGTCTTTGTCTAAGATAACGTGTTTAGGTTGAGGAATAAGGCAGTGTTGAATGCCGCCATAACCTGCCAAACTCTCTTGATAAGCCCCCGTGTGGAAAAATCCTATGTACAAAGGTTCGTTATCGTTGTTTTGAAACTTAGGAAGGTAGATTGCATTTGAATGTGTCTCGGCCGAATAGTAATCTTGGGAGTCACAAGTCAAACCTCCGAGGAAGACTCTTCCGTATTCGTTGTTCCATTTGTTTATCGGAAGCAGGATAAATCTTTGATTTATGCCCCAAGTATCTGGTAATGTGGTAATGAAAGAAGAATCTATCATATACCAAAGTTCTCTGTCGTTCTGTCTCTTTTGGTCTATGATGGAGTAAAGTATGCAACCCGACTCCCCTACCGTGAATGAGCCGAACTCGGTGAAGATATTAGGCTCTTCTACGCCGTTTTTGTTGCAGTTTTCTTTGATTTGGGCAAGTATTTCTTCCGCCATGTATTCGTAATCATACTCATAACCCAAGGAGTTTTTAATAGGGAAACCTCCTCCTATGTTTAAGCTGTCCAACTCGGGCGCTATCTTCTTTAACTCGCAGTAAACATTGACACACTTTGTTAATTCGTTCCAATAATATGCAGTGTCCTTGATGCCTGTGTTGATAAAGAAATGAAGCATTTTTAGTTTGAACTTCTTGTTATTTTGTAATTTAGATTTGTAAAAATCAATTATGTTGTTGTATCTTATTCCCAATCTTGATGTATAGAAGTCAAACTGCGGCGCTTCTTCGGTTGCTATCCTTATTCCTACATTACAACTCGATTTTACTGCATTTTCCATAGTGTCTAACTCTTCTATGTTGTCTATAATCGGGATTATGTTGCAGAAACCGTTGTCTATAAGGTTGCCGATGTTCTCTATATACTGCGGACGTTTAAATCCGTTGCATATAATGAATTGTTCCTTGGTTATCTTTCCTTGATTGTAAAGTTCTTCTATAATATTTATGTCAAAGGCTGAAGAAGTCTCCAGATTAACTTCGTTTTTCAACACCTCTTCAAGCACGAAAGAGAAGTGTGAACTCTTGGTACAATAGCAGTAATTGTAAGTTCCCTTGTAATCAACCTTAGCTCTGGCAACGTTAAAAAAACGTTTACCTCTCTGAATTTGGGAAGAAATTTTAGGAAGATAAGTAAGTCTGAGCGGAGTTCCGTATTGCTTGATAATATCCATTAAAGGAATATCATGAAAGTTCAATTCCTCCTGCTCAACCGAAAATTCATCTTGAGGAAATTCAAAAGTCTGCTCTATAAGGTCAATATACTTGTTTTTCATTCTTTGTTTTGTATTAATCGGATTAACTTAGATTGACACTGAAATCAAAAACCGTCTCAAACGGATTAAGATTTTTAGACTGCAAAATTAAATATAAATCCATATATCAGCAAATAATTAAGATAAAATAAAAGTAAAAAATCATCGGAGTGAAAAAATATTTAATTAACCCAAAGTATGATAGTGACTTAACAAACAATTACCCTACTCAATAAAAAAAGAGAGACTTGCATAAATAAATTACGCAAGTCTCTCTGTCTGTTTAATGTAATATGAATTAAAGAGTCTGTTGCCAGCGCCAAGCAGAAGAAGTCATCGAATCCAAATCTTCTTTGGCTTTCCAGCCCAATTCCTTTTCGGCAAACGAAGTATCCGCCCAAATTTGTATGATATCCCCTGCCCTTCTCGGCGCAAAAGACCAGTTAAGTTTAACTCCCGTTGATTTCTCAAAACTTTTTATTATCTCCAAAACCGAGAAACCATTGCCTGTTCCTATGTTAAAAAATTCCAAATCCTTTTTATTCTTCTTGTCAATCAATCGTCGTATAGCCACAACGTGAGCCTTAGCCAAATCAACTACGTGAATGTAATCCCTTATGCAAGTTCCGTCGGGCGTAGGGTAATCATTGCCGAAGACTTTCAACTCCTTGCGTATTCCTGCCGCAGTTTGGGTGATGAAAGGAAGAAGATTGTTAGGAACACCGTTAGGTAACTCGCCTATAAGAGCGGAAGCGTGCGCACCTATAGGATTGAAATAGCGCAGCGCAATGGCTTTTATATCCGATGTTGCAGTGATAAAATCCAACATCTCTTCAACTATTCTCTTTGTATGTCCGTAAGGAGAAGTTGCTGTCTTAACAGGAGAAGTCTCTTTTATAGGAAGAGTGTCGGGTTCTCCGTAAACGGTGCAAGAAGATGACTGAACGAAATACTTGATGTTTCTTTTCTTCATCTCTTCTACAAGATTGAGAAAAATACCTAAGTTATTCTTGTAGTACATAACAGGTTTCTCCATACTCTCTCCTACTGCCTTGCTTGCGGCAAAGTTAATTATGCCGTCAATATCAGTAAAGGTATCAAAGACTAAGCGACATTCTCTTGCGTTGCTTAAATCCGCTTTGATGAAATCGGGTCTCTTACCTGTTATCTTCTCTATTCGGTCTACCACTTCTGCATTGGAATTAGACAGATTGTCTGCAATGACAACGTCAAATCCTGCATTCTGCAACTCAACCGTAGTATGGCTTCCTATAAATCCGGTACCGCCTGTTATAAGTATTCTCATATATTTTTCTTTTTTAATTATTATCAACAAAAAACTGCTTTATACTGTCAGTTATATATTTAATCTGTCCGTCCTCCAACTCTGTGTGCATCGGCAAAGAAAGAACCTCCCTGCACAGTTGCTCAGTTACTGCCATCTCCCCTACTTTGCGTGAAAGAACACTCAGTGACTCTTGACTGTGAAGAGGATAAGGATAATAAATCTGAGATGCTATGCCTTTGTTTTCAAGATAGGTTTTTAGTTCGTTTCGTTTGTTATCCTTGATTTTCAGAGTGTATTGATTGAAAGTATGAGTTGCCGAAGGCTTGCGCTGAGGCAGAATAATTTCGCTTACATCTTTCAGAAGTTCATCGTATCTTGAGGCAACTTCCCTGCGTTTGCTTAAGCACTCTTCAAGATGCGATAACTTAACCTTCAAAACCGCAGCCTGCAAAGTATCCAAGCGTGAGTTTATTCCTATGATTTCGCTGAAATACTTCTTTTTCATACCGTGGTTAGCCCTCATTCTGATTTTTTCGGCAAGGCTGTCATCGTCTGTAAACACCGCTCCGCCGTCACCGTAGCAAGCCAAATTTTTGGTAGGAAAGAACGAGGTGCAACCTATGTTGCCTATGGTTCCGAGTTTCTTGCTTTAATTCTTCTGAGAGAAAGTAAAGTCAGCACCGAAGGATTGGGCGTTGTCCTCTATCACAAACAGATTGTATTGATTGGCAAGATTCATTATCTTTTCCATATCTGCCGCTTGGCCGAAAAGGTGAACGGGGATTATAGCTTTGGTCTTTACGGTTATGGCGTCTTTGATATTCTCCATTGTTATGTTGAAATCATCATAACTTACATCAACAAAGACAGGCCTATAGCCCAAAAGAGCCACTGCTTCCGCAGAAGAGATAAAGGAAAACGAAGGACAGATTACCTCGTCGCCGATTGTCAGATTTAAAGCCATCAAAGCCAACTGCAAAGCATCAGTTCCGTTGCCGCAGGTTATAACATGCTTCACTCCGAGATAAGAAGCGAGTTCTTTTTCCAACTCTTCTACCTTCTCCCCCTTGATAAATTGTGCCGAACTGAAAACAGAATCCGTTTCAAGGCTTATTTCCTCCTTGAGTTTCAGATATTGCTTTCCTAAATCCGCCATTCCTATTCTTTCCATATCAAAAAAAGTAAATCAAAAGCAAATACAGTAATATCCTTTATAACGTATTTTTTCTTAAATTATTACAGAATAATAATTTTTATAAAACAAAAAAGAATAAAACCTACTTACTAAACAACGAAACTTCGTTTTAATTTTCTGAAACTTCATTTCACGGCAGCGAAACTTCGTTTTAAATTATTGAGACTTCGTTTTATTTTCACCCTTATAGCAAGTAAGCAAAAAGAAAAATACGTCTGCACCCTTTTAAGTGCAGACGTATTCCGAGCAATTAAACTTTATGAGAAATAAAAAATGATGATTAATCTATTTTTTCAAATCCTGTGTATTTTTGCAATGCTTTAGGAATTATTATTCCGTTTTCCGTCTGATTGTTTTCCAACAATGCTGCCACTATTCTCGGCAATGCCAAAGCCGAACCGTTGAGTGTGTGGCACAATTTGGTCTTTCCGTTCTCGTCTTTGTAGCGAACCTTAAGACGGTTTGCTTGATAGGTTTCAAAATTACTTACACTCGAAACCTCCAACCAACGTTTCTGTGCTGCGGAATAAACTTCGAAATCATAGGTTAAAGCAGACGTGAAACTGATATCTCCTCCGCAAAGACGGAGTACACGGTACGGCAGTTCCAATTTTTTTAACAATCCAGCAACATGCTCCATCATAGCGCCGAGTTGCTCATAGGAATGCTCGGGACTGTCTATGCAGACAATCTCTACTTTATCGAACTGATGCAAACGGTTAAGCCCTCTCACGTCTTTTCCGTATGAGCCGGCCTCACGGCGGAAACATTGAGAATAAGCGCAACGCCGTATAGGGAAATCTCTTTTGTCTACTATGCAATCACGGAATATGTTGGTAACAGGAACTTCCGCTGTCGGTATCATATAAAAGTTGTCAGCAGTAACAACATACATCTGAGCCTCTTTATCAGGCAACTGACCCGTTGCAAGAGCCGACTGCTCATTAACCATTAAAGGCGGCTGTACTTCAGTGTATCCGCTCTCGCTTGCTTCGTTCAAAAAGAAGTTTATCAAAGCACGTTGCAACTTTGCGCCCTTTCCCTTGTACACAGGAAAGCCTGCTCCTGTTATCTTATTACCTAAATTGAAGTCTATTATGTCATATTTTGCGCAAAGTTCCCAATGAGGCAGCGCATCTTCGCCTAAAGAAGGTATTTCGCCGACTGTCTCCACCGTTTCGTTGTCTTCTTCCCCTTTTCCGGGCTTTACGCTTTGGTGAGGCAGGTTAGGTACGCTCAGAAGTAAGGCTCTTATCTTTGCGTCAGCCTCCGAAAGTCTTTCCGTAAGGTCTTTCTCTTCGGCTTTCAAGACAGAGGTCTCTTGTTTCTTAGCTTGGGCTTCCTCTCTCTTGCCCT
>JAFVAP010000131.1 GCA_017480455.1 Bacteroidales bacterium | reverse complement strand
TGGTCAATCTTTCTCAGAATTGTTTTATTCGTCGTTACGGAAAAATCAGCCTTGAGCAAAATATCACTCTTGAACTGACGGGAATTTTGACCGCCTGTTCTGACACTTATTTTCACGTCCTTAAATCTGTAACCTCCTCCGAAAACAAAGCCGAAACGGTTTATCTCCGTTAATTGCGTATTGGAGAAAGAAAGAGAAAGCGAACGCTCTTTTTTAAACTCTATGTTGAATTGAAGAGAGTTCTTAAGATTTACATCTATTTTAATCAGAGGACTGAATTGCTCGTTAATCAAAATTTGATCTATACTCTGCTTAGGAATAAAATTATTGTTCAAAGAGTTTCTCACCCACTCAGTACCGTAATCGTAGGAAAGCACATCGGGAACTGCCGTGTTGGTATAAAACGACGACACATTGTAGTTGCAAGTATAGTTTGAGGAAACAGTAACGGAGTTTGCCCATTTCCTTATCCAGTCATTCTTTCCTAAGCCGGTGTAGTTTATTCTCCAATTAGGCATAGGTATATCCAAGAAAGGATTGAGCGATTGTTTGTCTGCACTTCTTCCCGAATAGGCTGCAAGGAATGCGGGTATCATTACTTGTTGCGAAGTAGCGCCGTAACCGTCAGGATAGTAGTTTCCGTTCACCGTATCCAAGACACTCTCTCCTATATATCCGTCATTAGAAGCCCTGTTCTTCTGTGCCAAACGCTCTGCTATAACCTTGCGGTTGCTAAGGAAAGTTTCAAAGACAGAACTTACATTATCCTCATCCATTCCCTTGAAAAGAGTTCTCAAGGAGAAGAAACTGATGCTATATGAACCGTTTCTGTAAGGTGTGGTCGGTCCTATAATTTTTCCTTGGGAGGAATTATATTTGTAATATGCGCTATACTGCTCACTTTCCGTCTTTTTGAAATCTATATCTATGTTAAACTCCCTCAGAGGCTCAACCTTAATCTTTGCATTAAAGGTTTTATTCATCTTAGTCAAATAAGCAGCATTGAGCAAAGTGTCTTCGCTGAGCCAACCCCTCCTTATAGCAGTCGGCATTATATTTCTCTGAGAGCCGAACACAAATCCGACACCCGGAGCCCAACTCTCGTTAGGTGTCATTCCGAAATACTTAGCACGGGGCATAAATCCGGGAACATATATACCTTCATTGACAGTGTAAGTCATATTAACAGACTTAACACTCGTTAAAAGCCTTATGGAAAAATAGCCTATCTTTTTCAGCCATTGAGTTTTAGTGCTGTCAGCCGTAGAATCGGAGACAGTATTTTTAGTTTGATTGTTACGTTGCGGAATACGGGGAGCAGAATTTCTTAAGTTCTTGTTCTTATCCCTTTCATCGTAGGCCTTTTTTATGAAAGGCACCTTATTATATATGCCCGCAAAGTTAGCATTGGCATTGTAGTTTATCCTGCGGTTGTTTTCTATGGTGTTGCCAAGAGCTTCCGTTGCCTCGGTTGAAGATTGGAAAGTATATGAAGCTTGATAAGAAGCCGTCAATCTCAACCAATTAAAGACAGGAATTTTGTTAATAGGTACGGTAAGATTAAGTTGCAGTTGCTGATGAAACTGTTGTGCCTTACCCAAATCACGTATGGATTGCCAAACACTGTCTTTCTTCTCCCTTGTATCCAAACGTCCGCGCGGTTCTTCTATCAAAGAGTTCATCGTTGCCGAATAATCCATACGCAGATTGGAAGTAAAATCCCACTTTAATCCGTACTCCCTGTTCCAATAGAAGTTCTGATAAAAGGTAGGTTCCATTATCACCACTCCTTGAGACTTAGCCCTCAACATAGTTTCTTGAAAATCCTTCATCATATCACTTCTGAACGAAACCATCTTAGGTTTGAAATTTATGGTTATATCCCTTAGTATGGCAAAAGACTTGTTTCTGAAAGCAGGAACTTTACCGAAAGGTTTCCAACCTCTTTGTTGGATATCATATTGATAACCTAACATCAATCGGTTTTGGGTTTTCTCATCGTATTCTATGTCTACGTTCCTGCTGTAATTACGTGTGTAGGAGTAAGACAAATTAAAATTCTCTATATCGAAGAAATGGCGTTTGGAACTTGCATTTCCCACTCTTTCCTTTCTTATATTCATAAAGGAGAAGTTTGTTATGGCGTTGTAATCCTGCACCATGTGACGAATGGAATCACGTTCCCGCTCGGTGCGGTAAGAAAGCAAATCCTCCTTTAGAAATACGTCGGGGTCCAAAAGATTATACCTCGGATTGCTTACTGTTTTTGAGTAATCAAAATGGAAAGGCAGTCTTATACCTAAATTATCCGGGAAGAATTTTCCTAATTCCAAATTGGTAGCAACATCAAAGGTGGAAACATTGTCTTGTGATATGGTGGAGATAGTTTGTTCTATTGCTCCGAAACCTGCAGACTTGTAAGAGCCGCTTAGAGCCAAATCGCCCAAATCTGCAAGGTTTGTTCTCATAGCTCCTCTTGCCGCCCAGCCTTTGCTTTTGTCAAAGTCCGTAAGCCTCAATTCGTTCACCCAAACTTCAACACTCTTAGGCAACATATCGTCTCCGTCATTGACATTCTGCTTCTTAGGATTGCGTATTCCTATCATAATGACCTTAACGTTGGCAATGTTAGGCGAACCTATGACAGTAATTTTACGTCCGTTGATATACTCAACATAAGGCACGGAAGTAGAATAATCGGTGTTGCCTTGACGGATAAGAGAGTTTCTGTTAGTCTTCACTTTGACTATAGAGTCCAAATCTATCTCTATGTTGTTAGCCTCAGGCCAAATTTTAGTATTATCAAGCAAAGAAGTGTACCACGGAGTGAACGTTATAGGCAGCTCATATTCATAATAATTGGATGTAAAATCAGTTCCCAAACGTATGAAAAGAGAGACCTCTCCGTCCGAATAGTCGTCAAATTCGTTTACTTTCTCACCATGGACAAACATTTTCAGTTTATTGTACTGACGCATATCATAATCCATAGTCTTATAAACAGCTCTTGCATCTCCGTCAGCAAGATTGGTTACTTTCATTGAAAGAGATTGTTCGTTTTGTTTAACATAACTTGTCGATGAATATTGTTGTTCTCTTTCTATTCCCGGAGGAAGACTGTACGGAACGGGCGAACGTTTTCCGTTTTCCTCTATATTGACAGTACCCAAAGTGAGAGTCGTGTTTTCGGATTGAGTACCCGTAGGTATATCTCCTAAAGAAAGTAGGTTGTCATTGTACTTGCGCCACTCTGCACTCACAAGTTCAAAAGAAGCAAACCTCAAAATAATCGGCTCTGAAAAGCCTCTGAGAAATGTTCTCATAAATCTGATACTCTGATAACCTTCTATCGTTCCTATCTTTCTTGAAGGCTCTCTCACAGGTATTTTAAAATGATACCATTTTACATCAGTTGTTCCTCCGTTAGCAAGAGCCACATTGTAAGCTTCTTGTATATCATCGATATAGTTTTCACCCACATTCATATGATTAGGGTCTAACGTCAGTTCATATTCATAATAATTCTCCGCCTCCGAGAGTGTGTTGTCTTGATTTATATCTTCCACATTCGGCAATGCAGTTGCCTGCTGAGATTCTCCCGATGTAGTGACGGAAGAGTTACCCTCGGGATTGTTATACCTCTTATATCTGTCGGTAATCTTGGTATTGTTTTGGTCATATTGACTTGAGCGGAAATACATAAAATCATCGGCTGACGGGTCATCAAACAAACGCTGGTAAGCTTCGGGAGTCATTACATTTTGATTTACTTCCAAAAACCGTGAAAAGAAATTTTGTTCATCTTGGGAGTTTAATCCGTCGTAGCCAATGTCTTGATACTGGCGCGAATTGTTGTCATTGGAAAAAGCATTGACTACAACCTGCAGTTTAGGAACTCTTCCCCAAATAGTAGTATCAACATTCTCCACCTCGGAAGAAGTAGGCAAACCGTTCTCATAACTTTTGCGTCCGTCCCTTAAAATATCCTCCGAAATGTCACCGAGATTGAAATAAAGTTTTCCTCCTGTGCTTGTAGGATTATCAATAAACGGGTCCATAAGCCAAAAATCTATGGACTCGATGTTTGCAGCCTCAAAATCCGTTGCATCTAATTTTCTCATGATACCTCCCCAGCGCGATTGGGGATTGTTCAACAATCCGTCGGAAGAAAGACCGAACGACCAAGGAGAAAGAGTGTCGTAATTATAAGGGCCTCTCTCTGCAGGGTAATAAGCAATGTTGAACTCATGTATATTATTCCTTTGTCCCTGAACTAATTCCTTGTTAGGATAAACTTCTGACTCAAGTATCTCTCTTGCATACGGCTGACTCTTATCTTCATTGTTGATATTGCTTGGTGCAGAGCCGTTGTAGAAATTATCATCTATAGAATACCAAGCAATTTTCGCTCTGTTGAAACCGTAAGCTAAACCGCTGTTTTTAAAAGTCTCGGGAAAAAGAGGAGCAGGCGAAGAATAATCTTGCGGAGTTGAAGCCAAAAACCATGTATTCACTGCTCTAAGGTCGTAACTCCTTTTACTTGTTTCAAAATCGTCTATGTAGGAAGTACCTGTCGAACCTATGACTGAAGAATTGCCGGGTATGAATTGTGCAAGCTCGCCCTCGAAAGTAAGTGTAGACGGAGTATTGGTGCTGTAGAAAGGAAGCAAATCCATAAGTTTGGTTATCCAAGGAAGTTGTTTGGTAAGATGCAAGTCAAATCCCAAAATACTGTTGTTGATAGGCTCTTCGCCATAATTGACTTTCTGAGTCAGAGGTGTCTCATGAAGATTCATAAACGTTGCTCCCATGGACAATTCCGGCGAAAAAGTGTAAGTACCTCTCAAACCGAACATCCATTTCGTTGTCATGGAGAAAGCAGAGTTGCTCTCCGTGGAAACTGTTATAGGAGTACCGGAAGAAAGATAAGCTCCGTTGATGATTTTCACCCTTCCCATAGCGTAATCCACGGTATAATCAACGCCTTCCTGCAATTGTATACCTCCGGCCATAACAGTAACACTTCCTTGAGGCACATTGACTGCACCGAGGCTTATCTCACCGCCTGAAGACGAAGAACGGTATCTTCCTTCTAAGTAATATTTGTTTTTCTCTGTGTATTGCTGTGCCTGTGAACGTGTGAGTGTGTAGAGCGAATCAAAACAATATTTGTTTGCAAACTCCTCATCGTTCAGCATTTCTCTCAAATCCTTGCCGAAAGGTTCTACATAAGGGAAATAAACCAAACCCTTGGAAGAATTTATCAAACCTGCGCCTGAAGAAGTCTCGACAAAGTCAAACACACCGTCAGGATACATATTCTGTCTCGTGTCCATACGGTCGAGACCGAAGACTTGGATTAACGGAACCGAAGCAATAGGTCCTTCAGTGAAATAACCTGTCTCCACACCCTCTTCGTCGCCAAGGTACATTATGTTCAAACGGAAATCTTCCGAAGAAACCTGTGAAGAACCTATCCAATAAACGTTCTTCATCATAAGTTTCCATATAGGATTTCTGACATTTAGCGTAGATGATTTCAAGAGTTTAACCACTAAAGTATTAGGGTCGGTTATTCCTTCGTCGGAAAATTCACCTACTTGATAGACCGTAGTGTCTCCTACTATCTGATATTGATACGCAACTGCCAATACTTGGTCTGCAGACAAGGATTGGTTCAATGAAATAAAACCTAATTTGGAATTAAGTGTATATTCGCTTTCGGACAACTTTCTTGCGCTCTCCACTTTCTCATAATTCTGTCCCGAAACAAAGCCCATACCTTGGAGAATGTTGCCGACAGTGTTTATATTTCTGAGATTGGAAGGGTCTACTGCGTTGAATAAATCATTGGAAAGCCTGTTATCGGGATACTCCGAGCCGTAAGGGTTTGTTATGTTGGGGTTTGTGCCGAAAGGATTCTTCTCTCCCAAGTCAGCAAACGCCACAATATTTCTGTTATTATTAACCGCACTTCCTATGTTGGTGCGCCACACTTCCACCTTTGTAATAACTATGTTGCTGTTTACAATAGGAAAGGTAGACATGGCTTTGTTATAGTTCTCATAAAAGTATTGACCGAGGAAGAAATGCTTGTTTTCGTCGTAGTCATCGGCCTTGAAATTGAACTCCTGCGTTTGTGCGCCGTTCTGAACGGTTATACTCTGACTTTCACTTTTTTGTTGTGAGGCAAGCAAATCAAGAAACAGATTGCCGAATTTAAGTTTAGACTTGACGCCAAAAAGATTTTGCACACCAGAAATAAGTGTCGTAGGCAGAGGAAAAGAAACGTTTCCTGCCTCTAAAAGTTGCAGAATATCATCTTCTTTTCCCTCGTATTTGAATTTTAACAACTCCTGTTCAAAATCAAAAGTCGCTCCGCTGTTGTAATTAAAATTAAAAGATATGGCTGTACCTACCTGTGCTAAAAGATTGAGTTGCAAATCTTCTTCAAAATCAAAACGGGTAACGCTCCTCGCATTCTCGTTCAGAGAGAGGTTTTCGTTTTTGTTATTCACCAATGCGAACTTAAGGTCTACGCCTCCCGAAAGCCTTATATCTATATCCTGTCCGCCGAAAATCTTATCCATCCACTCACTGTTTACCCTCAGTTTAGGGATAAGGGAAGAAAGGCTCTCATCGTTTTGTAACAATATGGCGCTCGATGATTTGCTCTTCCAATAAGAGTCAATCATTCTGTCCAAATCATATTTTTGATATTCGTCAAAAGTCAGTTTGCGGGATTCAATCACAATATCGCCGACTTTTTTCATCTCTATATACTCATTATTCACAGGGTCATACTCAACAACCGTCTTAACGTTATCGGGTTGATTGAGATAAAGAGGACTGCCCCCTTTTTCATCTATCGGATAATGGAGAGTATCATTGGGATTGAATGAAAGCCCGTCATAATTTCCCGCAAAAGCAAAAGAAATTGAGATGAAGAAGAAAAAGAAAAGTAATATGATTTGTTTCTTTAATGTCATAAAAAGCGCTATAATCTCTTCAGTGCCTCTTTTATAAGCACCTCCACTTTCATTTGTGAGTCTTGTTTTAATATTTTATCCAATGTCTTTTCTGCAATAACTTTATTGAAACCTAAAGTCTGCAATGCTAATAACGCTTCTTCTTTGTTTTTATTGTCTTTAACCAAGTCAATGTTCGGAATTTCCGAAGAATAATCCCATTTACTTAATTTATCTTTCAAATCTATCACCACCCTTTGGGCAGTTTTTGCTCCTATACCTTTTATGGAATTAATACTTTTGATGTCTTCACTCCTTATGGCTGCAACAAGTTCATCTGCATTGAGGGAAGATAGCATCATTCTTGCAGTATTAGGACCTATGCCGCTCACACTTATAAGCAAACGGAACAATTCCCTCTCTTTTTCGTCGGCAAAAGCGTAAAGTATTTGCGCATCTTCCCTTACGACGAAGTGGGTAAAGACTTTGCCCTCCTGTTTGTCCTTCAAAAGAGAGTAAGTGCTGAGGCTGATTTCTGCTTTGTAGCCTATACCCGAACAATCCACTACAAGATAAGAGGGAGTAAGCAAAGCAAATTTTCCGTTTAAGTATTCAAACATAAGACTATATGGTTTTAGATTAATTTCATTCGGCAAAAATACAAAAAAATAAAAATTTAATAAATATTTTGCTGCATTATAACGTAGTTATAAAAAAATATATATTTTTGCAGGCGCATTTAAGAAAACATATTTTTTTATTATGTCAGTAGCAAAACAAAATACGAACAAAAAAGTTACCGTTCACACTCTCGGCAATATGGCTTTGAAGGGAGAAAAGATTGCTATGGTTACGGCATACGACTATTCCATGGCCAAACTTGTGGACGAATCGGATATAGACGTTATTTTAGTGGGCGACAGTGCTGCAAACGTTATGGCAGGTTATGAAACCACCCTGCCGATTACTTTAGAAGAGATGATTTATCACGCAGCCTCGGTTGTCAGAGGAGTAAACAGAGCCTTGGTAACGGTGGATTTGCCGTTCGGAACTTACCAAGGCAACAGTAAAATGGCACTTTCCTCCGCCATAAGGATAATGAAAGAAACCGCAGCCAACGCCATAAAGTTGGAAGGCGGACAAGAAATATTGGAAAGCGTAAACCGTATTCTCTCAGCAGGCATTCCTGTTATGGGACACTTGGGATTGACACCTCAAAGCATAAACAAATTCGGCACTTACTCTGTAAGGGCAACACAAGAGAGCGAACAAAAAAGACTGATTGAAGATGCCTTAGCCTTGGAAGAAGCAGGCTGTTTCGCAGTTGTTTTAGAAAAAATACCTGCTCTTTTAGCTAAGGAGATAAGCGAAAAACTCACTATCCCGACAATAGGAATAGGCGCAGGTAAATACACTGACGGTCAAGTCCTTGTTTTGCATGATATGTTGGGAATAACGCAAGATTTTTCTCCGCGTTTCTTACGCAGGTACATGTCTTTGGGAGAACAAATCCGTTCGGCGGTTAAGCAATATTCATCTGACGTAAAATCGGGCGGCTTCCCTAACGAAAACGAACAATACTAAGAAAAGAAAAAAACTGAACCTACGGTGGGTTCAGTTTTTTATTTTCAACCTAATCCAAAGCCAATCGGGAATTAAACGCCAAAAGAAAGTAATGAGAGAATAGAGGTTGTTTACTACTTTTATTCTCTTTTTCTTTTCTATGGCTCTTACTATCTGTCTGCTAACCTTGTCAGCGTTCATAAGGAGAGGATAATTTCTCTCTGTGTCCAAAAGTTCCGTCTTGACAAAACCCGGCCGTATATCCGTGAAAGTAATACCGGATTTATCCATACGGGAGAGTTGGGCAAGGGATTGAAGATAAACATTTTGATAACTCTTAGTTGCAGAATAAGAAGGTGCTGCTCCGAGACCTTTCGTTCCTGCAATGGAAGATATGCAGGCGATGTGTCCTCCATGTGAGTTTTCCTTAAAATACTTATAGGTTGCCGTTATCATACGGGTAAAGCCCAAAGCATTGACTTCAAGCGTAGAAAACTCTTTTTCAACATCCAATTCCTCATTGTGAAAACCTATGCCCGAGATATGAAAATAAATATCCATTCCGCCGTTTCTTTCTATAAGAGAGATAAGCCTTGAGGGAGCATCTTCTTTAGTTACGTCTATGAGTGCATATATTACATTGTCAGGATATTTGTTTTGAATAGCCTGCAAGTTTTTCTCTCTGCGGGCTGCTATTGCTACCTTATAACCCTTTTGTGCAAAAATTTCGGCACATTTCGCTCCCATACCCGAAGAAGCCCCGATGATAACTATCTTTTTCATAGCAAGCAAGTCTTTTAATTTATAAGATAACGGAGGAAATCTATGTTTTATTACTGCAAAAGATACAAAGGTTTTCTAAGAAAGAAATAAAACAAAACACAAGGGCAAACAAATGAAAAATAAAATCAAGTTTCGTTTACGTAAAACGAAGAGTCAGAAAAATAAAACTTGATTTCAGCGGCGTGAAATCAAGTTTTATTTTTTCAACTCAAGGATTGCTGTTTGGATTTAAAGTAACCCTGTCTGCAACAGAAACATAAATAAGCCCGACACTCACCTTCCCCAAGTCAGTACGGCAGTTTGGATATATACTTTTGAACCATGGAAAGGCTAAGATAAAGAACAGAGCCTTTCTATGCTGAAATCTATTGCTGAGAACTTTGTATCTTACGCATAGCAGCGTCCATAGTCTGTTCGACATGGTTGTAAATGGCGGTCTTATTCAAAATCCGCTTATCCTTGTCAAGGATATACAACTCGGGTGTGTGGTCAAGAATAAAGCCATATTCACTCAGAGAGGAAGCATCGGCAAAAGTGACAACCCAAGGAAAACCTATATTGCTGCGTTGTCTGGCTTTGGATATCTCAACATCGGGGTCTATATCCACGGCAAATATTTCAAAATCATAATAATCTTTATTCAACTTATAAAGGTCAAGCAAGACGTCGAGATTTTTTTTACAACTCTCGCAGGTTGCTGCAAAGAAGAACAGGACGGTAAACCTGTGCTTTTGGGCATAAAGGGTCTGAGGTTTGCCATCAACATCCTTGGCTACAATGTTAGGCATTATCTTTCCGGGAAGAAATTTCTCTATGCGGCTTAAGTATTCCCGTTGCAGTTCTATATCTCCCGGAGTAAGGAAACGCTCAAGATATGAGCCGTAAGTTTCCATTATATGCTTATAAACAAGTTCGTTGAACGAAAAAGGAAAATCCGGCAAGCGTTCTAAATACCAATAAAGCACATAGTCTGCATATTCCCTGCCGTTTCTTGCATTGGCTACACGGACAAAATCATCTATAGCAACCGATACGCTGTCAGCATCTTGCACAGTTGCATCCATGATGTAGGAATTAAATTTCTTGATAAAATAAGGAGTATACAAAATACGGGAATCATCGAAGCGGAAACTGTCCCAATAATGAGTGCGGTAGTAATAAGCATAATCCTTTTCCATACCTTGCTTTACCTGTCCGTTTTCGATGAAATAGGACGGTACATTTTGGATTAAACTCTTGGAAACCACGGTTATAAGATTTTCGGGATAGAGTTCAAAAAATGAAGTTTGAAAACTCTTGAAACTATCCAAAACAGGCTCCAATGCTTTGTAGAGAGAGTCTTGCAATTCGGGGTGTGCCTGTGCTTCCAAGCGATAGTAATACATGGCTTTCTGATACTTGCTGTGCTCAAACTGATAAAGCAAATAAGCATCGTTTTCGGCGCAACCTTTAACAAAAGCCTCGCCCGAGTCATATATCTCTATAGAAAATTTATCGCTCTTTCCCAAGACAAAAGAGAACATATCTCTTTGCTGAGAGTTCTTCATCATATACATTCCCAAAGGTTGGGGAGCAGAATTCCAATGAAACGAACCGTCTTTAGATATTTTGATGCTGTCAATTATCTCTTGATGCGAACCGATGTAGTTGCCCACATACAACAATGTATCTTCAATGTTATGAATAAAGAAATCAACTTGATATTTTTTTTGTCCTAAGATTTGGAATGAAATACAAAGCAATAAAAATAAAGCACTTAACTTTCTCATGTTTTTATCTTTTTTTATAAATCAAAAAGCCCTTTTTCCAACATCTCCATTATTTGGGATATAGTTGTGACAGAGACGTTTTTAGCCAAAATTTTGTTTTCGGAATCAAGAATATATATTATCGGAGTCTTCTCAACGTCAAAATAATCGTGCCAATCATAGTTGGCATACAAGCCGTTGGTGTTGGTCCAATTCATTTCAAACTTCTGAGCAAAGTCCCTCATCTGCCCAAGGTCACCCTCAGTGTGAACAGCGAAAATTCCGAGGTCGTATTTCTCTTTATTATTCTTGTAAAACTCAGCCAACTGAGGCATTTCCTTAGTACAGTGACCGCATTCCACAGACCAAAAGACAAGAATTTTGTATCTCGTCTCCAAATCATTGAGAGA
>JAFVAP010000130.1 GCA_017480455.1 Bacteroidales bacterium | reverse complement strand
TTTTCTTTTACTTCTTTTAAAATTATTTCGTATTTTTGCGCCTGTGTAAAATTCATAGTGTTTTTATTTTTTTTATTTGACATTTATTTTTTGCAAAATTAAAATACTCTTGAATTTTACACACTTTTTTGGATAGTATCAAAAACAGACAATGGAAATAGGATTCTATGTAAGTCAATGCAGGTTTCGGAATGATAATAACTTACAAGAAAACTATTTTTTTAGAAATTTCAACCATATTCGCTTGAATAAAAACAAGTAATTTTGCAAATCAAAAAATAATATCTTGATTTTAGATGAATTATTCGAAATTTAAAATTTTATTTATCTGCATTTTGCTGCTTCATTGCGGCGATTTGATGTCCCAAAACAAAAACTCTGAAAAACGGTATAATATTTCGTTCGGCAATATGGACGAAAACAGGGAGGCAAACATAAACATAGGTCTGTCGGGAGATGCAGACACTCTCAGAGGTGTTCAGTTTGAGTTGTTTTCTTCCGTTGTCCGCTCGGAGGGACACGGTTTGAGTAACGGAATTTTTACTGCTCTGACAAGGAAGAACTTTTCCGGAGTGCAATTATCTGCAATTAACAATATGATAGGCGGAAAGATGAGCGGGGTTCAAGCTTCCGCTATCTCAAGTATAGCAAGCAGAGTCAGCGGTGTACAAGCTGCAGGAATGAATAATGTTTGCGTAAGGAACTTAAAAGGTTTGCAGTTAGGAGGTATATCCAATACGGCATTCGGTGTTGAAAAGGGTGCTCAGATTTCAGGTATCATGAACGTATGTGCTAATGAAATGAACGGCTTTCAATTTGCTGTCTTCAACTATTGCGATACCATTAAAGGCAATCAGTTAGGTGTGGTAAACATTTGCGTTTCCCATCCTAAGGGAGTTCAAGTCGGTATTGTAAACTATGCACGCACTGACTCATCTGCCAACTACAACGAAACAGAATGGGAATTTCCTCTGAGGAACAAAAAAATAGGATTGGTCAATATCTCAAATAAGACAAAAATTCAAATGCTTCTCTACGGCGGAAACTCAACCCGTATCAACATCGCTGCAAGATTTCTAAATCCTAAAACATATTCCGTTCTCGGATTGGGAACTCATTACATGGGATTGAGCAAAGATTTCTCGGGTTCTGCATTCTACAGAACGGGATTGTGGATTGCTCCGACACAAAAGACTATTCTCAGTTCAGACTTAGGTTTTTATCACATAGAAACCTTTGAAAACGCTGACGAAAGCACTCCCGAGCGTCTTTATTCCTTACAAGGCAGGGTTAATTTTGAGTATAAAGTAAAGTCTGTCTTCAGTCTGTTCTTCTCATGCGGATACGGAATGACACGTTACTACAATCAAAACGAATTCTACCGCAAAAGATTTTTGTTTGATGCAGGTATAATACTTTTCTGAAAAAAATAAAAACTAATGTTTGCAAGAGGCCATATGAAGAAATTTATTTTAATAGTACTGATATTTACATCCGTAAGCGGATTTTCCCAAAACAGGTCCGATATATTTAACATTGACACAATTTTTGCATACAACAACCCTGAGAATAAAGAAAAGCATTTCATAAAAGCAGGTCTGGAGGTAGTAGGTATAAATGCCTTTGTAAATTGTTTTGACCGCTTCGTTTTGGATGCCGATTTCGCAAAAATAAGTTTTAAAACCATAAAACACAATATAGAATACGGTCCGGTGTGGGATAATGATAAGTTCGCCACCAATTTGTTTTTTCATCCTTATCACGGAAATCTCTATTTCAATTCAGCACGTTCCAACGGTTTATCTTTCTTCCAATCTGCTCCTTATGCCTTTGCAGGTTCCCTTATGTGGGAAATGTGCGGCGAGATTGAGCCTGCGGCCATCAATGACTTGATTGCCACCACCGCGGGAGGAATTTGCTTGGGCGAAATAACCTACCGTCTCAGCGACTTGGTACTTGACGACTCCTCCATAGGATGGGAAAGATTTTTTAGAGAACTTCTCTGCACTGCCATCTCACCTATGAAGGGCTTTAACAGGATTTTGGACGGCAAAGCATGGAAAGTACGGCACAACTACTATAAATATCATGATTTTAAGAGCATTCCTGTGAAGTTCAGCGCAACCTTAGGCGACCGTTATTTGTGTGACCACGCCCATTTCACCAAAGGAGAGAACAATCCTTTCATCAATGTCGGCGTTGTTTACGGAGACGTCTTTGCAGACAAGAAAACAAGCCCTTATGACTACTTTACCATGGATGTAACCGCAGGTCTGAGCAAGAATCAGCCACTTATAACCCACGTTTCCATGCTCGGAAGACTTTGGGGTCTTAACATACCGACAGGAACGCCTATAAAGATACAGTTCGGCTTGTTCCAGAATTTCAATTACTATAACTCGGAAGCAGTTTTTGAGGGTTCGGCTGACGTACCTTACAGAATAAGCGAGGCAGCAAGCGTAGGTACGGGATTTATATATGAATTTCCTAAGGTAGGAAACATAAACAAATTGACACAACGCATTTTCTTCAACGGTATTCTTTTGGGCGGTTCGGCGAGTGATTACTATAACTACATAGACCGCGATTACAATATGGGCAGCGGTTTTTCCGCAAGGCTGAATACTTACATTGAGTTTGCAGAACACGGAGCCTTTACTCTGAATGCCGAATACTACAGGATATTCACTTGGAAAGGTTATGAGAAAAAAGATTACACAAGCATAAATCCTCTGTACCTCAACTCACAAGGAGATAAATCAGCAGCATCTCTGCTTGTCATAAGTCCTAAAGTTGAATTTTTCTTAACTAAATCTTGGGATTTGGAATTGAGTGCTTACTATTTCCGACGCAAAACCAATTATGATTACTTCGAAGACGTACAAAGCAAAACATTTGAACTGCGTGTAGGTATGAAATACCACATATAAGAGTTCCTTTTTTCTTCATCTACTTAAATGAAAAGCCTCATCTCAGTAGCTCGGAAATGAGTTGGTCTTTACTTATGAGTTGTATCATAGGAACAAGTCTCTGTTAAAAGGAGGCGTCAGCCCGTCTTACTACATAGATAGAAAGAAAAACAATCACGCAGATAAAAAAGGAAAATTTCTATTCAGTCAAGAAAAAAAATAAAACTTCGTTTCAGAAAATTAAAATCAAGTCTCAGCTTTTTAAAATCAAGTTTCAGAAAATTGAAACGAAGTTTTAAGAATCTGAGATTTGATTTCAGAAACTTGAGACTTGGTTTCGCTGAAGCGAAACCAAGTCTCAACTTAAAAATAATAAAAATCAGTATTTATTAATTCTTATTTATCTAATAGAAAAGGTCTTAATAAGTAACCATTACACTGCCTTCTTCATCTATTATTTTATTCGGTGCAGATTCTTTATAGTATTCAACCTTGTAGATGTAGGCACCTTGAGGAACAAACTGCCCTTTGTACTTACCGTCCCAACAATCATTTATATCCTTTGTTTCCCAGATAAGCGTACCTGTGCGTGAGAAGACTTTGAAAGTAAGAACCTGCATATTATCTAACTGAGGGTAGACACGGAAACAATTATTGTATTGCTCTCTTGGTGTGAAAGCATTAGGTATAAACAATTTTGCAGGTTGGTCTACTTCCAATTTCAGCGTCACGGTTGAATCACAACCATATTGACTCTCAAGATACTGATAATATATTCCTGTCTCATTAACATTAAAATTATTTTTGTCGTAGACTTCTCCGAACTTGATTACTTCCCTTATAGTATCGTCATAGACTTTATGCACCCTAAGGTCCAACATCACAATGGAGTCACAACCAAATGTAGTTTGCAGTTCTTGATAGTAAACACCAGGTTCACTTTCATCAAAGAAATTCTCTTGATAAGTATCTCCCTCGCAGATATTTGCCCAAATGGTGTCACGGACTGTAGGAATAATCCTCAGATGAAGAGTTACCGTGCTGTCACAACCATTAACCGTCTGTCCTCTATGAATATAATCTCCCTCACTATTTGCTATGAAGCCGAGTTGATTGTAGGTTTCACCGTAACAAAGTTCAGCTTCTATCTCCCTGTTGTAAGACGGATTAACGTGAAGATTCAATATTCTGACACTGTCGCAGTTTCCGACGGTTTGAAGTTCATTTCTGTAAATTCCCGACTCAGTAACATTAAATCCGTGCTGCTGATAAGTTTCACCTTCACAAATAGTTGCCTCTATGCTGTCTACATAAGGAGCATTGACTGTAAGATATAACTGAACTATACTGTCGCAACCGTTTATTGTTGTGAAGGTATCAATGTATTGTCCCGTGAATGATAGTTGTCGGTTGCCGAAAATATAGTCTTCTCCCGAACATGCAGTGTCGTAAACCGTAATATCATAGGATGGCAAAGGAAGAAGGAAGAGTGTTATAATGCTGTCGCACCCCCACTGTGTCGGCAAGGTATCAATGTATATACCCTCATGGGTAGCATAGAATCCGTGTTCGGTGTAAACACTTCCCGAACAAATATAGTCAATCAAAGTATCACTGTAGTTTTCATGCACATTGAGATTTACCGTCATAATACTGTCGCAGTTATACATTGAATGCAAAGTATCCTTATATGTTCCTGTTTCCGTGCAATTGAAATTATATCCCTCCATAGTGAAAGTTTCACCACGGCAAATATTGACTTCAATCACTGTATCGTAGGTCGGATGAACTATCAAATCAAGAACAAATATACTGTCACAACCATGTGAAGAAGAGAATGCACTTACAAGGAAACTCTCACTGTCAGTACGGTTATACAATTCATAACCGTGGTCAGTGTAACTTCCTCCCTCACATATCTCTTTTGTTATGTGTATAGTATATGTAGGCCATACCCACAGGGCAAGAGTTACCGTACTGTCGCAACCCCAAACTGACTGAAGATGTTGAACACGTATGTTGGTAGTATCAGGAAGGTACTCGGAAGTATCTACAATAAAATTGTATCTTTCATAGATAATATTGTCGCAAATGGTATCATAGATTACGCTGTCATAGTTCGGGTGGACGGTAAGGTCGATATTTATGATGCTGTCACACTGCCAAACGCTCAAAAGAGTATCACGGTAAAATCCTGTTTCGGTAAGTATCCTTCCGTGAAAATCATATTCATCTCCGTCGCAAATATGCATCTCTATAGTATCATTAAAGTTCATCACTTTCAAGTTAAGGTGAACCACAGAGTCACATCCGTACTCTGATTGCAATTCCTGTATGTATAAACCTGCCTCAGTCTCATTAAAATTGTTTAATGTATATGCTGCTCCGAAACAAATACTATCCGTTATCGTAGTATCATAAGTCGGATGAACGATAAGAGTGAGATGAACCGTACTGTCGCAACCGTTGATTGTCTGCAAGGTCGTATCATAAAGCCCTGCCGTATTAAGAATTCTTCCGTTGAAATCAAAAGTTCCGTCAGAGCAAATTTCATGAGTTATACTTGTATCAAAGACAGGGTGAACCACAAGACGAAGATTAACAATGCTGTCACAACCATATTGAGACACAGTGTCCTTTCTTAGAGTTATAATGGTGTCTTGCGATATGCTTTCATTGTCAGTTGAATTTACATAGAAATGATTTTCAGTATAAATACCGCCGTAGCATATCTCTGCGTTTATTGTTGTGTCATACGTCGGCATAACCGTAAGATACAAGAAAACAACTGAGTCTGCTCCGTGCATGTTTTGCAAATCTTGCCTGTAAGTACCGGTAATATTGCAGGTAAATCCGTGTTCTGAGTCAAAATTGTTATCTTCATAAATCTGATTGTCGCAAATAGTATCATAAAACTCAGTTCTGTCATTTGCATACACTTGAACGTTAAGAACAACTAAACTATCGCAACCTCCTGATATGGTTTGAACGCTCTGAGTAAAACGCCAAAGTTGATTTTCTGTTACAGTGTCTGTCGTAATTTCTTCAAAATTATTCTCAGAATATGATTCCCCTTGCAAAAGAGTTACGTTTATAACCGTATCTTGAACAGGATGCACTATAAGATGAAGATTTATCACACTGTCACAAGCATACTGAGACACGGAGTCCTTTCTTATATTAAATTCTCTTTCTGTCTTTATGCTTTCATAGTCTGTTGAGTTCAGATAGAAATGATTCTCAGTGTATATTTCACCGTAACAAATCTCTGCCTCTATATTTGTCTCATACAAAGGGTGAATTGTTAAAACCAATGTCATGGAACTGTCGCAAGAATAAAGCTCTGTCAAAGTGTCGTGTCTGATTATTATGTCTTGTTCTTCGTTCTCATAGTCTGATGTGTTTATATCAAAACCATAGAAATTGTATATCTCTCCGTAACAGATGCTTTCCCTTATCGTGTCATCATAAGACGGATGAACCGTTACTGTAAGCGTAACAGTACTGTCGCAACCTATAGCCCCTATTGTTTGTATGTTCCTTACAACTGAAAATACCGTATCTCTGTGCATTCCTATCGTGGAAACGTTAAAGTCATTCTCCGTATAGGTTTCGCCCTCACAGAGTTCTGCCGTCAGATTAGTGTTTCTTGTCGGATTGATTATTAATTTTAAACATACAGTACTGTCGCAGGAATTTTGGGATTGAAGTCGCAATGTGTCGTATTTAATCATCACTTCGTCCGAATGCTCCCATTGTGAGGTATTTATATTAAATCCGTTCTCAGTATATGATGTTCCGTAACAAAGAGTATGCTCTATATATGTAGTATCAACGGAATGTATAGTTAAAACCAATGTCATGGAACTGTCGCAAGAATAAGCCTTTGTCAAAGTGTCGTGTCTGATTATTATGTCTTGTTCTTCGTTCTCATAATCTGATGTGTTTATATCAAAACCATAGAAATTGTATATCTCTCCGTAACAGATGCTTTCCCTTATCGTGTCATCATAAGACGGATGAACCGTTACCGTAAGCGTAACAGTACTGTCACAACCTACAGTCCCGATTGTTTGTATGTTCCTTACGACTGAAAATACCGTATCTCTGTGCATTCCTATCGTGGAAACGTTAAAGTCATTCTCCGTATAGGTTTCGCCCTCACAGAGTTCTGCCGTCAGATTAGTATTTCTTGTCGGATTGATTATTAATTTTAAACATACGGTACTGTCGCAGGAATTTTGGGATTGAAGCCGCAATGTGTCGTATTTAATCATCACTTCCTCCGAATGCTCCCATTGTGATGTATTTATATTAAATCCGTTCTCAGTATACGAAGTTCCGTAACAAAGAGTATGCTCTATATATGTAGTATCAACGGAATGTATAGTCAGATGAAGAGCAGTTACACTGTCGCAACCAAGATAAGATGTTGCGCTGTTTAGTAATATCACCGTATGTTCTTCATTTGCGGACGTATCTGTAGGAACGGTAAAACCGTTTGCCTCATAAGTCTGTCCGTAACAAATTTCCGCACTGATAATATTGTTATCGTCAGTGTACACAGGATTAACCCTTAAATTTAAAGTTACCAAACTGTCACAGGAACCGTCACTCGTAGAATAGTGTTCAACAAAATGCAACGTATCTCCGCCATGTATTCCTCTTGTGTCTACATCAAAGCCATAGAGATTTTGATAAAAGCCCTCACATACTGCGGTATCAAATCGTGTTTCCTTGGTAGGATTGACTGTAAGAGTAAGATTAATTATGCTGTCACAACCTTTAAGAGTTTGCAAGTTCTGATTATATTGCAGCACAACAGGATTTTCAGGATTTGAATTCAACTCTGATTGAGTGTTAATGTTAAATCCGTTTCTGCTATAAACCTCTCCGTAACAGATATTATCAGCAAAATTCAACTCATAAACAGGATTTACCGTCAGATTAAGAGTAACCGTAGAGTCAGATCCGTTTATGGTAAACAGATTTTGAGTGTATTGACCTGCCGTATTTTCATTAAAATTATTTTCAGTATAAGTTTCTCCGTCACAAATCTCAGCATTAATGACTGTAGTCTCGTTTTGCCAAACGATGAGATTGAGAGTTACAGTGCTGTCACAACCAAGGACGGTCTGCAAATTATCAGTGTAAGTTCCGCTGCTTCGTATATACCTATTGTTAAAAAATATACTGTCATTCTCTACAATAGATGTATCTATAATAGTAGTCTTCGTAGGATTGACAACAAGAGTCAAATGAATGATACTGTCACAACCATTGATTGTCTGCAAGGTTGTATCATATTGTCCTGCGGTATTGAGAATCCGTCCGTTGAAATTAAAAGTCTCATTGGAACAAATAGTTTCCGTAATTGATATTTCATAAACAGGATAAACAACAAGAGTAAGATTTACAGTTGAATCACAACCCTTGACAGTATGCAAACCCGTCTGCGAATCATTGATTACAAAAGGTGTATTTTGCTGTTGATAAGAAGCAGTATTGATATTGAATCCGTTTTCTGCATAGACATCACCGTAACATACAGATGTATTTATATCAGTTATAAGAAGGTCAGATACCGTTATTATCAATGTCCTCGTGCTGTCGCAGTTTGAACCTGCCCGAAGCAAAGTAACGGAACGGGTAAACGTACCTACACCGAGTTCATTTCCTAACAGAGAAAAATCATTGTCCCTATACTCTCCGTCCAAACAAATACCCGCATATATTGTAGTGTCATAAACAGGATTTACAAGCAAATCTAAAGTAACCGTACTGTCACAATTATTTATTGTCTGCAAGTATCTGGTCTGCACAATGTGAAGTGTATCATGATTACTCTTTCTGTAGTTGTTTGTATTTATGACAAAATCATTTCTATTGTAGATTTGACCGTAACAAACCGTGTCTTTAAGATGTATATCATAAACAGGATTGACTATGACTTTAAGATTCTGTATATTCTTGCAACCATATTGGGTTACGTAATCACTATTCGTAAAATAGTGTTCGCCTAGTGTTAAAGTATTTGCTTCATATATCTGAGTGTTTTGCTGAAAGCCGTTGTTGTAACCCGACACGGTCCAATGGACAGAGTCTCCGAAACAAAGGGTTCTTTGTTGTGTGATATTGATTGTATCACGGAAGACTACGTTGTAGTGAACCACACTGTCGCAACCATTAACCCTTGTCAGCGTATCTGAATAATATATATCGGAAGTAAATTTTATAGGTTGGTTGTTAAGTATGCTTGCATTATTGTCACGTGTGTACGGAGCGTTAGGAGACCATATTCCTCCCTTACAGGCATCTATGTTCACAAGTGTATCAAAGGTTGGCTTAACGGTAAGAAACAAAGTCGTAGTACTGTCACAATTTAGATATGAAGTTTGCTTATGTTCAAATTTTAATGTGGTATCCTTGTTCGGTAATAAGTTTGTGTTGTAAGTAAAATTATAATTGCTGTACACTTCCTTGTGACAAATGGTATCATAAATAGTTCTGTATTTCAGAGGATTGATTGTAAGGTTGAGAGTCTTCTTATTGGAACAACCCCAATCGGTAGTAAAAGAATTATCAACAAATGTGTGTGTTCCGACCGCAAGAGTATCTGCATTGTAACTATGATAAGCGTGTTTTAACCACGAATTCTGATTTAGGTTATAGCCTGTTACATCCCAGAAATAAGTATTGTTACCCTCGCAAAGCGTATCAAAAATCACTTCATCGCCCAATGGATGGAACACGGCTTGAATAACGACCACGGAATCACACCCTCGGGAAGTTTTAAGTTCGTAGCGGAATGAGGTATCCGAAGTATAAATAGATGCTCCTCCCGTAACAGGATTACCCAAAATTAAAAACTCTCCCTTGCATCGGTGAATAATGGAATCATTAGTAGCATCTGCCATAGAAATACTGTGTAACCTTGTCCAATCCCAGCAATCGCCGTTGGTGAAAACAAAATCATAATAGCCGGGAGTTGATATAACGGTGTCGAAATTATATTCGGGCAAAACGAAGTGAAAAGTGTCTCCTTCACAAAAGTATTTTGTCGGTGTATTGTAAGAACTCCCCAAAGGGACTGTTACATTGAGCCTGTCAGTAATATCACAACCTTCCATAGGTCCTTTAACCGAGATTGACTTATAGCCACTGTATTTAAGGTCTTCTGTTTTTGTTTCCACCTGCCTTGAATAAGGATTATAGAGTTGCATTGTGAACGGACCGGCACAGGCAATGGTGTCCCTTTCTGTTACAATGTCGCCCTCTATTCCGTCATATTTGTTAAGCAATCCGAACAAATCCTTCCATATCTGATTATTTGAATTATAGTAGAGATAATAAGAAGTACACGGAACTTTAATACGGGGCAACTGACTTATGTCTCCCTGTCCGAAAGCTGTAGTTACTTCCGGAGGATTAACAGAATGGAGTGTAAGTACTGAAGCATTATTAATCAGACCGCTGTTTGCAAAAGCCATACTTCCCAATTCCGTCACAGTAGCAGGAAGAGTTAAGTCCGTCAAATCCGAACAACCGTAAAAAGCATAGTCTCCCACTTTGGTAACAGTATATGTCGTGCCGCTGTTTTCAACTGTTGAAGGAATTACAATTACAGATTGGGAGCAGTTGGAAGTGCTTTGAGAAATTTCAACGTAATTGTTGATGTTGTCAATAACGCTATAAGCGATACCATTGCTCACAAATGTTTGGGCAAATAAGAGATTGGTACATGAAATAAGTGATATAAAAGTCAGTAATATTTTTTTCATTCTTTGATTTGCAAAATTTATAAAAATATAATTTGCAAATTTACAAAGATTTATTTAGATAGGGGGGGGGGATTTTGCAATAAAAATTTATAAAAATATTCATTTTTATAATAAAAAGGAGGTAAGAAAGTTCTTACCTCCTTTTTTTCTGAGTAAAATCTCAGCATTTTGTTACTTTGACGGATAGATTTTTACCCTCTATAACGTCTATCTGAGTTGTAGGATTTTCGACCACAGACTTCAAAACAAGTTCTTTGGTCAGCGTTTCATTGCAAATATAATCCCGATATTGTTCACACGAGGATTTCAACAATTCTTCCTCTTCCAATTCTACGATTATGTTATCCGTAACCTCAAAATTGCTTTCCTTTCTTATATTCTGTATTCGGTTCACCAACTCTCTTGCTACGGCTTCTTTCTTTAGGTCTTCCGTTATGGTAACATCCAGTGCCACGGTCAAAGTTCCTTCACCTGCAACGACCCAACCCTCTATGTCTTTCGTAGTTATCTCAACGTCGGATAAAGAAAGTTCTATTTCAGTATTTTCTGTCACAAGGGTATATCTTCCCTTTGTCTCTATCTCAGCAATATTCTCCTGTGTAAACTCGGATATTGCCTTGGCAATACTTTTCATCAAAGGACCGTATTTAGGACCCAAAGCCTTAAAGTTAGCTTTTATGTTCTTGGAGAGTACATTGTTTTGCAGAGAAAGATATTTTATCTCCTTAACATTAACTTCCGAAAGAATAAGGTTTCTTACCTTTTCTATCTCTGTGCGTGTCTGCTCATCACAAGGTATCATTACGGAAGCCAATGGCTGACGCACCTTAAGATTGTGGCGTTTGCGCAAAGAGAGAACAAGAGAGCATATCTTCTGTGCTGTTTGCATTCTCTTCTCAAGAGCTTTGTCTATGAGTTTTTCATCTGCCGCAGGAAAATCTGTAAGATGCACTGAGTTGTGATTTTCTCTCCTTGTTACGGAGTTAAGATTTACAAACATGTTCTCAGAGAAGAACGGAGCAATAGGAGAAGACAATTTTGCTATGACTTCCAAACAACGGTATAAGGTTTGGTAAGCAGAAATTTTGTCTTGAGAATATTCTCCTTTCCAAAATCTCCGTCTGCACAAACGTACATACCAGTTACTCAAATATTCATCAACGAAATTGCTTATCAAACGTGCCGCTCTTGTAGGCTCATATTCATTAAACGATTTATCAACATTGATTATCAAAGTATTCAATTCAGAAAGTATCCAGCGGTCTATCTCCGGTCTTTCTTCAATAGGAATATCAGATTCTTCATAAGAGAAACCGTCTATATTGGCATAGAGAGCGAAAAACGAATATGTGTTATACAATGTGCCGAAAAGTTTTCTGCGTACCTCGTCTATACCCTCCGGGTCAAACTTTAAGTTGTCCCAAGGTTGGGAATTGGAAATCATATACCAACGTGTAGCGTCAGCACCGTATTTATTCATCATCTCAAAAGGGTCTACTGCGTTGCCCAAACGCTTAGACATCTTGTTACCGTTTTTATCCAACACCAAGCCGTTTGAAACTACGTTTTTGAATGCAACGGAGTCAAAGACCATTGTTGCTATTGTGTGCAGGGTAAAAAACCATCCTCTCGTCTGATCAACACCCTCGGCAATAAAATCTGCAGGGAAGAAATCCTTTTTAAGTTCCTCTTCCGTACAGTCAAAAGGAAAATGACGCTGAGCGTAAGGCATAGCACCCGAATCAAACCATACGTCTATCAAATCCGTTTCACGCTTCATAGGTTTTCCGCTTTCGGAAACAAGAATAACGTTGTCAATATAAGGACGGTGCAAATCAAAGGAGTCATAATCAGAAGAGTTGTACTTATTCTCAGTCATGAATCCCGCCTTTATACTCTTATCTATCTCTTCGCTCAACATCTTAACAGAGGAAATGCAAATCTCTTCCTTGCCGTCTTCTGTCCGCCAAATAGGAAGAGGAGTTCCCCAATACCTTGAGCGTGACAGATTCCAGTCTACAAGATTCTCCAACCAGTTTCCGAAACGCCCCGAACCCGTTGCCTGAGGTTTCCAGTTGATGGTTTTATTCAACTCTATAAGTCTGTCTTTTATCTCAGTGGTCCTTATAAACCAAGAGTCCAAAGGATAATATAAAACAGGCTTATCAGTTCTCCAGCAATGAGGATAAGAGTGTGTGTGTTTCTCTATTTTGAAGGCTAAATTCTGTTGTTTAAGCAAAACACAGATATCAACATCCAAAGTAACGTCTTTGTCTGTAAGAGTGCTGTCATAAGCATTCTTGACAAAACGTCCTGCAAACTGAGTGTAGAGTTCTTGGTTTATGTACTTGTCAGCATATTCGGCATCAAGTTCATCAAGAACGAAAAACTTACCTGTTTTATCCACCATAGGTTGTCTTTTTCCGTTCTTATCCACAAGATGAAGGGGAGCAATGTTTGCAAGTTTCGCCACTCTGGCATCATCAGCACCGAAAGTAGGAGCAATATGCACAATACCCGTTCCGTCTTCCGTCGTCACATAGTCTCCTCCTATCACTCTGAAAGCCTCACCCTCTTCTTCCATAGGTCTAACCCAAGGAAGTAATTGTTCGTACTCTATTCCTATAAGGTCTTTTCCCTTACATTCGGCAATAACTCTGAAAGGTATATCTTTGTCACCTTTGTTGTATGAAGCAAAGTCCTTGTTCTCGTTCTCCTTTTTGAAGTGAGAATACAACAAATTCTTTGCAAGGAAGACAACTATTGGCTCTGAGGTATAAGGATTGAAACTCTCAACAAGAAGATAGTCTATATTAGGTCCTACTGCAAGGGCGGTATTACTCGGTAAGGTCCAAGGAGTTGTTGTCCATGCTAAAAAGTATGCTTTCGTTATATCCTTTACACAGTCGTTTAAGACTTTGTTTGCATTCTTTTGATTTTCCTTTATCTTAAATTGGGCTACAACTGTTGTGTCTTTAACATCGCGGTAGCAACCCGGCATATTCAATTCGTGGGAAGAAAGTCCCGTTCCTGCAGCAGGAGAATAAGGTTGTATAGTATAGCCTTTGTAAAGCAAACCTTTCTTATATATCTCTCCGAGTAACCACCAAAGAGTTTCTATATATTCGTTTTTGAAAGTTATATAAGGATTGTCCAAATCTACCCAATAACCCATCTGTTCAGTAAGTTTGTCCCACAGGTCTTTGAATTGAAGCACCGTTTTGCGGCATTCTGCGTTGTATTCATCAACTGAGATTTTCTTACCTATATCTTCCTTTGTTATACCAAGGTTTTTCTCCACTCCTAATTCAACAGGCAGTCCGTGAGTGTCCCATCCTGCCTTACGGGTTACGTAAAAGCCTTTCAGACTCTTGTAACGGCAGAAAATATCTTTTATAGTCCTCGCCATAACATGATGTATTCCCGGCTTACCGTTTGCAGACGGAGGACCTTCAAAAAATATGAAAGGTTTGTTTCCTTCCCTTTCTTTCAAGCTTTGGCGGAAAGTATCCTCTCTTTGCCATTTTTCACGGATTTCCTTTTCTATTTCCGTAAGATTAAGTTGCTTATATTCTCTGTATTTATCACTCATAATTTTTTTAAAGTTTATTTTATTCGTGTTAAATTCAAGTAACTATTTTCAAAAATTAACAAACATCATTGCCTTCAGAATGAAGTATAAGTACATCACGGCAAAAGCCATCTGCCTATTCCCCTCCTGACAAGGAGTTAAGAAGAACGAAGGCGCTGCTTTGCGGTAACAGTTCTTCAAGAATTGCTTTCATATAAGACAATACGCACATAAACCATTCTGTACTTTAAGAAGTGCAAAGATACAAAAAGTTTTGATAAAGTGATATATAGGATATTCTTTTTGAAGAAAAGATTGAGAGAAAAGAAATTTATTATCTTGAAAAATAATCCTTTATAAGAAGTGAGGCACTTTAGTAAGCGCACTTGCATTCAAAGATAAATATATCTGCATCCTTGCTCAAAAACAATAATATAGAGATAAGTCCGGGTGTTATTTTTACTTCTCTGAAATAAAACGAAGTTTCACGATTCTGAATCTTCGTTTTATTTTTCTGAAACTTGATTTCGCTGCAGCGAAACTTCGTTTTATTTTCATAAGGTATTAAAAGCCTATTTTACAAGGCTTTCATAGTTTTTCACTATCTATATAAAAACATAAATAAGAGCAAGTAGTCAGAGAATATTATGCAAACAGAGGAATTTTTTCCAAGGATTGTGTCTGACGAATTGTAAAAAAGGCAAAGTTAGATAAAAGAGAAAAAGATAAGACGTAGGGAGTTTAACCACAGGGGCTTAAATATGCTCCCACAAAAGTAAGGAAGACGAGAGCATATCTCTAAAGAGAGTAAATCATTTCTACGATTAAGAAAAAATAGATAATAAAACTACCTCTTCACTCTCCATTTACAAAAAGCAAACTGATAATTCCGAGCAGAATTGCGAAAAAAAGAAGTGCGGCTATCTAAAAAGAGAGTAAATCATTTCTACGATTAAGAAAAAATAGATAAGAAGCCTACCTCTTCACTCTCCATTTACAAAAAGCAAAATCATAATTCCAAGCAGAATTGCGAAGAAAAGAAGAAAGTCTATCTAAAAAGAGAGTAAATCATTTCCATGATTAAGAAAAAAATAGATAAGAAGCCTACC
>JAFVAP010000129.1 GCA_017480455.1 Bacteroidales bacterium | reverse complement strand
ATTCCCGTATGGTTGAAAGAAAGAAACCGGGACAAAAGAAAGCAAGAAAACGTTTCCAATTCAGCAAACGTTAGGATATATTATGAAGTTGCTCTGCTGCTTGTTGTTGTCTGAAGACCGAATAAAAACAGCAGGGCAAACTTTGTTTGTTTAGTATCCAAACCGATAAGATTTGTTAATCCTAAAGGCAACTACTTGTCGGTTGATTTAAATTAAAATTTAGGAAAGTAAACACAAAAAGAAAAAGATGTTAGAATTTGACAAAATGCTTGATGCAGGTGTTCACTTCGGACACTTAAAGAGAAAATGGAATCCAAAAATGGCTCCTTACATTTTTATGGAGCGCAACGGCATTCATATTATTGACCTTTACAAAACAGCAGCCAAAGCAGAGGAAGCTGCAAAGGCGTTGAAACAAATAGCAAAGTCTGGTAAGCAAATTCTTTTCGTTGCTACCAAAAAGCAAGCTAAGGACGTAGTTTCAAATACCGTAAAAGAATCAGGAATGCCTTTTGTTACCGAACGTTGGCCGGGAGGTATGCTTACAAATTTCTTTACCATACGTAAGGCAGTCAAGAAAATGGGTTCTTTGGATAAGTTGTTGAACAGCAAAGAAACTAATATGATTTCTAAACGTGAGCGTTTGCAAATTACACGTGAGAAAGGTAAATTGGAAAAGAACTTAGGTTCTATTGCAAATCTTAACCGCTTACCTGCTGCTCTGTTTATAGTAGATATAAACAAGGAACACATAGCTGTATCTGAAGCAAGAAGATTAAATATCCCTACATTTGCTATTGTTGATACCAATTGCAATCCTGATCTTATTGATTTCCCTATTCCTGCTAATGACGACGCTTCAAAGTCAATAGAACTTATAGTTAAGTATATGTGTTCTGCAATCGAAGAAGGCTTGCAGGAAAGAAAACTTGACAAAGAAGCACGTCAAGAAGAAAACGATGCAGAGAAAGAAGAAAGACTTGCTGCTGAGGGTTCTGATGACGAGAAGTCAGAAGAGAGAAGAGCAAAGAGAGTCAGAAAGACAAGAACTGTTGAACAAGACGCTCAGACAAAAGAAAACTAATAATAATCAGTAAGGAGGAATACAAAGATGGCAAATATAACTGCTCAAGATGTAAATAAATTGAGACAACTTACAGGTGTCGGTATGATGGATTGCAAGAAAGCCCTTGTTGAATGCGAAGGTGATTTTGACAAAGCTATAGAATACCTTAGAGAAAAGGGACAAAAACTTGCTGCCAAAAGAGCTGACCGTGCTGCTAATGAAGGTGTCGTTCTTGCAAAAGTAAACGATGACAAGACATTCGGTGCTGTTATCATGATTAATTGCGAGACTGACTTTGTTGCAAATAACAAAGATTTCGTTGATTTTACACAAAGCGTTCTTGATACTGCATTGCAGGCAAAGGCAAAGACTATTGCTGATGTTAATGCTTTGGAAATAAACGGAACAAAGATAGAAACATTGGTTTTGGATCAGCTTGCAAAGATAGGAGAAAAAATATCTCTTTCTGATTACAAAGTTGTAGAGGGAGCAAGTGTTTATGCTTACACTCACCCGGGAAACCGTATGGCAAGCGTTGTTGCTATGAACAAAGCAGGTTTTGACCAAGTAGGAAAGAATATGACTATGCAGGTTGTATCTATGCGTCCTCAAGCATTGACAAAAGAAGATTTTCCTCAGAATGTTATAGACGAGGAAATGAAAGTTAATATTGAGAAGTCAAAACAAGAACAAGTACAAAAGGCTGTTGAGGCTGCATTGAGAAAAGCCGGTATCAATCCTGCACATGTTGATAGCGAAGACCACATGGAAAGCAACATGGCAAAAGGTTGGATAACTGCAGAAGACGTTGCTAAAGCTAAGGAAGTGATAGCAAAAACTTCTGAAGAGAAACTTGCTAACATGAATGAGCAAATGATACAGAACATAGCAAAAGGCCGTTTGGAGAAATTCTTTAAGGAAAACACTCTTCTTTCACAGGAATATTTTGCAGACAACAAAAAGAATGTTGAGTCTTATCTTAAGGAAGAAGACAAAGAACTTAAAGTTACTGCTTTTGCACGCTTAGAACTTGGAGCATAATTCTTTATTTTTTTCATATTTTAGGGGATAAACTTTTGTTTATTCCCTTTTTTCGTTATTCTGTTTTGGGTAAAGGGATTTATAAAATGAAGGAAAAGTACCTCAATTTTGCTTTTCCTTTCTTTGAAACTTAGGCTTGGAGCTTGGAATGGAATAAAACAGGTAATGAGGCTAAAAAATATTACCGAAGAAAGACTAAATCAATAGTGTAGGGAAGTGAAACAATGCTGAACATCAAAGAAAAAAGAGGAATAAACCGTATTTTCACGGGGTTTATTCCTCTTTTTTAGAGTTCTGTTTGCAATTCACTGTCTTAGGTTTTGTTATAAATCTTCGCCATTCGGAGCGTTTAATAAATTATCATAGAACATGTAAATATAATATTTGTTATAAGCGTCTTCCTTTATCATAAACCAAACAGACCGATGTTTTATTCTGTTATATACGGAGTCCGTGTATACACCTATTTCATTATCTTTGATGAACTTTAAATCTTCATCTGATAACTGAAAAAAATCTGCTTCATATCTTTGATTTTTAACCGTTATGTTATAAGAAATATCTTCATTATCCTCTATCTCGTAATCACCTATATCATTAATGGGAACATATTTCTCATTCGCTAAAAATTGAGAGCAAAGTTTATTGAATCGTATCCTAATATCTGTTTTGTTCGAAGGGTTAGCATCTAATACCATAACCCTATAAACTTTGTTTTTGTTAGTTGCAACACCGACATATACATTACTTCCATTAAACTTTCCTTCATACCCTTCTATTGAAGCATTGTAAACAAATCCTTTGTTTTTAAGTTTTTGCTCAAAGGCGGATTTTGTTCCGTCTATGGGAATGCCAAGAAATTTTGTTACTTCTGTTTTGTTTTGTGATTGTATGCTTGCGCTTGAGAGCAGCAATACTGCGCTGAATAATACTAATAATACCTTTTTCATCTTCTTGTCTTTTATTTGTTAAGTTAATAGTTTATTATATCTTTCTTTTTTTTATAAAATAATGTACTCATGTAACAATTACTCTTTGCACAGTGCTGATATTGTTACATGCAGACAGGCTTGTACAACGTGTTCTCCTTGTACAAGTTTTGTTTTCAGTGAATTGTCGGTAATGATTTTTTGAATTTACCCTACAGAAAAGATTATTTGTTAAATTAATGCACAGACAACCGACAAAAATCCCCCCCCCCTATAGCGGCGGAACGGAGAATTATTTATTCCTAATAGTTTGTCTGACTTTGTTGTCATATACTCAGTTCTTAGACTTGCAAATTTAGAACATTATTTTTAAACTTCAAAATATTAATCTCGGAAAAAGAGTTTTTCTGAATTTTATCTGATAAAAAATAAGATAAAACCATGCGTCAGCGAAATCAAATCTCAGTTTTCTGAAACTTGATTTTAGAAAATTAAAACGAAGATTCGCTGCGCTGAAATCAAGTTTTATTTTTCCTAAGGTTAAATCCCATAATTTTATAAGTGCGTAACCTCCTTTCTAATCAAAAAAACATCTTTTTTATACTTCTTTTTAATCGTTTTTAACCCTATTTTCCTCTTTGCAGACTGTTTTAAGACGATATTCTTCTCAAATAAGAGTAAAAATAATTTTTGGTGTAAAAGTTTATTTTACAATGTCTTATTGTTTTGAAGTGAAAAAAAATTAAATTTTTTCGTCAAAAAGTTTGGTCGGTATTTACTTTTGTTGTAATTTTGCAATCGTTTTAAGGGAGGGGGTTAAGAGCCGTACTTCTGAAAAATGCTTCCGTAGCTCAGTTGGTTAGAGCACATGACTGTTAATCATGGGGTCCTAGGTTCAAGTCCTAGTGGGAGCGCAAAGAGAGAGGGATGTAAAAAGTTTTTTTACGTCTCTTTTCTTTTTTATTGTTTAATTAAAGATATTCGGAAACAAAAATTATTAACTTCTCAGAAAGACTTAAACCCGTTATCAGCCTTTTTGTTTGTCTTTTTCTCATACTATGAAGTCCGCATCAGTCAATTCCGCAGCGCAACAGCAAGAAAAACTTTGGAATAGTGAATATATAAAGGTGATGTCTGCCAATTTTTCGCTTTTCTTTGCTTTTTATCTTCTGACACCTTTGCTTCCCCTCTATCTGAGTGAGCATTTCCACGCAGGCAAAGACCTTATAGGCTTGGTTCTTTCGGGTTACACCATAGCGGCTTTGCTTTTCAGACCTTTCAGCGGCTATATCGTGGATTCTTTTGACAGAAAGAAAGTTCTCATCATTTGTTTTCTTATCTATTCTCTTTTCTTCGCTTCCTATCTTCTTGCATCTTCTTTGCTCTTGTTTGCCATTGTGAGGACACTTCACGGTGCTCCTTTCGGGGCTTCAACGGTGGTAAACAGCACTGTTGCCATAGATGTTCTGCCTTCTTCACGCAGAAATGAGGGTATAGGTTTTTACGGCTTGAGTAACAACATAGCCACAGCCATTGCTCCTACCGTCGGGGTCTTTGTCTACAGGTACACTCATAATTTTGACATTCTTTTCTTTATGGCTCTTTTCTTTGCTTTCCTCGGTTTGTTTTTCTCCTATAGGGTCAAACTTCCGAAAAAAGAAACAGTCAGAAACACGAGTAAGATTTCGCTTGACAGGTTCTTTATGACAAAAGCATGGTTCTTGGCTTTGAATATGATTTTTTTCAGTTTCTGTTACGGTGTGTTGAGCAACTATTTGGCTATCTACAGCAAGGAACGTCTCAATATGACCGCAGGTACGGGAACTTATTTTATGTTGCTCTCACTCGGATTGATACTTTCGCGTCTGCAGGGTAACAAAGCCCTCAAGGAAGGCAAACTGACGCAAAATGCTTTCATCGGAATAATTTTCTCTTGTTTCGGTTACGGTTTTTTTGCTTTCTTTCCATCGGTGTGGGACTATTATCTGTCAGCCCTTTTGATAGGTTTGGGCAACGGACACATGTACCCTGCTTTCCAAAATATGATAATAAACATAGCCAATCACAATGAGCGAGGCACGGCTAATTCAACCCTTTTGACTTCTTGGGATATAGGAGTTGGCTTAGGCATTGTCGCAGGAGGTTTTGTTGCGGAGCATTCGGGCTATTATCAGGCTTTTTTTACCGTTGCTTTGGTTCATATAGCAGGTTTTTTGTTTTATGCCTTTTTAACGCAGAAACTTTTTATCAAACACAGAAAATAAAAATCTCTGAGAAAACGTTTTCATTGTTGAACTTTCAATAAAAAAAACGTTTTTCGATGAAAAAATTATTTCTCTTTTTTGTTTCCGCTCTTCTTTCGGGTTTTCTCTTTGCGCAGAGTTACAATCAACTCAGCGAAAAGGAAAAAGAGTGTTTGGATTTCCTTTATAGATCCATGCCTTTGAGCGACCGTTTGGATTATGACACGGATTATTTTGTTAAGCAAGTGAAAGCCTCCCTGCTTGCTAAGGAAACTTTCCCTTGGTGCAAGAATATTCCCGATGATATTTTCAAACACTTTGTCTTAGTCTACAGGGTAAACAACGAAAACCTTGACACAGCCAGACTTTATATGTTTGCCGAACTCAGAGACAGGGTTATGGGGCTGAGTATGTACGATGCAGCATTGGAAGTCAATCATTGGTGTCACGAAAAAGTTAATTACAAAGCCTCCGACGGCAGAACCTCTTCGCCTTTGGCAACTATGAAAACCTCATGGGGAAGATGCGGGGAAGAGAGTACTTTTACCGTTACGGCGCTTCGCTCTGTCGGAATACCGGCACGCCAATGTTACACTCCGCGCTGGGCTCATACTGATGACAATCATGCTTGGGTGGAAGTGTTGATTGACGGCAAATGGTATTATCTCGGAGCCTGCGAACCCGAAGCAAAACTCAACACTGCGTGGTTTACTGCCCCTGCCAAGAGAGCAATGATGGTTCACACGACAGTTTTCGGCAAGTATTCGGGAGCAGAAGAGAAAAACTTTGAGGCTGAGAAATACTCCAAGATAAACTTGCTCGGAAATTATGCTCCCGTGAAAAAACTTACCGTAAGGGTGAAAGACCGAAACGGAAAACCGTTAAAAGATGCTGAGGTTAGTTTCGGGCTTTATAACTATGCGGAGTACTACCCTCTGTCTAAGGTAAAAACCGACCGAGAGGGCAAAGCCTCTCTTACAACAGGCTTCGGCGATTTGATTATTTGGGCAAAGACTGACAAATATTTTGCTCAGAAACAGGCTTTTGCCAATGAAACCGACGTAACGCTTATTCTCGGCGACAATGTTTTGAAAGACGCTGAATTTTTGATAACTCCGCCTGAGGAACTGCCTATAGAGAGCCTTTCAGACGAACTTATAAGGAAAAACAATGAACGTTTGCTCACCGAGGATTCTATCCGCAATGCTTACATCTCTTCTTTCCCTGACTCAGAAGATGAACTCATTAAACAGTCTTGGGGTAACTACGGCGAAATTCAGCAAGTTATAGATTTTCCTCACCCTTTGGGCAGACGTATGCTACAACTTGTCTATGAGAAAGACCTAAGGGATGTCAAGGCATCAACTCTTATTGACCATTTGAAAAACATTGATTTTAACGAAACTTCGGAATATGTTATCAATCCGCGTATTGCCTTGGAGAAGATAACGGAATGGAGGAGTTTTATCCGTTCTTATTTCCCCCGTCCTTTCACTGACGGCGACAAGGTGGCAAAATGGATTAGGAAAAACATAAGGCTGAACGATGAAGACAACTATTACAATGTTCCCATTTCGCCCGAGGCGGTCCTAAAGGCGAAAGAGTCCGACAAAAAGTCAAGGGAAATTCTTTTTGTGGCTATTTGCCGAACCTTTTCTTTACAAGCCCGTTATGAGTGGGCTACAGGCAGAGCCCAGTGGAGGAAAGATGCCGACTCTCCTTGGCAATATGCTTTCAAGGAGAAGAAAAACAAGGAGGAAAACAATTCCTGTCTTATTGTTTGCAACGCTGCGGGCAACAAGATGAAACCTGAGTACTACGCACAATTCACTCTGCAAAGGCTTATAAAGAATGAGTTCCTTACTTTGGACTATGAATACGACCCTAAGTTCAATTCCTTTCCCGAGACTTTGCAATTACCTGCCGGACAATATCGTTTGATTGCCGGAAGCCGCAATTCCAAGGGACAGGTTAAAGTAAGGGAAACCTATTTCAAACTTGAAAAAGGCAAGACAACAAAGATAGAAGTTTCCGTTCCCGAAATAGAAGAAGCGAATGAAAACTACGGGAGGATAATTCTTTCGGGGGAAAAAACAATTATCAGTTCTGATTCGGTGAATTTTAATTCCAAACTCCTTTTGAGGAAACTCCAAGAGAAGAATGATGCAGTGGTGCTTGCCCTAATCGACCCTTACAAAGAGCCGTCAAGACATCTGCTTGCCGATATTTCCAAATCAAAAGATGCTTTTGATAAATACTCAAACGTGAGCATAGTTTTGGTTTTAGATGAAAGCCTTTTGAACAAAGATTTTTCAACTTCCGTTTTTCCGCCTCTGCCTAAGAATACCTTTATTGTTTCGGATAATGGTAAGCAGACGGAGAAACAAATCATAGAAGCAACAAAACTTGATTTTAGAAACGATTATCCTATACTGTTGTTGTTAGAAAAAGAAAATGCAGTCTATCTTTCGCAGGGCTATAAGATATCCTCGCAGGAGGAAATCCTTAAGTTGCTCAAGTGAAAGCAGAAGAACTTAGACTCTTTTTTCGGTATATATGCTTAGGAAAAAGTATCGGTATATGTAATTAAAGATAAGTTATTCTTTCTTTTTCAGGCTATATTTTATTATTTAATTTTGAGGGACTGAGTTTTTATTTTACAAAACTCGGTCCTGTTTTTATAACCTTAGAAATAAAGTATCGTAGAGCCTTTATTTTAGTGTAAGCCAGTGAGTTTTTAATACATTGCACCTTTTTATTAAGATGATGCTGCAGATGGCAGAAAAATGTAAATAAATTAAAATTTCTTCATATTTATTTCTTAATATTAAAAAATGAATTATTTTTGCGCTCTCTTTTAGAGATTAAAATGAATTAGTAAAAAAAAACAACACAAAAAAAATGAACTGTTTTAATTGGGCGGATTCTTTTTACCGCCGCTTGCTTATCAGCAAGGTTAGAAGTATTGTTTCCAAAAAATCTTTTATGTTTGCGTTTATCTGCCTTTTATTTTGTTTAGGCAACAGGGTTTCTGCGCAAATAACAATTGATGGCGTTAATTATTACGTTATATCGGGGACTAATAAGGTTAAGGTTGCAAGTAATTGTTTGAAGTCTTGGCCTGCAGGAACCGAACATCCTACTTCATTGACGATACCTTCTCAAATAGAGTACAACTCGATTACTTATACTGTAGTGAGAATAGACAATGATGCTTTCAACGGCGATAATAAAGAACTTCTTACTGAAGTTATTCTTCCTAACACTATAAAAGAGATAGGCAGCAGTGCGTTTAAGAACTCCGTAATAACGTCTATAAGTATCCCTTCTTCGGTAACAATGATAGACAAGAATGCTTTCAGAAGTTGTAAGTCACTAACGACGGTAGAAATCGCAGAGGGACTTACCTCATTGTCTGACGGATGTTTCTCACAGTGCGAAAAACTTACTTCCGTTACATTACCTGCTTCACTGACATCAATAGGCAATGAGGCATTTTCAGAATGCTTTAAATTGCCTTCTGTTACCATACCGTCGTCTGTAACATCTATCGGCAGTAAAGCCTTTTGGAATTGCAAAGCATTAGAGACTGTCACCATTCCTTCTTCATCTTCACTTACCTCTATAGGAGATTATGCTTTTCAGTCTTGCATAGTCTTAAAGGATATTTCATTACCTGCATCTCTTAGCAGTATGGGGGGGGGGATTTTCTCAAATTGTGAATCGTTAAAGACACTTCCGCTGGCTCAAACTCAGATAACCTCCGTTCCTAAAGAAGCTTTCTCAAGATGCACTGCTTTAACTACGGTGACATTTCCTACTACTCTGACTTCAATAGGAGAAGATGCTTTCATTGAGTGTGCAAGTCTTGAGTGTGCAATAACTATTCCTGACTATGTAGTCAGCATAGGCAGACAGGCTTTCAGAAAATGTAGTAAAATACCTTCAGTTACTATAAGCGCAACTTCTTCTTTGCAGACCATAGGCGAACTTGCATTTGAGAATTGTAATCTTATAGAATCGTTGCTTTTACCTTCATCTTTATCATCTTTAGGCAAGGGAGCATTCGCCAATTGTTTTGCATTGGCTACAGTTGATATCCAATCGGAGAATTTGGAAATCATACCTGCCAGAGCCTTTTATCATTGCAGCGCATTGACGGAATTTACCATTCCTAATAGCGTAGTGTCTATTGGAGATAGTGTTTTTGACTGGTGCAATGTACTAAATACGGTGACAATTCCTGAAAACGTTACTTCTATCGGAACAATGGCTTTCCCAAAAATTGTGACTTTGGTAAGCAAAGCTTTCAATCCGCCGGCTGCAAGTGACAATGCGTTCAATCCGTCTTTGATAAAGATAGACGTTCCTTGCGGAAGTTCTTCTCTTTATAAAGCAGCATCTGAGTGGAGTAAATATTCAGACCGCATTTATCCTGAATCATTGGAATCAGAGATAACAAGAGCCGAATATCTTGAGGATTGCGATTGTACATTCCCCGAGACCATAACCATAAAAGACGGAGGAAGCCTTTCGGCAAAAGATTACAGCGCTTTGAAAGCAAAACTTACATCTAAGACAATCAAAGTTGAGAAAGTTCTTCCTGTAAACCGTTGGAGTATGATAGGCAATCTGACTGCTACGAACAACTATTCAGTTCTTAATGGCAACAGAGGTGAAAGCACTAACGAAAAGCACGAACTTGTGGCTTTGCCTTTTGACTATGAAACCAACGAATGGGCAACTTCTTACGCATACGCTTCTGACGAAACTCCGCAATATTTCGGTGCTTTTATGATTTGGCCTTTGAGTGATGCAATGGAGACCGACGAAGAATTGACTGCTGATAACAATATCATACTTACGCAGACCTTAGACGGCGCAAGCCTTAACGAAAATGCTGACATAGTTTTCTCAGGCATAGAAAACAAAGGCTCTTCTCCTAATTGGTTTGCTTTGAGTAATCCTTATATCGGATTGTTAGACCTAAAAGCATTCAGAACATCAAACACTAACATAGACCAAGTAAACGGTCACTATGCCTATGTTTGGAATCCGACTAAGGGTTCTTCGGAAGAAGGCGGTGATTGGGAATATGTGAGCATGGAAGATGCAGACCGTCCCGTTGTTTCGCCTTTCGGAGCTTTCTTTGTTGCGGCAACAAGTACTGAGCCTAAGTTTACGTTCAAGAGTACTTATATTGTGACTGATGAAACGCCGACTGTGACTTACAAGTCAGCACAGGAGAACTCCAAAATAGAGTTTACATGCCTTGCAGCAGGCAATGAACAGAAGATTTTTGCACAACACAGCAGCATTGCTTCAGACGGATTTGACAAAGAGGACTCTTACATCATGTTCTCTTCACAAGAAGATGCAGTAAACCCTTATTTCTTAGTTGAAGACAAAAATTTGTTGGAAAATAGGTTTAATTCACTGCCTTATGTTTGCGATTTGAACTTCAATTCTTACAGAGACAATACAGCCGAATTTTCTTTGACTAAAGCGCCTTCCGATATTGAGGTTATCTTTGTAGACAAGGAGAACGGCAATTCCCAAACCGTTATGGGCAATGGAGAAACACTTCTTCTTAATCTTTCACAGGGAGCAAACAGCGGTAAATATCAGTTGATGTTTTCTAAGAAAAACGTTGCCCTTGCTGAATTGCAGACCGAGGAGAACAATATTTCTATATTCAACACAGGAAAAGAATTGAATATATCGGGCAAAGGATTGAAACGTTTGGAAGTTTACAATACTTTAGGTCAGAAGGTATATTCCGAAAGCCTTACTTCTGACAATGCAAAGTTAAATATGGCTTTGTCAAACGGAGTATATGTTGTCAAGGTTTATGCTAAAGGAATGGCTAAATCTCAAAAAATAGTAGTGAAATAAATTTTTTAACGGCTGATACTTTTTTTAGTTTTACTTATTTGAGAAGAAAAAAGGAGTTAAAATAAGAAAAGTCTTGCCAAGATAATAGCTTAATAAGATTATGAAAAGAATAATATTAGTAACAGCATTAATATTGATGGGTGCAACGGCATTTGCACAGAGTAGTTTGCCTAAACCTACAAACCAAGCCAAGTCTAAATCCACCGCAGGTTTGAACAGAACCGCTCAGCAATCAGAAGGACCTGTCGGAACTGCAACTGCATTGTTGTTAGGTTTGGCAACAGGAACTTTGGTTTATAAAGTAAAGAAACATAAAAAAGAAGAATAAACACTGAAACAAAAGGTCGGGACAGCAGAAATGCAAAAAATATCCCGACCTTTTTCTTTTATGGTTTTGTGATGTGTTTTGCTTATCCTGTATCTTCTTAACGTCTGACAGAAATAATCACTCATGACATCAGTTCCTCATCAATGAAGACAGAAAGCAGAACTCAGTTTTGTATTCTTTAGTAGGGCTTTGTTTGTAATAAATTTTGCATTCCTACGTTATAGACTGAGAAGAAGCAGATTTGTTTTTCTGCTTTTTACTTTTGATTTTGTTTTACAAAAAAATAATAAAGAAACATATAAATGAAGAATACCTTTTTTTTACTCTTGTTTTTAGCCTCATGCTTTCTTTCTTTTGCTCAAATGGAAGTAAGTACCGTTAAGGAAAGTCGAGACCCTTGGAAGTTCGGTGTCGGAATTGGGGCTACTTATGATTGGGTAAATCAGCCCCGTTACATAGATAAGGTTTTCGGACTGAAAGCAGGAGTGTCGGGAGAGAAACATTTGGTCTACAATCTCTATTTCAGACCGACGTTTAATCTTTGGAAAAAAGGTTACGAAGCCAATTATACCAATGCAAGTGTAAAAGTCGATGGATTTTTCTTGGACTTTGAGGCTACTCTGGAGTTGAAATTCGGTGACGAAAGGCTGGGTAGGGGACTTGTCTTTTCGCTTACTCCTTTTCTTACTTACGGTGTGGCAGGTAATACCAAGATTTACAATGAAAACTCTTCGAGTGAAGACTATGATAAAAATATTGAATACACGGGTTCTTCTTCTAAGACGGTGAAAACCTTTGCTGACGGCAATCTTCACAAGGAAGACGTCGGTTATATTTTCGGTGTGGGCTATGATATTAATCATAGTTGGGAGTTTACTGCAAGTTACACTATGGGATTTGTGAATATAGGCCGCTGGAACAACTATCGTTGGCGCGGTTGGGGATTTGGCATAACTTATTTCTTCGTTTCTGATAAAAAAAGACATTAATCGATAAATTAAATTGTAAACAAATGGTCTCTTATCTTAGAAAAAATAAATTGTTGTTTGCTATCCTTGCGGTAGTTTGCTATTTTGTTTTGATGTTTGCCGTTCACCGTCTGTTTCAAAACCCGAATTATTCTTTTGTAACAAGTTATCATGTTGATTTAACCGCCGAAGGCAAAAATGCTTATTTGACTCACGAACCTTTTATACCTTTTAAATCCTCCAATTTAACTAATTGGGATGCCGACCACTACTTTTATCTTAAGAATACTTTGTATGAGCCTACCGAAGATGAACGTTGGCTGAGCGAATTTGCATTTTTCCCTCTGTTTCCTCTTCTTTGGCACTATTCTTTTTTGAATTCAGTAGGAATTTCACTTTTGAATATTTTGTTGTTTGTTTTAGGTATGGTTTTTATTTTTCTTCTCTTCAAGGATAAACTTTCTCTTCCGTCTCTCTTGCTTGCCCTCACTGCACCGATGCTTGTTGTCTTTGCAATACCTTACGCAGAGAGTCTTTTCTTTTTGTTTATTGCCATGGGTCTGTATGGAATACAAAAAGACAAATATTATCTTTACTTTATCGGATTTTTCTTTGCTTCCCTCACAAAGTCATATACGCTTCTCATCTTTTTGTCTTTCTTCTGTGTAGAGTTGATTAAGGCAATCAGAGAAAAATCTTACAAGGCTATGTTTAAATCTCTCGGTTTTAAAATCCTGCCTGTCGTTCTCGGAATTGTGTGTGTACTTGTTTTTCAGTACATTCAAGGAGCGCCCTCATTCTTTCATACTTTTACCTGCCAAAAATATTGGGGCAAATCTTTGTCTCTGCCTCAGTTTCCTTTGACTGAGTGGTCCTCAGAGTCGAAATGTGTGTCTTTTCCTTTTACATACATATATTTTATCCCTTCCGTAGCGGTCATAATTGCGGAATTTTTTCTGTCTTTCAGAAAAAAGGCAAATCAAGTCCTTACAAAAGAGAACTATTTGTTTATTTTCTCATTGCTTTTCATTGTAGGAAATATTTTTACCGCACTTTTGACCCAACAAGGTAATATTCACTCCTTGGCAAGGTATATTTACTGTACTCCTTTCTTTTTTTACTTGATTTTTTATTTGCAGACAAGGGAATATTCTAAGGTAGAATATATCTTTTTTTCCATTCTTGTTTTGCTTATAGTAATATGCTTCTTTGAGTATTTTGGATATGTGGATACGAGAGGAATTTACCTTATTTTGATTTTATCTATCCTTACTTTTTTCAGAAGAAAAATTCCTCAGTTTATTTATAATACCGTTTTGATTATAGGTATTTTGATTAGTGTTTATTGGAATGCTTTTTTGCTTGACTGTTTTTTGAAAAATGCTTGGTTGTTTGCTTAGAGAGAATTAAGGATTTAGGTTTTCAATTGCATATAATATCAGATTAATATAGTGAATAAAAAAACAAAAAAAAGATAAAATGAAAAGGAATTATTTTTTACTGCTCTTGTTTTGTTTGTTTATAGGTTCTTTTACCTGCTTTGCACAGGCAGATGAGATGAAACAAGGTACTGACAGACCGCTTTCCTGCACAAGTATAATGGTAGGAAAAAATGCTTCTGCGGACGGTTCGGTTATAACTTCGCATACCTGTGACTCTTGGTACAGAACATGGTTCAACATAACGAAACCTCAAGATTGGACTGAGAAAGACAGTACCACTGTATTTGACGGGAGAATGCACACGCAGACACCTGACGACAGAACTAAGATGACACCTAAGGGAAAGATACCTCAAGCAAAGCATACCTACAGTTTCTTGGATTCGGCTTACCCTTGCTTGAACGAAAAGCAACTTGCCATGGGTGAAACGACGATTTCGGGCAGAGATACTTTGCAAAATCCTGACGGAATGTTTAAGATAGAGGAATTGCAGAGGATAGCATTGGAGCGATGTTCCACTGCAAGAGAGGCAATCAAACTCATGGGTGAATTAGTTAAGAAATACGGCTACGGAGATGCAGGAGAATGCTTAACAATAGCAGATAAGAACGAAGTGTGGATTTTTGAAATTTTCGGAGAAGGAAAAGACAGGATAGGAGGTGTTTGGGCTGCGGTTAGGATACCTGATGATGAGATAAGCGTTTCGGCAAATATTTCAAGAATATCTAAGATTGACAAAAAGGATAAAAATAACTGTATGTTCTCAGATAATATCTTCGATGTGGCTAAGCGCTTAAATCTTTGGAATTCTAAAGATGAGTTTTGTTTTTGGAAAGTCTTTTCAGGAGGAAACTATTTCGGAGAGGAGAAAAACTATAGCGTGAGGGAGCATTTTATAATGAGTACACTCGCTCCTTCTCTTAATCTAAGTGACACTGCAATGGAGTTGCCTTTGAGTGTGAAACCCGATGCTAAGGTGAGCGTTGAGGAAGTTATACGTTTGTTAGGCTCTTATTATGAGGGAACTGATAAGAATTTGAGTGCAAGACACCTTATTCCTAATCCGAAAAGAAAAGACAAAGACGGCAATATAGTAGAAAGCGAACCTGACAGCATAGTTTCGCCTTTTTCAAATCCTTGGATGCGTCCCGATGAGATAAATATGTATTATGCAATGGGTGATTCTTTGATGAAGAATATCCGTACCGTGAGCGTGCCTTGGTGTGCTTATTCTACAGTTATACAGTTGCGTTCTTGGTTAGATGACGATATCGGCGGAGTTGCTTGGATTTGTTT
>JAFVAP010000128.1 GCA_017480455.1 Bacteroidales bacterium | reverse complement strand
TCATAAGACGAGATATATAGACTCACCGTCATTGGAGTTAAGGATATATCAGATACTGTGGTTAAATAAGATAGTGCCTTTGTATGCGAGCAAAGACAATGGAGTAGGCAGGAACTGTAAAGAAGGACACGGTATAACTGCACAGGAACGCAGATACAGTGTTGTTAAAGAGATGAAACGATTGTTTTATGACCACAGGGATATACATTACGGAGTTGTTATAGACCAAAGACAATGCTATATGCACATCAAGGAGAAAGCGTATAGAAAGATGATAAAAAGTCTTACTACGGATAGGAAGATGATAGACTTCGGTTGTGAGATAGGCTTTGTTAATAATCAACTGCCGATAGGAACTCCGACAAGTCCGTACTTACATCATATCATAATGCTTTGTTATGATATATGGATAAAGGAGAATATGCCTTTTGCTATAAGGTATGCGGACGATAACTTTATAGGGTGTTATACCAAAGAGGACGCACAGCAGATAAAATGGCGGATAAAGATGTTTTGGTGGTATAAGTTTCAGATAAGGGCGAAGAAACAGACGGCGAGGGTCATCAATTTGGATAGGGAGAAGTTAGATTTTTGCGGATATGTTTTTAATAGAAATGAGGGAAGTAGAAAAACAGAACACAACAAAGGCTATACAAAATTACGAAAAGACACAATAACGAGGGCAAAGAAATCCACCGACAGAAACTGGGGCTGTTATTATGGGTTGCTACGGCACGCAGACTGTTATGGGTTGATGCTGAAAATTGAGAAGGATATGAAATTACGAGAGCTAACACAAAAAGTACGAATAGACAGGCAGATGGATGCAAAACACATCGATATGAAAGATGTGTTAGGAAAAGTCTTTAATGTCTATAAGTATGAAATTCGGTATGACGGACAGAAGAAGCCGAATTGGATAAAATGTTTGATAGGCACTCCCGAGATGACGGAGGCAAATGAACCGACAGGCAAGGAACTTGCGTTTGAGTTTCACGGCAACTATCAAGGATTGATAACATATATCAAGACTTTGGAGGAGAATTTCGGAGACAGTTTTATGCCGATGGAGGAGTGCGAAATAGTTAATGAATGTGGATACATATTCAAAGGCAGTACAAATCAATTAAAGTATATAGAAGATGGTATTAAATAAGATTAGAGTTCCTGCAACAATACAGGAAGATTTCACGAAAAATTGTAGTGAATGGAAGAAAGGTAAATATGTTATATGTAGAGGAACATTGACCGATACATATTACATAGGACACGAAGCAGAACAGGTTTCTGAAATGTTACAGAATGATAAAGAAGAGACTGTTACAATCTGTAAGGCTTTTGCAATAGAAGTCAAAAAAGGTGCTACTCGAAGTGATATTATCAATGCAGCAGAGATGACAGCATTCGGATTAAATTCTGCGATGGAGGTAGCAAGTTTCAACGCTGCATTATCGCGTAAGTTTAGAGAAAATTCAAAAGACAAAGAGTGTAAAGAACACGATGAATTCATTGCTTGGGTAAAAGATGAATTAGATACTATTTTTGCATAACAAAAACGAGGACATTGTCGTTTGATGATGTCCTCTACATTAAAACGTATGGCAGATTATAAGAAATTAAAACCATTTATTTTAAAATGGGAAGGTGATTTTTCAAATCATCCTAAAGATAAAGGCGGAGCAACAAATAAAGGTATTACTATCGCAACCTTTCGTTCTGTTTTCGGCAAAGATAAGACTGTTGCAGACCTAAAAAATATGACGGATAGCGAATGGGATTATATTTTCAAAAAATATTTTTGGGATAGGTGGCAAGCAGATAAAATCGTTTGTCAATCTGTTGCAAATATTCTTGTTGATTGGGTATGGGCAAGCGGAAAGTATGGCATAACTATTCCACAAGAATTGCTATCTGTACAACCGGACGGAATTGTCGGGGTGCAGACTTTAACAGCATTAAATAATCAAAATTCCAAAGAGTTTTTTGATAAGGTAAAGAAAAGGAGACTTGAATATTGTTTGAGGATTGTTAAGAATGATACAAAACAGAAAGTTTTTTTACAAGGTTGGCAGAACCGTATAAATGCAATAAAATTTTGTCAGTGATGGAAATATTAAAAAGTATAAGTGGAATGTTGTCAATTATCATTATTGCCTGTGTTATAGTGCTATTTGCGATGATAATTGATTTAATCAGTGGAATAAATAAGGCAAAACAACGCGGAGAAGTCCGTTCGTCATACGGATTAAAACGTTCTTTGAACAAATTTATCAGTTATGAAGGTGGAATGATGATAGCCGCTTGTATGGACATACTTATTCATTTCAGTAATATATACAAACTTTTAAAATTGGAGGCTATTTACGGAGTTCCTGTCGTTACTTGTATCGTGGGGTTATTCCTTTGTATTGTGGAATATCGGTCAATAAGAGAAAAGGCGGATGAGAAAACCCGGAATGAATTACAGAAAGTTGAAGAAATCGCTCAAAAGGTAATAAATAAAGAGGATTTGACTTCGGCAATGGCTTCAGCATTGAAACAAGCAATATTGGAAAGTAAAAATAATGAAGAATAAGATTATTCAGATATTTGTAATTGTGTTTATTGTTTTGATTATCTTGTTAATACATTTTGCTCACGAAATCAATTTCGCGAGCAAAGAAATAATAAGACTGCAACAAAACCAACAATCTTATTTCTCGGATATTAAGCAATACCGTAATAAAAACAATGAACTTGTTTCTGAGAATAAGGGCATAACATTACAGTTGAATGAATTTAAAAACCTTTGTTCTGAATATTCTGACGAAATAAAAAGGTTAAAAGTAAGACTAAAAGATGTGCAAAGTGTTAGTAATACTATTGTAGCATCCGATATTCCTCTATCGTTGCCGTTGGTTGATAGTATAGTTAAAGTAGATACATTAAGATGTATAAAATATAGTGATGATTTTTTGCATATTGACGGGTGTATAGAAGATGATACTCTTAAAGGACAAATCTATTCAGTTGATACATTATTACAGGTTGTTAGTGTGGAACGCAAGAGATTTTTGTGGTGGAAATATGGATGCAAAGGTGTAAAACAGACAATTAAAAGCAAAAATCCTCATACAACAATATTATATCAAGAATATATTTCAATAAAAAAGTAGTTTTTTTTTACTCATTTTTCATATTTTTATAAGATTTAGCCTTGTTTTATATGTAAAACAAGGCTGTTTTATTATTCTAAAATATTGATTATCAATAAAATATTAAATTTTATTACACTGAAAATCTGTAAATTATAGCAAAAAGATAAAATTTTTATAAAAAAGATATAAAAATATTTTGCCGATAAGCAAATTTGTAGTATCTTTGTAGAGTAAATAAAAGATAAAACATAAGTATAACAATAAAATAATACAAAAATGGAAACAGTAAAAATTAGAGTTCAGAGAACAAAAGAGTACAATCCTAATAATTGGGAGTTGGTTGCAGGAGATATTGCAAAGTATATGGTTGCTTTGTTTATAGATTTGTCGGTTAGGGTTGATTTGGAAAATGGTTTTGCTGAAATATCTGCGACATTGGAGAAAGAAGATGAAGAGATTTTGCAGAAAAAGTTTGCAACCCACATTGAAAGTGGTTTAGTAACTTTTAATAAATAAGATAAAGATAGGAGGCTATAAAATGACAGAACAGGAAATCAGAGAAAAATCATTATTGGCTCAACGAGATTTTGAGGAGAAGCAAAAGCAGTTAGAATTGTTCGCACTATCTCATAACAGTGTAAAATCTTCAGAGCAGGCAATTTATTTTGAAATAGATTGCAGTAGTGATTATCCAATAAAAACGGCAGGGATATTGTTAAAAAGCGATATTTTGACGCTGACAAATTATTTTGTCATAGAATATTGCGAATGCAGTCTTCCGAAGATGGAAATACACGCCGTTTAAAGAAACATTTTGAGGATATAAATAAGGCTTTTGAGTTTTTACAGAGAAGGTCCGAACAAATAATATCCTTTTTTGAAAACCTATATTTTGACAGAATATGAGCGGATATGTATATAAGGAACTTGAATGTATTTTTGAAGAAATGGGATATATTCAAACGGTTCAGGAAAAATTTGACAGGCTTTTGAATGCCTGTCTTTTTATTTACCGTTTCAATCCGACAAAAGAGGAGCAAAAAGAGTTTATAGATACCGTGCAAGGAACTAACGGACAATTATATATTAAGGCAATGCAACTGATATTTAATGATAGCGAGGGTATGCACGATGCGATTGGTGATTTCTTTCAGTCAATTATTTCAAGGCACAGTAATTCGCAGTTTTTTACTCCGGAGTGTGTTTCGGATTTGTCTGCATTGGTCGTTATGGGAAAGAATAACATAAAAGAGGGAATGTCTGTGTGTGATCCGAGTGTAGGAAGCGGACGTATGCTTTTGAGTGCGGCGAAATTTGCTGGCAAAGATAAGCACAAACTTCATTATTACGGCGTAGATATTGATTTGCGTTGTATTAAAATAGCTTTGCTTAATTTATGTATGCACTCTTTGAGAGGAGAATTGGTGTGGGGCGATTCGTTGGCTTTAACTTGCAATAAGTCTTTTTATTTTGATAATGTCAGAATGACTGACGGTATGATTGCTACATTATGGACAACACGGAATACTACTCATTTGTTTGACAGGTATAATAAGGTTGTGTGTAATAAAATGACAGAAGTTGAAAAGATAAAAACAAAACAAGAATTTCAACAATTAACTCTGTTCTGATGTGTATTTTTATAAAAATTCTGTAAATTTGCAATATGAAAGATAAGAAATATATAAAAATAGAAGACGGAATAGGTCAAACCATAGCGGAATTGCGAAAGGAACGGGGTTTAACTCAAAAAGAGGTTGAAGAAAGAGCAAATTTATATCTTCATTCGCTGTCAAGGATAGAAAATGATAAATTTGATGTTTCATTTCGTAAAGTTTTAGAGATAGTCAATTCGCTTGATGCGGACATTTTGATAAAGAAGAGAGAAAAAGAATAAAGACGCTGTTTTTGGCGTCTTTTTTATTATTTTGTGATTTTTTCGGCGTAAAATTGGCGTAAAACCGCCTAAAATAAAAATAAGACACTTGAAAATCAGTGTCTTATCTCGTTAAAGTGCGGTCTGGACGAGACTCGAACTCGCGACCCCATGCGTGACAGGCATGTATTCTAACCAAACTGAACTACCAGACCGTTTCGCTGCTCCGTTAAGGAAGTTTGCGTTTGCAAAATTATAACTAATTTTCTTTCTAACCAAATTTTTTAAAAGGTTTTTTCTGAATTATCCCGTGAATGTTGCAAAAAATAGAAAATAAAATCTTGTAATGTATCATTGTTTCTTTGCTTGAAAAATCCTTTTTTTGAAATGCTTTTTCTGATACGGGGAAATAACTCTGCAATACTTACCCATGTTTACTTGAAATTAAATTTGTAGTTCGTAACCGACTTATAAAATATCTTTAAATTTTATAAAAAACTCTTGTTAAAGAAGAAATAGATTTTAATTGTTGTGTATGCGTGCAATAAAACCGTTTCTACTGACGTTTTATCTTTAAAAGCATTAAGGTAAAACAAAAAAATAAATATAGATATGAGCGAAATAAGAAATTTAGAGCCTAAACAGGTTTGGGAAAACTTTGATATGCTTTGTGCTAATCCGCGTCCGTCAAAGCACGAGGAGAAAGTAAGACAGGCTATCGTTGAATATGCAAAACAACATAATATTTCTTGCAAAGTAGATGAGATAGGAAATGTTATACTTAAGAAAGCGGCAACGCAAGGAATGGAAAACCGCAAGGGAATCATTCTTCAAGCGCATATAGATATGGTTCCGCAGAAAAATTCCGAAGTGGAACACGATTTTGTTAAAGACCCGATACAGCCATGGATAGACGGAGAGTGGGTGAGAGCAAAAGGTACTACATTGGGTGCTGATAACGGAATAGGAGCTTCCGCAGCCCTTGCTATTATGTCTGATGAGGACTTGCAGCACGGACCGTTAGAGGCTCTTCTTACCATAGATGAAGAAACCGGAATGACGGGTGCTTTCGGTCTTAAAGCAGGAGAATTGGACGGAGATATACTTTTAAATCTTGATTCCGAAACAGAAGGTGAACTATATGTAGGTTGTGCCGGCGGCGTTGATGCAACTATCAAGTTGAAATACGGAACTGAACCTTTGGAAGCAGGCAGAACTTCTTTCGTTTTGTCGGTTAAGGGATTTAAAGGCGGACACTCCGGTATGGATATAATTCTTCAAAGAGGTAATGCAAACAAATCTTTGTTCAGAATTTTGAAAGCGCTTGAGCAGGTTGATGTAAGACTTTGCGAAGTTGAGGGAGGAAATATGCGTAATGCTATTCCGAGAGAAGCAATGGCAGTAGTGGCAATACCTACAGCCAATGTAGCAAAGGCAAAAGAAATAGTGGAAAAACTATTTGCAGAGATAAAGAACGAACTTGCTGAAACGGAAAAAGAGTTCACTATTTCCTTAGAGCCGACTTCTAATCCTGAGACAATGATGAAAGATTGCTGCTCAAAGAAAGTTATAAATACTTTAGTGGCTTTGCCTAACGGTATCTACAGAATGTCAGACAGTATGGCTAATCTTGTTGAGACATCTTCAAATCTTGCTATCGTTAAGAGCGAAAACGGAATAGTAACGGTATGTTGTTTAATCCGTTCTTCGGTTGATAGTGAGAAGAAAGACTTTGCAATGATGATGAAGAGCGTTGTTGATTTGGCAGGAGACGAAATAGAGTTCTCGGGTGAGTATCCGGGATGGAAACCTAACATGAACTCAGTTATATTGAAAGAAATGTGGGATTTGTATCAGAAACTCTTCAACAAGGAAGCCAAAGTTATGGCAATACACGCAGGATTGGAATGCGGAGTGATGGGAGGTTTGTATAAAAATTGGGATATGATTTCTTTCGGACCTACAATTGAGCATCCGCACTCACCTGACGAAAGAGTAAACATCAAATCCGTAGACTTATTCTGGAAATTCCTTGTAGAGACAATAAAGAATGCTCCTAAAAAGTAATCCTTTCTTGAAAACTATTTCACGATTCCCTCTTATGAAACTGCGTAAGAGGGTTTCGTTGTTTCTTGTTATTATTTTCCTGTTATTATTTCCCTTTTTGTCTTTCGGACAGTACAATGTGAGCGGCAATAACCATACGGAATTGAGGTTTAACCAAATAAAGACGGACAGATTTCAAATAGTATTCCCTACATACTATGAACACAATGCACAGGAGTTAGCAAGAATTCTCGATACCTTGCTTCCGCATGTTAGTTCATCTTTAAAGACCCAAGCGCCGTTAGTTCCTATACTTATACATCCAAGCAGCAGCAAGAGTAACGGGCTTTCCGTTTGGGCGCCTAAAAGAATGGAGTTCTGGATGACAAGTTCTCCTGAAACTTATGCTTACCCTTTTCTTTGGCAACTGGCTATTCATGAGTACAGACATTCGTCTCAGATGCAGGCAATGAATTTCGGGCTTACCAAAACACTGAGTAGGGTATTCGGAGAGCATATTCTTGGGGCTGTGAGCGGAATATGGGTTCCTTATTGGTTCTTTGAGGGCGATGCTGTTGTGGCTGAGACTGCCTTTGCGCCGACAGGACGCGGTCAAACTCCGGATTACAATATGTATTTCAAGGCTATGATTTCCGAAGGCAAACATTTCGGGACTGATAAGATACTTCTCGGAAGTATGAGGGATTTTGTGCCTAATGATTACAACTTAGGCTATTATATGGTTTCGTTTGCCAGAATGAAGTACGGGAAAGATATATGGGGAACTTGTCTTAACTACTTGGGTTCGAGTTGGTGGAAATTGCAGTCTTGGGGAACGACAGGTGACAAATCAACCCGCTTGTCTTTTGAGAAATTATATGAGGAGACTGTTTCGTTTTTGAAAGATGATTGGGCGGAACAAGAAGCTGAGGCTAAGCAATATTTTAAGGAAAACACGGTATTAAAACACTGGATTAAAGAAAGCAAAGAGTATTGTCATTATAAAAACCCCGTACAAATAGATGACAGTACATTGCTTGCAGTAAAGACATCGTTCGATGAAACTCAGCAGTTGGTTAAGGTGGTAAACGGGGAGGAACAAAAATTGTTGTCCTTGCCATATTTAATGGATTCCTATTTTGATTATAAAGATTCATGTATATTGTATTCCCAATATTCCCCTAACATCCGTTGGCAACAGGAAAGTAATGCTGATATTATTGAATATGATTTGAGCAAAAATAAGTACAGAAGACTGACTTCCAACGCTATTATTTTCAATCCTGCTTATTATCCTTCGGATTCGGTTATGGCTGCTGTGGAAACGGACTCTCTTGACAGACAAAATTTGTCTATAGTTGCACCTGATGCCGACTTTTTTAAAAACAGGCGCTTCGGAGAGAAAATTCGTTCTGTTTATTTGAAGAATAAATATAAAGAAGACAGTTATTCGTTTTCCTATCCTGCTTGGGAAGAGGCAAGCGGAGATATTTTCGTTGTATCAACAACTGCAAAAGGAAAACAGATATTAAGATACGGCAGGGAGACAGAAGAATTTACGGAGATTACAAGTCCGTCTTATGACAATATTTCAAGGTTAAAGGTCGTAGGAAACAGGCTTTACTTTATCAAGGACGTTGATAATAAGTATCAACTTTTGTCTTTGGACGTTGAAAACACATCTGATGTCCGTATACACACACAAGAGAAATACGGAGTGGACAGTTATTTTATCTATGACAGCACAATAGTACTGAGTAGTTACACTTCGGACGGCTACCGCATAGTTTCAGTTCCGTATAGGGAAGAAAAATTTGATATAAATCAGAGTTCTCCTTTGATGACATTTGCAAAAGAAAATCAGAGACAGGAAAATTTTATTCTGACAGAAGATAAGATAAACAAGGACACTATATTTGAGGTTAGCAGATATAAGAGATATTCCCACATGTTGAACTTTCATTCATGGGCTCCTTTGTTTGTGAATATACAAGCGCAGGAGTTGGGCTACGGAATTACTTTTATGTCCCAAAATCTCCTTTCTACGTCAGTGCTGACAGCCGGATTTAATCTCCACTTGCACGAAAAAAACGAACTCTATATTGATTACACATTCTCGGGTCTTTATCCTATTACTGATTTTCAATTTACCTACCGTCCGAGAGATTACCGTTCGGATTTGGATTCAAATATAGTTGAATTTATTAATTTTGATGAGGTAAGCATACGCTCAAATATTACTCTGCCTTTTACTTGGATAAACCGTAATTTTTATAACAACATAAGCCTTTCTTATCACTATGTATTGACAAATATTTTCAATACCAGCACTTATACTTCCACAACACTCTTTAATACTATGGGTTATTCGGCACAGTTTTCCAACTATTCGGCTCAAGCAGACAATGATTTGTATCCGCGTTGGGGACACATAACAAAAATAAAATACCTACGCACTCTTACTTCTGACAATTCTTATATTTTAGCAGGCTCTACCCAAATCTTCTTTCCCGGTGCAGGAACAAATCATTCGTTGTTTGTTTTGCCGTCTTTTCAGTTTAATACGCCGGAAACGTATTATTTTTCAAATGAAATAAACTTTGTCAGAGGAGTTTATGACCGGTATCCTAAAAAATACTACGGTCTTTTGTTGTGTTATTCCATGCCGTTAATTTATCCCGACGGCGGAATAAAAGGAATGCTCTACATAAAGAGAGTTATAGCACGGCCGTTCTACAACATAGGTTCTTATGACGGTGTAATTTTCCGCTCAATAGGTACTGACGTTATGGCAAAACTGCATCTGCTTAACATAACAGTTCCTTTGGATTTGGGATTTCGCATAGGCTACCAACGTGAATCTGAAAAGTATTTTGCTTCTTTTTTGTTTAGTTTAGATGTATAAAGAAAGGGTCGTATGAGTTTAACCAAAGCAAGGGAGTTTCTTTCTTTGAGGGCGGCTAAATTAAATTGGCTTGCATTGTTGCCTGTTATTATTATTTTAATCGTTGCTTCTGCGCTGAGGTTTTATGATTATTTTTCCCTGCCTTATACTCACGATGAGATGTCTGCTTTGTTGAGGACTCACTATTCATCTTTCCGTGATTTGATAGAACAAGGTATTAAACCCGACGGGCATCCTCCGTTAATTCAAATCTTTCTTTACTGTTATACAAAGATATTCGGTTATTCTGAATGGTTGATTAAACTTCCCTTTACTCTGTGCGGCTTAGGTGTTGTTGTGTATGCTTACCTTACTTGCAGAAAAATCTATTCTGAGACAGCATCACTGATTATTACTTCTTGCCTTGCATCTATGAAAATCTTCGTTATGTACAGCCAAATAGCAAGGCCGTATATTACAGGAGTATTTTTCATTGCGGCATTGATGTATTACCTAATATCAATGATAGAAGAAAGGGAACATTTCAAGAAAACTACCCAATTTTTCTTTATCCTTTTTATTCTTCTCTCAGCCTACAATCACCATATCAGTTTCTTTACCTCGCTCATTCTTGTTTTCTTTTCTTTCTTTTTTATAAACAGGTCGTTGAGAAAAAGATATGTCCTGCTCGTTCTTATTTCTGTTGTATTGTATCTGCCTAATCTGCCTGTTTTCTTTGCTCAACTCAGACTTAAAGGCTTGTCTTGGCTCGGTGCTCCCGACAATCTTTTTCTTCTTGATTTCTTTAAGTATATTACGCCTTATTTTTATATTGTTTTTCCTTTGATTTGCCTTTTGTGTCTATGCTCTTATGTTAAGAATTATAAGGAAGACAGAAAGATTTTCCGCTTTAATATAGTTTTGTTGCTGACATTCTTAATCGTTTTTTTGACAACCTTTTTATATTCTAAACTTATAAGTCCCATTATTCAATATTCCACTCTTATTTTTCCTCTTCCTGTGCTTATCTTCTTTGTTTTCGGAAGGATAAAAGATGTGAATAAATGGCTTAACTTTTTGTTTGTTTGCATTGTTTTATTGATAAACACTGCCTCAATAGTCTTTGAGAAAGATTATTACACAAGGTTTTATAATTCTGTCTATGAGAAGATACCCGAAAATATGCTTAAGGCAGAGCAGAACTATGAAAATATATTGTTTTTGAAAAACAACTCAGACGCAAAGATAGATTTCTATGCACAAAAGTTTGATAAATTGCCGCAAAGTCTTGATATCTCGGTTTGTAAGACTGAAAAGGATATAGTGAACTTTGTTAAAAAACTCAGAGAGCAAACCGATTATGTTTATTTCGGTGCATTAGGTTCGGAAAATCCTATATGGGAGTCTGTTCTTTTGGATTATTTTCCTTATGTTGCGGATTTGCACAATTATCAACTCGGTTCTACCAAGGTTTTTGCAACACGGCAACCTCTGAATAAAAAATCAATGGAGGATAATTATTCTATGGTTATTCAAAATGATAGCACCGCATGTTTTTTTGACGGAAAGACGGAGTGGGGAAGAAGTTTTACAGTAAATTTCAAAGAGAAAGGTTTAACTAAGTATGATTATATAGACTTGACTTGTGAGTTTCTTGCTGACGGAAGTGAGAAAGGGCAACTTGTTGTTGAGTTGAAAAATGGTGAAAAGGAGATATGGAGAACTAATGCCATGCTTTCTCAATACAATGAACCGATTAATGAGGGCGTTTGGCAAAAATTGTATCTGTCAGTGAAACTTTCTGATTGCGGAATAAGGGATTTATCTTCTTCGGAATTAAAAACCTATATTTGGAATCAAGGATTGGAAACCTTTAAGGTTCGGAATTTTACTATAAGATTGAGAAAGGGCAATCCGATTATTTATTCCGTTTTGGATTAATTGAGCAAAGGACAAAAAAAATTTCTATGCTGAAAACATAGAAACAAATCTGATAAATAATAAAGAATTGATTAAATTTATTCTTGCGGAGAGAGGGGGATTCGAACCCCCGAAGCGGTTTTGCCGCTTACCCGCTTTCCAGGCGAGCCTCTTCAGCCACTCGAGCATCTCTCCTCGTATTAGAGTTTGCAAAGATACAATAATTATTTTAACTGACAAATAAAATTTGAAAATAAAATAAATCCGACCTAAGAAACAATGTTCGGAAATACTGAATCGGACTTTGATATTTCTGAACTTAAATTATGGAAAAATAAAACGAAGTTTCAGCAAACTGAGATTTGATTTCAGCGCAACGAATCTTCGTTTTAATTTTCTGAAACTTCGTTTTATTTTTTCGTCTTTTAAATGTATGATTTTTAAGGGATTTTCTCTTGGTTGAAGTGTGGGGTTTGTCTGTGTATTTCTTTGTCATAAAAAGAAAAGGTTGCCGACTCAAAGTCGGCAACCTTGATTAGTATTTTATCGTATCCGTATTCCGAAAAAATTATCTTTTGATTAATTTTTCCGTTCTTGTGATATTAGCAGTTTGTATTCTTACGTAGTAAACGCCGCTTGCAAGATTGCTTGTTTCTATATTCAGACTTTCGCTTCCCTTAGCAAGAGTAAGGCTCTTTACTATCCTACCTTGTTGGTCGGTGACAGTTACTGCCGCTTCTTCAGTTAGACCGCCGACGGTCAATGTTGCGTTTGCCTCCGTAGGGTTCGGATAAAGAACTACGGAAATGTCGCTCTGAGCAGGATGTAAGCCTACAGGACTGTAGTGGTAATAAACCGTAACCACACTGTCGCAACCATTGACAGACGAAAGCGTCTGAACGGTAGTGTCAGTCAAAGACATGCTTGCATAGAAGTAGTCCGCCGTGTCGTGAACAAAGGTTTCATAAGTAGGATTGATAGTTAAAACCAATGTAGACAAACTGTCACAACCGTTGATTGTTTGAAGGTTTTGAGTAAAAGTAAGAATTTGCTCAGTGTTATCATAATTTGATGTATTGACGTTAAATCCTAATTCATTGTAAGTTTCACCGTAGCATATACTTGCTTCTGTTGTTACATCATAAGCAGGATTTACCGTCAATGAAAGTATGGTGTCGCCTATCGTATAAACGCCTGCCTCAGTTTTTCCCATAAATGAGTCCCCTTCGCAGATGCTTTGTTCTATTGATACATAGACAGGCTCTTGCGGTTCTTGACCTTCGGTATATATAAAGTTATCTAAGCAGAAGTAGGACGGGATTAACATTCCGTAAGAGTTGCCGTAATTGCTTTCCAGCGTGAAACGAACCTTTGAAACTTCGCCTAAATTACTTAATTCAAGGTATTTCCAGTCCTTAAAAGCCGTGCCGTTTTCTATAATGGAGACTTCGCTTGTGTTGGTTATTTGTCCTGCTGCATTGTAACCTGTTGCTATGACTTTCAAATATCCAGGCTGATAATCGTTAGTTTGACCGCTGTAGGTATAAGAAGCCATTGAGTTGGAAACATAAACACCCTTAGGGTAGAAAGTAGAATTGTCCGTTCTGTAGACTTCATTGTGTGCTATCATATTCATATCGTATTCGCTATAATAAGATTGCATGTAGGTAGAACCTTCTCCTTCTAAACCTGCTTCTGCAGAAGAGACGTAATAAGTCGGGCTTACATAAGACCCTCCGTTGCCTGTAACTCCTGTATTCACTGCATTACTAGGACCGAAGCCCATAGCCATGAACCAACCGTAAGTAAAATAAGCAGTACCCGGGAAATCTAAACCGTAAGAAATATTATCTTTGAAATAATATGTTGTTTCCATATCTTCATCTTCTTCTGTACGGGTGGCGTTTTCTTCTGAAATAATCTCATAAGAATTTTCAGAACTTAAAAACTCTTCGTCTTCAAAATCTGCTATAAGATATTGCTCGCCTCCGTTATAGATACCGATACCTGCAAGACAATATCCCCCTATGTTATCATCAACCAAACGTATTAGGCGTATGTTGTTTTTGTCCAAGGCAGCGTTTTCTTCCAACTCATTAAGGTCATAGGCTGCACCTTCGCCTGTTGCAAGTATAGGAGTTTTGTCATTGAAGCGGAAGAAGTTTATACCGTCGGAAGAAACCTCTACCCAAGCCTGACCGTTGTCGCCGTTGTTGTGTGCAAAAACGACAAAGTCGTCGCCTTCTCCGTCACTGACAGGTCTGTCAAAAGTTGCGGTTGCAGAGCCGTTAAGTATGGCAACATAGTCTGTAGTATTGGCTTGACCTATAGCGTGGAAATATCTTCCTGCGGTGATAGTTGAGCTGCGGTGAATTTCCATTCCTTTTGCCCAAGTAATGATGTTTTCATCATTTATTGTAGGATTATCCGTAGGAGTGCTGCCCGTAGTAGTAAAGGTTATAGTTTGTGTAGGTTGTGAATAATCATTGTCGGAGCATTTTGCTGCCATGTAGCATTCATAGGTAGTGCCTGCAAGAAGATTTTCCAATTTTGTGAATAAATCTCCTGAAACTTCCTTTTCATAATATGTTTCCGTTCCCTGCTGTCTGTAGTATACGACAAATTGAGAACTTGTTTGGCTATCCCAAAAGACATAAGCATCATTGTCATCTATCCAACTATCCATAGTTCTGAAGTTAGTAGGAACATCACAAAGCGTTTGCGGACTGTCTAAAGTAATAGTTAGGTTGTCTATACCTATACCGAAGCCGCCGTCAGTTACACCTTCAAAGCCCAGTTGATATTCTGCCGCTCCGTTGATATTCGGCAAAACTATGTTTTCAATTTGCCATTCCGTCAATTCATTTACCCAAGTTTGAATGTTTACCCAATCTTCGTTAGGAGAAGTTCTGTAATATAGAGTAAGCACATCCTGTCCGGCATGAGACTCTTGTATATGAGAAAAAGTAAGAGTTGCACTGTTAGGTGCTGCATTTGAGAAATCGAATTTCGGACTTATAAGCATGGAAACATCTCCGCCGCTTACATTAGGATTATAAAATTTAGCAAAATGTTCTCCTCCTAAATAGTCAAAATGATATTGAGTTCCTGCTGTCCAAGATAAATTTCCTAATTCCTGCTCTTGTGACCAACAATCCATATTGTTTTCGAAGCTTTCTTCATAAGGGAAAGAATTTATAGTTCCGCAGTTTGTTTTAAATGAATAAACAGGACTTGTTGCCGAGTTTTCATCATAACAAATTTTAGATACCATTACTTCATATTGAGTGTTAGGACTCAAATTGTTGAGAGTATAAACTACATCTCCGTCTTCCCAATCCTCAACATAGATTTCAGTAAACTCTTCTTCGGTTGCTTTTTTGTAATAAAGAGTGTACTCAACGTCCATCCAATCTTCCCTTGTCCAAGTAAGAGTTACGGAGTAAGGATTTTCTTCATTAAGGCTTACAGATATATTTTCAGGATAGTCACATTCGGATTTTTGTTCCAAAACAACATTGTCTATATAGTAGGAATTTGATGTGCTGCCGTTGGCTTTTGAAAGGAAAGATACATATCTTCCCTCTCCGTAGTACGAATTAAATCTTACTTCGCAGAATGTCCAATCTGATGAAGAAAGAGTTATTGTTTTGACTGTGTCAAAAGTTGAAATATTTTCAGCATCGCTCATAACACCTACGTAAACTTTGCTGTTGCTTGTATTAGCTTTGGCGTAGAAAGAAAGTTTCAGCGAGTTGATGTCAATATTTTCGGCTATTTGTCCTGTTGATGCACTTACGACGCTGTTTGTCGAAGAAGCATTCATATACAAAGAAGCAATACCTCCGTAACTGGAATAATTTACGTTAGGAAAGTTGCCGTCCTTTATCAAAGTCCAGCAAGTAGGGTATACGTATGAGTTATATCCGCTTGCGCCTCCGTAGTTGTCAAAATTTTCTTCAAAAGGCAGACTCGTAATACTGCATTCATCAACTTCGGAAACAAGTGTGGTAAAACTCTGATTTTGGCTTTGACTTTCATCTGAAAGATTTTCTTCGCCGCAGTCTGCAACCGCATAGATAAGATAAACAGTCCCCGGATTTAAATTTTCAAGTGTGTAAGACGGACTTTCGGTTTCATAGGCTGTGTATCCGTCTTCGTCCAAGGATTTCAGATATATGATGTATTTTTCTGCACCGTTGCCGCTTAGTGTTATGTCTGCTGTGGTCTCAGTTATGTTTTCTATTTCAAAAGTAGGCGCATCACAAACTTCTCCGCTGATTTCATTTTGTGTTAATACGACATCGTCAATATAATATCTGCTTGCATTGCACATAAATGCAATATACTTGCCGCTGCCTGCGTAATCGGAAAAGTCTATTGTGTATTCCGCCCAAGCATTTGAACTAGGGCTGACGGCAAAAACAGTATCAAAAGTGCTTTCATCTTCATTGTCACTCATCACTCCTACCGTTATTCTGTTGCCTGCACTTCCTCTTTTTCCTTGGAATGATAAGGAAAGCGTGTTCAAAGGAATATTGTTTGCTATCTTTGGCATTATCGCTACAACTTGAGTATTCGGAGCAGCTTGTAATTAAAGTCCTCCTACACCTGAATATTTTGTGGTGTTAATATTAGGTATGTTACCCGTTGTTATTTTAGTCCAACAGTTAGGATAAGGGTAATTACCTCCTCCTGTCACACCATAGGAATCAAAATTTTCGGTATAAGGAAAATTGTTTATAACACAATTGCCTTCTTGTGAAGAAAGAGTTGTGAAATACACATGTTCGCTCTCTTCAGAGTGGTTGTCATCGTTGCAATCTTTTACAATGAAACATTCGTATTCCGTTCCGCTTTGCAGGTTCTCTATAGTATAACTTACTTCGTTAGTTATGTTGTAAGAAGTGAAAAAATTATCGTTTTCTGTCTTAAGATACAAAGTATAGTTTGCAGCCAAAGTTCCGAGATAGGCTACAGCAGAATTTTCTGTTATGAAATCGATATGAAAATTTGTCGGTAGTAAGCAAGGTAAAGGCTCTTCTTCTTGGGTCGGAACAGGAGTGTATTCACCCGTTTCGGCAAAACAAATTTCCATAGAATTCCAATCAGACTTAAATTCTATGCTTATCCATTTGTCACCTGTAAGATAGAAACCGCTCATACCTACAGGAGTGGATATACACTCTTCTTTCAGGCAAAAAAAAACGTAAGCCTCGTTAGGATTTGTAAAAGCCGAGTATTCGTAAACGCCGTCTTGGTCATAGTCAAATGCGAAGTCGTCAAGAAATCCGCCGCTACTACTCATGTAAAATCTTTCATCCAAGGAAGAAATGCTCAAAAGAGCGTCTTCCAATGTTATTTCATCACCGTTCCAACGGTAACCCAAAACGAAGTAGTCAGGACTCAAATCAGGATTGTCATAAACAAGGATAATTCCTGCTTCGTTTTCACCTTCGCCTAACCAATATTCAATGTCCGCAGATGAGAATTCTCCGTTGGGAGCAAGGGAGGTAAGCGTTTGAGCCTGCAAACAGAGACTCAGAGTTGTTATTAAAGCAAACAACAAGCTTACAATACGTTTTTTCATTTCTTTTAACGTCTTTTTTTAATTTTGTTAAACAATAAAATAAATAAAACATACCGTAAGATTTCTGTAATTAAAGGAGTTAAATTCTTAATAAAAAGCCAGCCATAACTTCTTTTAAGTCAATTTACCGTCGCTCTAATACCCGAAAGTTACGATTTAGTCAAATATTCGGCAGGTCTTCTGACTTGTTTCAACGTTTCGCTGTCTTCTCACCTTGTTTATGGCAATGACATTGAGGATGCGAAAGTTTTGAGAGTGAAACTTACAGCTACGGGTATAGTTTAGGATTTGCACCTAATTCCCTATTAATCTTTCTGAAAAAGAACCGAATTTTGAAGAGTGCAAAATTACGACTTATTTTTGAAATAACACTAAAAGGAAACTAAATAAGCAATTCGGTTTATGAAGATGTGCCATAATGATAAACGTTTTACAAGTGTTGCTATTCTTCTTTTTTTGTCGGTTTAACGGCGTTGTGCCGATTTGTAAGGCTACAAAATAACATTAAGAGTAAAAGATGAAATAAAAAGATGCTTTTTTGTTTTCTTAAAAAGAAATTTATGTGTTTTAATTATTTTTTCTTAACTTTGCAACTCAGAAAAACACATAAACGAAGTAAGATGGAAGAAATTATAAAACAGCATATAGAAAAGATTAGACAAATATCTTCTGCAACGAAAGAAGAGTTGGAAAATCTTAGAATAGAATATTTGGGCAAGAAAGGCGTAATGAATGATTTGTTTGCTAAGTTCAAGGAAGTTGCTCCCGAGAAAAGAAAGGAAATGGGCATAAGATTGAACGAATTGAAGCAAACAGCACAGCAGAAAATCGATGAATTGAAAGCCTTAGCCGAAGAAAAGGCTGAGCAAAACCAAGTAAAGGATGATTTAACTAAGCCTTCGGAGATTGTTTCCTTGGGTTCGACGCATCCTTTGACGTTGGTAAGAAATGAAATCATAGATATATTTTCACGTATAGGTTACACAGTACAAGAAGGTCCGGAAATAGAGGACGATTGGCACGTTTTCTCAGCATTGAATTTCCCTCCCGAGCATCCGGCAAGGGATATGCAGGACACTTTCTTTGTGGAGAACGGCAGGGAAGACGGTAATGATGTTTTGTTGCGTACCCATACTTCGTCGGTTCAAGTCCGCACTATGGAGAGAATGAAACCCCCTATCCGCATTATAGCACCCGGAAGAGTATTCCGCAATGAGGCTATATCCGCAAGGGCGCATTGTATCTTTCATCAAGTGGAAGGATTGTATATAGATAAAGGTGTGTCTTTTGCTGATTTGAAACAGAACCTTCTTTATTTCGTTAAGGAGATGTTTGGTGAGGATACTGAAATTAGATTGAGACCTTCTTATTTTCCTTTTACGGAACCGAGTGCTGAGATGGATATTTCCTGTACTATATGCAAAGGTGAGGGATGTAATATCTGCAAACACACAGGTTGGCTGGAAATTATGGGTTGCGGAATGGTAGACCCGAATGTTTTAGATGCTTCGGGAATAGACAGCAAAGTGTATTCGGGCTTCGCTTTCGGCATGGGAATAGAACGTATTGCTATGTTGAAGTACGATGTTAAAGATTTGCGTCAATATTTTGAGAACGACATAAGATTTTTAAATCAATTCTCGGGCGCATTCTGATAAACCCCGCAGCAATACGGGAAAAGGCAGGAGGCTATGCACGGCATAGCCTCTCTTTTTTTATATTCGCAGGAGAGTAAATGAAACTTCCTGAAAACATTTCTGTATTGCGCGTAAAAATATATACTTTTACTTGCATCAAAATTGCATAAAAACAGTATAAATTTTTTCTTTTTTTCTTGTATGTTACGGAAATAAAGTATAAATTTGCAGCGAGATTTGATTGTATTCTTTAAAACAGAAAAATATGATATAATAATATGTTCTCTAATTCTTTAATACATAAGGTCCTAAACCTGTACGGGGGGGGCAATTCAAAGAATTTTTCCTCAAGAATAATCTTTAATAGAAGGCAATTTTCGGTTTCTGTATTCTGAAAAGAGGACAGAGACTTGGGATTGTTGTATACAAAGTAATATACACGCAAAAAAAGAGACGGAATCCTTAATTTATAAATTAAAAATTTAAAAAAAATGAAAAAATTATTCACTTTTTTACTGATGGCTATAATTCTTAGCATCGGTTCCTTTGCACAGACGACTGTCACTGTCGGAAGCGGTAACAGTAATAACAGCAATAGCAATGTGCCGTTCAACTATTGGTATGAGTACGGTGTAAGTCAGACTATCTACTTAGCCGAAGATATAGGTGAAAGCGGAATGATAACCTCTGTTTCATACTTTAATCTCAGCGATGTTTCCTCTTATGCAATGACTTTGGAGATATATATGATGGAAACAGAGGAAAGCGAGATGGAATCGTACGGTTTCTCTTCTTCGCTCTTTACTCAAGTTTTTTCGGGTACGGTTACCTTTGCCTATAATGATTGGACGACGATAGAATTGGACGAACCGTTTGAGTATTCGGGCGACAAAAATCTTGTTATCGGCGTAATAAACAACACAGGCACGTATTATGATGACAATCTCTATTGGAGGTCCACCCAAGGTTGGAATAGGTCGGTATACACTTTCGGAGACGGATATTCCTATACTCTTGATGACTGCTATGATTCCCAAAACTCTTGGCCGGATATTCAACTTGAGTTTACCTCTTCTTCTTTCTGTCGTGGGGTAGGTAGTATTACGGCGTCGGATATAACTACTACTTCTGCCAATCTTTCTTGGCTTGCTCCTGCAGAGGAAGGCGATCACTATGTTTTGCAATATAAAACTTCCCTTCAATCATGGGACGATGACGATATTACGGAAGAAATCCTTTATTCCGAGGAATATACTTTTGACAACTTGGTTGCCAACACCACCTACAACGTCCGCATTGCTAACTATTGCTCAGACGAAGAGATGAGTTCGTGGCGTAACTTCTCTTTCTCAAGTGCGTGCGGTATAATAGAACTTACGGGAGATAACCCTTACTTACAGGATTTTAATTCGGGCGAGTTGGGTTGTTGGACTGTCGTTACAGACTACAATGAAACATATTACGCTTGGACCATTACGTCTCAAGGCGGTTGGTCTATAGATCCGATAGATTATTCTTCGGGTAGTTTTGCTTATGTAAGGGAGGGTTACTACAATGATAGTTATCTGATTTCCCCTATTTTGGATTTGTCCCAAGCAGAAACGCCTCACTTAAGTTTTTATTTGACACGTCCTGTCAATTATGAATCCAGCCAAGTTGCAGTCGTTTATCGTACCTCAGCAAACGGTGAATGGATAACCTTAGAAGAGTACACCGAGACGACGGATTATTACGACGCTTTTGACGGAGAAGGTTGGGAAAAATTTGTTGTGGCAATACCTTTGACGGCTTATCAGATAGCATTTAAGAATACGGCAACTTACTCCAACGGAACAGGATTGGATTCTATCTATCTTTGGGATACCGAGGGTGCTTTGGCTTATTGTCCTAATCCTACCAATTTAAATGTAACCGATATTACCTCTGTCGGTGCTACAATCACATGGGAGGGCATGGCAGACAACTATGAAGTTTCCTATCAAACCGATGAAGAAAATGTAATCGTAACGGAGACTTCCCTTCCTTCAATAGAACTTGACGGACTTGAGCCTAACACACAATACGATGTAAACATAAAGGCAATATGCACGGAAACTATGCTTTCGGATACAAGGACTATTTCTTTCCGTACTCATTGCATAGGCTTGACAGATGAAGACATACCTGTTACTTACGGATTTGAACTTCCTAACAACGGAGGTACTTACAATTATCCTTTGCCTGACTGCTGGAAAGGTACTTCACAAGGTTACGGATTGCCTTATTCTTCTTGGGGAAGTTCGTCAAACGTATATCAAGGCAGTTATTATTTGAGTATGTCAGACAAACAGACCGTTTCAACTCAAGCTGTTGATGGTTCAACTCTTAGTTGCGACAATCTTCAGTTCTCATTCTATGCACGCGGAACTGCATCTATCCAAGCAGGTGTTATGACTGACCCTGAAGACAGCACCACTTTCGTTGCCGTAGGTCAGCCTGTAAGTATCACATACGACAATTATCAACTCTATGATTTGAGTTTGGGTGACTACGACGGAGAGGGACTTTACCCTTCATTGAGAACAACCGGCGGTTGGGCTTATATAGACCAATTATCTTTGGAGTTCATACCTGCATGTTCACGTCCTGCAAATCTAATTACTACTGTTAAAGAAGAGGGCATTGAAGTCTCTTGGCAGGCAAGCGAAGCTGATTTCAGTATTTATATTAAAAATTCAGCCGAGACAGAATTTACTGAGCAGGAGGCTGAGATAGAAGAGTCAGAAGAAAATGAGGGAACTTACTATGCTTTATTGACAGGCTTGCCTCCTGCATCCTCTTATGAGGTTGTAGTAAAGGCTGTCTGCGATGACGGAAACGAATTGACAAGTGTTTCAAGTACGTTTATAACTCCTTGTGACCTTATAACAAATCTTCCTTGGGGAGAAAACTTTGACTCTTATGCTAACTACGCTGTTCCTAACTGTTGGACAATGTTAAATGTTCACCAAGGCGCGCCTTATTGCTTCCAAAACTATCATAATTCCGCTCCTAACGGTCTTCGTATCGGTTCGGCATCCAATGATGCCAGAGGAACGGCTATTCTTCCTGCTTTTGCAGAAGATATTCACAATCTAAGACTTTCTTTCTCTGCGAGACCTGAAGGCTACAACTCGGGAACGCTTCATGTAGGCTATGTAACATCTCTTACAGATGCGTCTACTTTTGTATCACTTATGGATTTGGGTACAACTAATTCATTTACTCCTCCTTTTACCGACCATAGTTTGGACTACAATGTAGTTGATGCTGACGTTGAGACCGGATATATTGCTTTCCAATATGAAATTGCTAACTTCAATTCTTGGTTCTATATCATTGACGATATAGTTGTAGAGAGAATTCCTTCATGTTTAGAACCTTCTGATCTGACTGTTTCTGATATTACTTCCACTTCAGTTGTCCTTACTTGGAATGCACAGGATGCCGAGAGTTTCAATGTTTATTACAAGATAGACTCTGCAAATGTAAGTGACTATGAGGTGATAGAGAATGTTTATTTGACTGACGGCGCTTATACTTTGGATAATTTGGAACCACTTACAGCATATTCTGTCTATGTTGAAGCCAATTGCGGTTCTCTTACTTCACTTGCAAGTACCCCTATTAATTTCCGTACATTCTGCTCTTTGATAGACAGGGAGCAATTACCTAAAACATGGACTTTTGAATCGGGTAACACAAGCGGAATAGGAGTTTATCCTCTTCCTTTCTGCTGGACGCGTCCTTCGGGCAATATACCGTATGCTTATCAAGGAACTCAAGCTTACCAAGGCAGCACTTTCCTTTACTTTACCGAAAACACACTTATTGCTATGCCGCCTGTTGATACTGAGGATATAGATATAAGCGAATTGATGATTTCATTCTACGGCAAGGGTGTTGCAAATGCAAACGTAGAGATAGGAGTTATGACCGACCCTACCGATGCAAGTACATTCACTTCTGTTTCTTCTCCTGTAAGTTTAGGTTCTTCTTATAGTTCTTACAGCGTTGCTTTTGCTGATTATGACGGCGATGGTATGTATCCTGCAATCAAATGTACGGGAACAAGTGCTCAAGCACATTTGGATAACATTACACTTGATATTGCCCCTGCTTGTACATGGCCTTCTAATGTAACGGTAGAGGCAGATGTAACCTCAGTTCAGTTATCATGGACTTCAACGGGAGAAAACTTTGAAGTATCTTACAAGGCTAACGGAGAAAGCGACTATACCACTCTTACGTTGGATGCAAACTTTGACGACGGAGTTTACACTGCAACTCTTAACAACTTGGAGGCAAGTACCGCTTATTCATTCCAAATTATAGCTATTTGCAACGATAATTCTGAGGTCTTGGGAGCAGAATTGACATTTACCACTCTTGCAGTTCCTGTTTATCCGGAAGTGGAAACACTTGACGCAACCGATATTACGGAAACTTCTGCCGTACTTCACGGTATTATTCCTGTAACAGGCAACCAAGGAATTTCCTCCCGCGGTTTTGAATGGAAACCTTCTTATTCCGATGACAGCGAATATACGGCAGTGAACGCAACAACAACCAATATGACTTACACACTGTCGGGATTAATCCCGGGTTCTGACTATACATACCGTGCTTTCGTGGTTTCTACTAACGGCACTCAATACGGTGATGAAGTAGAATTTACAACTCTTGAAGCAGAAGCTCCTATCGAACCGACGGTAGAAACATCTGCTGCTACGAATGTAACGGAGACAACTGCAACTCTTCACGGAACGATAACACTTGGTAATCAAACAATCACTGCAAGAGGATTTGAGTGGAAGGAAAGCACGGCTGCTAACTATACAAGCGTAAGTGCAACAGGTAC
>JAFVAP010000008.1 GCA_017480455.1 Bacteroidales bacterium | reverse complement strand
CGTCAGAAAGCATTCCGTATTCTATAAATACCTTAAGGTCGTCCCACTTTTTGCGGAAATCATCTTTGTCTTTATTCGACAATTCCTCCAACTTGTCAGCCACTTTCTTAGAAATATGGGAAGAAATCTTCTTAACATTGCCGTCACTTTGCAGATATGAACGCGACACGTTCAAAGGAATGTCAGGCGAATCCAAGACACCTCTCAACAACATCATATATTGAGGAACTACACCCTCAACACTGTCGGTTACAAAGACTTGATTGCAATACAACTGTATCTTTTCAAGTGTAGGGTCTATGTTACGCTTCAATTTAGGGAAGTAAAGTATTCCCGTAAGGTTGAAAGGATAGTCCACGTTAAGATGTATATGGAACAAAGGGTCGTCAAAGTTCATCGGATACAAATCGCGGTAGAACTTATTGTAGTCTTCGTCCTTCAACTCTGCAGGTTTGCGTTTCCAAAGAGGGTTGGTGTCATTTATTATTCTGTCTTGCTCTTTCTCTACTCTCTTTGGCTTTCCGTCTTTATCCTTTTCGGTCTCGCTGTCTACCCAAACTTTCTCCGTTCCGAAGCGTATAGGTATAGGCATAAACTTACAATACTTCTTCAAAAGGTCTAATATCTTGCTTTCTTGAAGAAATTCTTCACAATCTTCGGAAATGTGCATTATTATTTCCGTTCCGCGCTCTTTTTTCTCTGCTTCTTCTATGCTGTACTCAGTGTCACCGTTGCAAGTCCAATGAACGGCTGGCTCATCTTTGTAAGACTTACTTATGATTTCAACTTCGGAAGATACCATAAAAGAAGAGAAAAATCCCAAACCGAAATGACCTATAAGTGCATTAGCCTCTGCCTCCGATTTGCCTTTGAAATTCTCCAAGAACTCTTCCGCTCCCGAGAATGCAATCTGGGTAATGTATTTCTCAACCTCATCTTTGGTCATTCCTATTCCCCTGTCAATAACTCTGAGCGTCTTTTCTTTCTCATTGACCTTGACATCAATAGTCAAATCGCCCAACTCACCTTTAACCTCTCCTAAAGAGGAAAGAGTCTTTAGTTTTTGTGAAGCATCAACTGCATTAGAAACAATCTCTCTAAGAAAAATCTCGTGGTCGGAATAAAGAAATTTTTTGATTACGGGAAAAATATTTTCCGTCTTTACATTAATTTGTCCTTTCATATCTCGTATTTGTTTTTAATATTCTTGATTTTAAACCAATATATTGAGCATTCAAAATATATTCCACCGATAAAAATATGACAAGTTGTCAGTTTTAGACAGTTTTTTTCTTAATTTTAAAATGATTTTTTCTCTTATTGTCCTAAGAAAATATCGTTTTTATGGAATTGAAATTATCGCATATTCCGACAAAAAGAAATTTTTTCAGTGCAATATCATCAAAAATTTCGGTGAAAAATGGTTTTTACATTGCAAAAACAACACCCTTTCCGCCAAAAGCAAATCTCAGCCTATCAATAACAAATAATAATTTACTAAAACGAAGTTTTAAAAAATTAAAACTTCGTTTTAGATTAACGAAATCAAGTTTCACGAAAATAAAACTTCGTTTCTGTGTAATAAAATAAAATTTCAGTACAATAAAAACCTGTTTCCCGCAGGGCAGAATATAAGTCCGCAGGGTTAAAATCAAATAAAATTTTCAGTATTTCGAAGAAAAGCCTTTGGTTTTATTCAAAAAAAGGTTCTCTTTCCACCTCATGCCAAATAGCATTGTAGAGTAAATCTCCCATAAGGCGGTATCCTTTGTCTGTCATCTTAAACAAATCATTTTGAAGTAAAGATTTGCTTTGCAGTGTTCTGAAAGAATTTTCACCTCCCATTATCTTGTAAAAATCAAGTACGGAACAATTTTTTTGTTCTGCAACCGCATAAACGGTTTTTATTGATTTTTGCAATCTCGGATTAGGTTTTCTGTTCTTAAGACAATACTCCGCAGGAGTGGTTATAATAATCGGAACATCGGTTTTTACTGCTCTTATCCTGTCTATGAACAATGGTAGGTTGGTTTCAAACGACGTCTCTCCCCCATCGTCATATATGTCATTGGCTCCCAATGAGAGTATAACCAAATCAGCATCTAAACTTGCCAACTGTGAAGAAAGAAGAGCGGCGTTGTTGTTATAGTAAACGTATTCGGCGTTTTCGTGGGAGGAAACATTGTAAACCACACCTGCATCACCGTTTTGAAAATAAAAACCGTAGATGTAAAAATTGCCTTCCGAGGTCTTGCTTATCATAAGTTTTATCTGCTCCACGTAATCCGAAAGAACAAACTCCGTATATCCCTCTTCGGGATTGTCTATTCTCTGATAAGCCACATTCATATCGTCTATTATCAACTTATCTCCCGCAGACAAAGCACTGTGATAAACTCTGAAAGAATTGAAATCGTATTTCACACTGTTTTTTCCGTTTATTTTCACGCTGACGTTTTCTTTGTCCGCAGCAGTATAAACACTCGATGCCCAAAGACCTTTATTCTGAAAATCTTTGTTTGATGATATGTCTTCGTATTGCCATTTGGAAGAAAAGTTAAGCGAATATGCGGACGGTGTTTTCTTAACTGCCGTCAGCATTCCCTTTGCTCCGTCCAAGCCCGGCAAAAGAGAGCGGAAGTTTTTCCTCATCTGCTCGGGTAAAACATCGGATTGAAGATTGAAATCACCGAAATGGAGTATGTTTACTTGAGTTCTGCCCTCGGTTAGCATCTTGCGGAACTTGGATTTGAAAGCACGGAGGTTCTTTCCGCCCGATTGGGAGTGTACAAGTGTGTCTGCCTTTAGGTTAAGAAAAGCATAGTCCGACAAATCCGCTTCTTGGGAGAAAGCAGAAAAGCTTACGGAAAACAATAACAAAAACAATATGTGTCTCAAACTTGCTTTCATCAAACGTTCATCGTTATTTCTCTGAATTTTTTCTCCAATGTCTGACCCTCTGACAAAGCCTCAACGGTGTCATCTGCCACAAGGTTGCCGTTGTTTATGATTACGGCACGGTTGCATACTGCTTCCACTTCCTGCATTATGTGGGTTGAGAGGATAACTGTTTTATTGCGGCCGAGTTCTTTGATAAGTGAGCGTATCTCTATCAACTGATTAGGGTCTAAACCTGTGGTCGGCTCGTCAAGAATAAGGATTTTAGGGTCATGAATCAGAGCTTGGGCTATACCCACTCTTTGTTTATAACCCTTGGAAAGCATACCTATCTTTTTCTTAACTTCTTTTTGCAAGCCGACTTTTTCTATCATAAAATCAACTCTTTCTTTCCTCTCTTTGCCTCTCAGTCCGTGTATTCCGGCAACAAATTCCAAGTCTTCCCTTACGTAGAGTTCGTTGTACAAAGGGTTTTGTTCGGGCAGGTAACCTATGATTGAGCGGATTTTCATCGGCTCTTCATTGACATCATAGCCGCAAACGGTGACTTGACCGCTTGTAAGAGGAATGAAACAAGTAAGTATCTTCATCATGGTACTTTTTCCCGCCCCGTTAGGGCCTAACAATCCGACAATCTCTCCCTCATTTACCGACAGGGAAACATTGTTTAGTGCCTTTTGTTCGCCGTATTGCTTGGTGAGATTTTTAATATCTATGCTTATGGATTGCTTTTCTTCAGCCATTATTGTTTTATATTTAAAATAAAGTGCGAAATTACAAAAAAAAGATTACTTTTGCAAAATAATTACCTTAATTGTATGAAAATTGAAGTAAAGCAAGATTGTAGCCTTTTGCAGTTTGTAAAGAACTATTTTCCTCAAGTATCTGTAACTAAAGCAAAAAAAATGATACTCTACAACTGTTTCTCCATAGAGGGAGCAAACATAAAAAGTTTTGAATACTTGCTTAAAAAAGGTGATGTTGTGGAATACCGCAAGTATTCGGGAGGAAGACACATCGCAAAGGAGAAAAGGGATATTTCTGTTTTATATGAGGACAATGACATAGTAATAGTAAACAAGCCTGCAGGGGTTAAGGTCTTCAATCCTAAGGACCGCAACCGTGAAGATATGCTCGGCGAGGTTAAACGCTATGTTCACAACAAGGATTTCAAATCTTCGGTCTACATCATCTTTGCTCCCGAAACGGAAGAAAGCGGATTGTGTATTTTTTCCAAGAATAAGTACGCCTTTCAGAAGATGTCGGAGAATATGGACAAGATATACTTCGGCGTGGATATGATAGTGTGCAACAAACCCGTGCATAAAAACGCCAAAATAAAGTTTTTCCACTCCTTTGAGAGAGGACGCCGCAATATCTCTTTGACGGAAAAAAACGGATATTTGCCTTACAGCTTTGAATACAAAACACAGGAAGATTTATCTATGGGAGACGAAGACTTTTTCCTTATAAAGGCGGAACACTATGGCTGCAATCCTCTTTTGTTGAGAAGTTTCTTCAATTTTATAGGTCTTCCCGTTGTGGGAGAAAAACGCTTTGACAGACAGATAAGCCAAAATGTGCTGAAATTCTCTTATTCCTCAGTCACTTTCCCTAAAATAATCAACAACAAAAAGGTTAGCGTGAACTGCAAACTGCCAAATACATTCTGCACATTCAACATTCCTGTACACAGAACTTTAAAATAAATCCGCATAAACAAAGAAAATAATTTTGCAAACAATGAATAACGACAATTTAAATATCCTTAAGCAACAGGTAAAAAACTTATACGACAACCTTTCTTCGTTTGAATGTCCGCAAGACAATGAAAAAGAAGTTTGGGAAGAGAAGTTCAACGCCCTTTTTGAACAAATGCGGCAGATAACTGAGCAAAACAGAGAGATAATAGCCCAAAACAAAGAGATATTGTCAAGTTTGGCTGCAACAAGGGAAAGATTATCAAAACAGAATGTGTACGAAAAACCTGCAAGTGTTCAGCAAAAGGAAGAGAAAGCAGAACTCCTACTTGAAAAAGAAGAGGAAAAAAAGATTGAAACAATATCTGAAGAAATCGAAGTCTTGACACCTAAGGAAGAAATCTTGTTTGAACAAGACAAGGCAAAAGAAGAGGAGGCGCAGTTGGAAGAACAGGTGATGAAAACTTGGCAGGAAATAGAGGAAATGCAACTTGCACAAAAGCAAGAGGAAGTTTCCCCTGTCAAAGAAGAAGAAAGCCCTGCGGCAAGCGAAGAAAAAAAGGAAACCTCATCTGTCTTGGAATTCTTGAATACCAGAGTATTGAGAGACAAAACAAAGAAAGATGAAACCCAAACGGAGGAAAAGAAAAACGAAAGCCTAAGTTCAACCCTCAACTCTTTGTTTGCACGCAATGACAGAGAAAAAGAAGAACAGAACAACGACAACGCCGCAAGGCAAAATCAAAACCCGGTGAAAGAACAAGGTGAATTGTTCACCTCTTCCACACAAAAATCCATAGGAGATAAGTTTGAATCGCAGAATAACAACGATTTGCGTTCGGCAATAGGAATAAACTACAAATTTATGTTTATCAACGATTTGTTCTCGGGCAATATAAAGGAGTACGAATCTTTCATCAACGACTTAAACTCCGAGAATACACTTGACAACTCTATGAAAATCATAGACAATAAACGCAGTCAATATAGATGGGTCACTTCTTCGGCAGCCTATTCTAACTTGTTGGATATAGTACAAAAAAGATTTGAATAGATATGTCAGCCATTAGTTCCCTTATAATTTCCGCTCCGTCAGGTACAGGCAAAACAACCATTCTCAATCGCTTGTTCGAAATTTTTCCCGAAAAGTTTTCTTTCTCCGTTTCGGCAACTACAAGAAAGAAAAGAGAGGGTGAAGAAGACGGAAAGCACTATTACTTCATATCAGAGGAAGAATTCAAAGAACGTATCCTACAAGGAGATTTTCTTGAATATGAAAACGTCTATGAGGGTCTTTTTTACGGAACACTGAAAAGCGAGACCGAAAGAATAAACTCCGAAGGCAGGATTGCGGTTTTTGACGTTGATGTCAAAGGAGGAATTAACATAAAAACACAACTGAAAGACAATGCCTTTGCTCTTTTTATCATGCCTCCCTCTGTTGAAGAACTGAAAAAAAGACTTGTAAACCGCAAGACGGAAGATGAAAACAGTCTGCAACAACGCCTTTTGCGTGCGGAGATGGAAATATCCTATGCGGAGAAATTTGACAATGTGGTTGTAAACGATGATTTGGAGAAAGCAGTATCAGAATGCAAAAAACTCATTGAAGAAAAATTTGCCCTGTAGACTTGCAATACTCCGCCAACATTTGATTAAGACAATACTAAGGCTTGGTTTCCTTTTTCTGAAACCAAGCCTTGTTGTTTTGTTTCTTCCCATTGCTGCAGTTAAACCTAACTTGCGGGTATCATTTCCTAAACTCACAACAAAGAAAAAAAAAATTCTAAATATCTGAAATGGTTAAATGAAAGAAAAACTCCTTAACGCTTCACAGGTCTAAGTAGACCGAAAAAAATGAATTAATAATTTAAATGAATTAAATATAATTATGCCGCTAAGAACATAATTTTCCTTGTATCCTCTTTCTGTGTTTTAGTCTTGGATTCTATTCTTCTTTGCGGTTTTTTCTTACCTTGTATGCCAATGTCCCCGCTCCCAAGCTCAACAACAAAGCCGTTGCAGTCCCTATCGGGCCTTCGCCCTCATTTGTTCCGCTTATCTTTT
>JAFVAP010000127.1 GCA_017480455.1 Bacteroidales bacterium | reverse complement strand
GTCAATAGATCAGACTATTGATGCTTTGTATGCTTTCACTGATTGCCACGTAAGTATTTCGCCTAAGTCGTGTGTGATAGACGAAAACAAGAAACCTGCTTTTATGCCTGTGAGTGAGATTTTGCGCAAGAACACTCAACGCACCGTTTCTTTGTTAGAGAGGGAATTGGAGTTGCAATTAAATGAGTTAAAAGAGAAATGGCAGTGGATTTCTTTGGAAAAAATTTTCATAGAGAACGAAATATACGAAGATATTAAACCTTGTACGACCGACGGTCAAATAAACGAAACCATATTCAAAGGATTGGAACCTTTTGTCAAGGATTTGATACGAGAGGTTACTATAGAGGACGTACTTCATTTGAGAAAAATTCCTATTGACCGCATTTCCAAGTACAACAGCGATAAAGCAGCGAACGACCTCTTAGCCATAGAGTCCGAAATGGAAGAGGTGAAAAACAATTTGGAACATTTGGTGGATTATACCATACGTTGGTTCAAACATCTCAAAGACAAATACGGCAAAGGCAGGGAAAGAAAAACCGAAATCCGCGATTTTGACCGTATAGAAGCAGTAAACGTTGCCGTAGCAACGGAAAAACTCTATTGCAATTACAAAGATGGTTTTGCAGGTTATAAACTCAAGAACGATGAAAATGCGAAATACGTTTGCGATTGTTCACCTCTGGACGAACTTATTGCGGTTCACAAGGACGGAAAATACATTGTGAAAAAGGTTGCCGAGAAAGATTTCGTCGGAAAGAACATTATCTACATTGCTTTGTTCAGACGAAACGACGAAAGAACGATTTACAACATCATGTACAACAACGGACCTTTCGGACGCTGCTTTGCCAAGCGTTGTGCCGTAACAAGCATAATACGTGATAAAGAATATGACTTTACACAGGGCGTTTCGGGGTCTTCCATTCTTTATTTCTCTGCCAACAATAACGGAGAAGCCGAAAAGGTTACCGTTCACCTTAAGGTGAGTCCGAGAATGAGAAAGACGAGTTTTATTTTCGACTTTGCGGATTTGGATATCAAGAATCGAAATGCGAGAGGCAACATAGTTAATAACAATCCTGTGAGAAGTGTCGGTTTGAAATCTTCGGGTGTTTCTACGCTTGCTGCACGCAAAATTTGGTTAGATGACTCCGTTATGAAACTTAACACCGAGGAAAGAGGAATACTTTTGGGTGAATTTGCGGCTAAAGACAGACTTCTTTTGGTAAACACGGCAGGATGGTATCAAATAACCGAGCCTAATCTTTCTTTGCACTTCGAAGACAATACTTTGATTATAGAAAAGTTCAATCCTAACAAACCTGTCACCGTTATATACAAAGAAAACGAAACAGGATTGACTTATATTAAGCGTTTCGTTCCCGAGCCTGTAAGTCAGAGCAGAATATTTTTTGCAGATGCAGACAAGACAGAAGTTTTGGAATGTATGTCAGACTATCTTCCTGTTATAAGTCTTAATAATGAGGAGATAAATGTTGCTGAATATGTTGATGTAATGAAATACAGAGCCAAGGGAAAGAAACTTTCTAAGGATAAAAAGGTGAAAATAAAAATCCTTAAACCTTTGGAGTACACCGAACCCGAAATTCAACAAGAGGAAATTTCCTCAGAAGAAACCATTGAGGAAACACAAGGCGGCGTTTCTTTTGAAGAGGGAGATTTCTTCGGAGACGGAGACGGCATTCAAACGAATTTGTTCTGACGGACAAAGAATACACTTTATTTTAATTATTTATTTTATTGTTGAGACCAAGTTTTGCTGTAGCGAAACTTGGTTTTATTTTTCTGAAACTTGATTTCGTTGCACTGAAACTTGGTTTTAATTTTTTAAAACTTTATTTCGTTGCACTGAAACTTCGTTTTAAATTATTGAAACTTGATTTCGTTGTGCTGAAACTTCGTTTTAATTTTTTAAAACTTGATTTCAGTGCAATAAGACTTGGTTTTAATAAGAATGAAGAAAATTCTGTCGGAAGGAAATAAAATTCTGAGTTATTTTATTTATATTATGTTTAAATTAAACATAATAAGGTTTTTTTGAAAACAGATTTTAAATTTATAATACTCTGATTTATATATTTTTATGAAAATAATAAAAATCTTGATTTCCTTAAAAATTTTACTAAAATCAAGAATAAAATCAGATACTGCAAATAAAAATATTGAAATAATGATAAATTTTATTAATTTTGCACCTTAAAAATTTCAGCAAATAAACATTAAAAATAATTGGAAATGGCTTTTATATCAACGAAAAACATAAAGGGAGATATATTCGGCGGACTTACCGCAGGAATAGTTGCTTTGCCTTTGGCTTTAGCTTTCGGTATTCAGGCTTTCGGAGGAATTGATTCTCCCGAAGCAAGTTCTTTAGGAGCGTTAGCAGGACTTATAGGTGCAACAATGCTTGGCTTTTTTGCAGCTCTTTTTGGCGGAACGCACTCTCAAATAAGCGGTCCTACAGGACCTATGACCGTTATCACTGCTTCTTTGATTTCGGGCGCTTGGACTTCTTCTTCGGGCGATATATCTACGGTTTTGATTTCCATGTCTTTGGCAGGTCTCTTCTGTGGTTTGTTCCAGATTGTTTTTGGTTTGATAAAGATAGGTAAATACGTGAGATATATTCCTTATCCTGTACTTTCGGGTTTTATGAGCGGAATAGGTATCATCATTATTTTGCAACAAATCTATCCTCTTATAGGTTTAAAGTCGCCTGTCCTTGTTGTGGATATGGTGGCTAAGTTTCCGCAAATGGTAATGAACGGAATATCTGTTTCAGCCCTTATTTTAGGATTGGGAACCATAGTTATAATACAACTTTTCCCTCTTTTGACTAAGAAAATTCCTTCAACTCTTGTTGCCTTGATTGTTATGACGCTTATATCTCTTGCATTCAATCTTGACGAAAAACTTGTCATAGGCTCAATTCCTTCAGGTCTTCCTATGCCTTTTTTTGCTAAAGACGGCTTGTCTCTTTCGGGGGTGAATTGGCTTGATGTCCTTAAAGCCTCTGTTATTCCCGGTCTTACGCTTGCAGGTTTGGGCAGTATAGATACTCTTTTAACTTCCGTGGTTGCTGATAACATAACCAAGACTAAGCATAACTCCAATCAGGAACTTATAGGCCAAGGTATAGGAAATATGATTGCAGGACTTTTCTGCGGTTTGGCAGGAGCAGGTGCAACAATGAGAACCGTGGTTAATGTAAAAAGCGGCGGCAGAACTCAAATCAGCGGAATGATTCATTCTTTGCTTTTGTTGGCTATTCTTTTGGGTTTAGGCTCATTGGTTAAATACGTTCCTTTGTCTGTTTTGGCAGGAATACTTATAACTGTCGGTTGGGGTATAATTGATTTCAAGGGTTTGAAAGACCTTTTGAAGATACCTGTTTCAGATGCTTTCGTGCTTGTTGTTGTTTTGCTTATGACGGTTTTTGTAGACTTGCTTACGGCAGTTGGCATAGGAATGATTATAGCTTGTGTTCTGTTTATGAAACGTGCAGGTGACTTGGTCGAGGGCAGTTATTCTTCTTCTGAAATGACTAATTTTGACAAGGAATCTCCGTGGTCGGACGAGCAGGGTATACCTGAAGAAATTAAACACAAGATATACATTCAGCGATTGAACGGTCCTATATTTTTTGGTTCGATTACACGTTTCCAAGAGGTGATGCACGATGTTCCTAAGCAAGCAAAGGTTGTCATAATCCGCATGAAGTTGGTTTCTTTTATGGACCAGTCGGGACTATACGCAATGGAAACTGCCATAAAAGACCTTCAAGCCAACGGAGCAAAGGTTTTGATGACCATAATTCAACCTCAGCCTTTGTATATGATGAAAAACGTGGATTTAATTCCTTCACTTGTTGCTGAGGAAAACACGTTTAAGACTTTTGAAGATTGCACTGCTTATTTGAAGACTTTAAATCTCTAATTTCTTTTTCAACTTGGAAATCTTAGACTTTGAAAATATTAAGTCTTTTCCCTGTCCTACGGCTGTGACAATAGGAATGTTTGACGGGGTTCACAAAGGGCATAAGTTTATGCTTAGAAACCTTAAGTCCTTAGCAGAAAAGAACTCCTGCAAAAGCCTTGTCATAACTTTTTCCAATCACCCCAGAGAGGTGTTGG
>JAFVAP010000126.1 GCA_017480455.1 Bacteroidales bacterium | reverse complement strand
TTTAACGCTCCTATACATAAATGAAAGATAGTAATCGTCAAATGAATAGCGACCTAATAAGAAAATAGATTTATCATTAGGAATATCAGATATTAATTTACCTATAGTTTTACAATAATCAGCACGTTCATATTCACAGAAGGATATTTCTGTTTTAATATTGGTATTGAAAGGTCTGATATTTTTACTTATTTGTGCTTTATTCCGTTGGATAAATCTCGAAGACAAACTAACCAATGGCTCACCGAAGCGGTATGTTGTTTCTATTTTGTTTATCTCTGTAGGACCGAAATAATCTGAAAATTGACTGAATAATGACATATCGCTGCCTGAGAACCTATAAATTGACTGCCAATCGTCCCCTACGCAGTATAATTTTGCAGGAGGATTACCCTCGCGTAAGGCTTTCAAAAAATAGTAACGGTCAAATGAAATATCTTGAAATTCATCAACGATTATATAGTCGTAAGATACAGGTTTATTTGTTTTGCAAAGTTGAGTTGCCCAAATAATAGCATCTGTAAAATCTATTTCTCCTCTTTTCTTTAATTCTTCTTCATATTTTTGGTATACGGGGATAAAGATATTGTCAATTATAAACTTGCTTCTTTCGTCTTTTACATCGTGTTGCAATTCGTTTATTGTCTTACAATTTGATTTCAACAGCGTTACAAAACCCGCTATCAGCCTTATGAATGATTTTTCCCTTTTTCCTGTGTTGGGTAATAGCATTGCATATAACTCTGTTTCTGATATAGATTTTGTCGGAACGCCGTGTTTGTCTAACAATTCTTTGATTTTATTGCGTATATCAATGTCAAGGAAGTCTGAACTTGAAGTTGTGATAAGCGTTGTTTTATATTTTTCATGTACTGCTTGCTTCCAAGTAATTCCGTCGTTGTATCTCTGATTTGCTTCTTGATAAGTTAATCCTTTTTCCTCAGCAAACCATAGCGGAACCAAACCGCTCCCGTCTGTTGCATAATGTTCAAGATATATTCTTTTTGTTTCCCCTCCTTTTTCGTAATATATAGAGAAGTCAGGCTTGTACTGAGAATGTTGTCCGTCAGCAACGCTATGTTCATACGGCTCTTCATAGCGGAATTTCAAGCCCAAAGAAGACAGAGCAAAGCAAATTTTCTTTTCCTGTTCACTTTTTACATAGATTTCTTTTCCATCCATATCGGGCAAAAGTGCTTTTGTCCTAACATTTTTTAATTCCGAGAGCATTTCTCTACGTTTATTTTTTCTTATTTCCCAATCTTCTTGCTCTGCTTGATAGTCTGAAAAGTATTTAATTACAGAATGCTTAAATGATTTTTTAGATAACAAGTCATAATACGCCGTCATAAAGAGAGCATCCGTATTATCACAGACAGAAGGCTTAGTTCCTGTAACTTGTCCTATTAAATCCAAAGCCAATTTATGAAAAGTATAGCCTCTTAAACCTTCAACTCCCGTTCTGAGAGTAAGTTCTCCCGCCGCTTTATTAGTATAACTGATAAGCAAGATTTTATTAGGGTCAATTCCTTTGCGCTCTGTTAAGTATTTAACCTTGCCTACAATAGAAGATGTCTTGCCGCTGCCTGCACTGCTTACTACTAAGCAATTGTTTTCTTCGGATACTATAGAACGCCTTTGCTGTTTGTCGAGCGGATAAGTCAAACAACGGTCGAAGAAATCCTTGTTTTCTTCTAATATATTTTGAATTACACTCTCATTGTGCTGCTTTACAATGTTGTGTATTTGCAAAAAAACTCTGAATATTTTATCATATTCTCTGAGGGTTTGATATAGAAAATTTTCATTCTTTTGCTCAAAGAAAGTATTTCATTAAATGTAGGTTGAAGACTTTCTGTAAACGTTTTTTCCTCTTGAGATGATATGACGTGATTTGAATAGGTATTTTCTAATATTTTTTTGAAATCAACAAATATTTTTTCTGACCTGTTGTTTAATTCTTTCTTTTCCTCATTTTTCAGAGAAGAGATAAGAGAATTTTGAATACTATCAATTTTGTTGCTTAATGTCCTTATCTTTTTTTGATAAGCCAACCTGATAGTTGTTATCAAAATAACGACAACTATCAACAAAATAACAACTATTTTATAAACCAAAAACAACATTTTAAAATGTTTTTCAGTTGTGGTTTTTTATCTCCGTGTATTAAAAAAATATTCTCCGCTTAGTAGGAGGAAAACCTTTAAAACTTTATTTTTGAGAAGTAAGTATTTGTGTTTTTCCTCTGAAGTGAACTATGCGGAGAATATTTACTTTGTCAGTCAATACAAATCATTTAAACACCGGTTGCTTTTTTTGTTTCCGTTATACAAATCCTTATTTTTACGGAATGTTAGCAAGTATTATGTGTTGAAATGTAAATTTTATTGGACTAAAATATTTATTTTGTTATCAGACATCTCAATTATTCCTCCTTTTATGGCAAAAGAACGGATTTCATCTTGCATATCCTTGACTATAATCTCACTCTTGACCAAAGCAGTCACGATAGGGGCGTGGTTGTTAAGGATTTCAAACCTGCCGTTCAGTCCTTCCAACTTCACACTCTTTATCTCACCTTCGTAAAGAGTTTTTTCGGGTGACAATATCTTTATATCCATACCTTTTATTTTAAAAAGAGCAGTTTCTTTCTTTATTGACGCGAAGCCTCTGCCAACATCTTTTCTCCCTTAGCAATAGCCTCTTCGATAGGTCCTACCATATTGAAAGCAGATTCAGGAATGTGGTCCACTTCTCCGTCAAGTATCATTTTGAAACCTTTTATCGTGTCCTTTATATCAACGAATTGTCCCGGTATTCCGCTGAACTGCTCGGCTACAAAGAAAGGTTGAGACAAAAATCTCTGCACCTTACGGGCGCGGGATACGACAAGCTTGTCCTCGTCTCCTAATTCCTCTATACCCAAAATTGCAATAATATCCTGCAATTCGTTGTAGCGCTGCAATATCTGTTTAACACGCTGAGCCGTTTCGTAATGTTCTTTCCCCAAAACATCTTCTTTCAATATACGTGATGAAGACTCCAAAGGGTCTACCGCAGGATAGATACCCAAAGACGCTATCTTACGGGAAAGAACCGTTTGAGCATCGAGGTGGGTGAAAGTAGTGGCAGGCGCAGGGTCGGTTATATCATCGGCTGGAACATAAACGGCTTGAACCGAAGTAATACTTCCTCTCTTGGTTGAAGTAATCCTTTCCTGCATTGTTCCCATTTCTGAAGCAAGAGTAGGTTGGTAGCCCACGGCAGAAGGCATACGTCCCAAGAGAGCGGAAACCTCACTTCCGGCTTGAGTAAAACGGAAGATATTGTCAATAAACAAAAGAATATCTCTTCCTCCTGTCTTTTCGTCTCCGTCTCTGTAGTATTCTGCAAGCGTAAGTCCCGAAAGCGCAACTCTCGCTCTTGCTCCCGGAGGTTCGTTCATCTGTCCGAAAACCAGAGTACACTTGCTGTCTTTCAAGGCTTGCATATCTACCTTAGACAAATCCCAGCCTCCTTCTTCCATACTCTTTCTGAATTCTTCGCCGTAGTTTATCACTCCGCTTTCTAACATATCCCTAAGCAAATCATTGCCTTCACGGGTTCTTTCTCCAACACCCGTAAAGACTGACTGACCGGAGTAATTTAAGGCTATGTTGTGTATCATCTCCATAATAAGAACCGTTTTGCCCACTCCGGCACCGCCGAACAAACCTATCTTGCCTCCTTTTGAATAAGGCTCAATAAGGTCTATGGCTTTGATACCCGTAAACAAAACTTCGTCGCCCGTAGACAAATCTTCAAACTTAGGAGCGTCACGATGGATAGGATAAGACTTCTCTGTCTTTAAGTCATTTATACCGTCAATGGTCTGTCCTATGACATTGAAAAGTCTGCCGTTAATATCCTCACCCACAGGCATGGCAATAGGCTGACCTAAGTTCTCAACCTCCAATCCTCTCTGCAAAGCATCGGTAGAATCCATTGAGATACAACGCACAGTGTTCTCTCCGAGGTCTTGTTCCACCTCAAGAACAAGGTAGGTGTTGTCTTCCTTTTTTACTCTCAAAGCATCATAGATTTCAGGCAAAACCTCTCCGTCGTCAAACCTTACATCAACAACGGCACCTATGATTTGAGAAATTTTTCCCTTGCTTATTACTTCCATATATTAAATAAGAATGTTATCTGAGTTTATTAAAAACAGTGCAAAATTAAGAAAAAACATTAAAATTATGCACTTTTTTTCAATTATTTTCAAAATACAGTCCGAAAACACGCCATAAAAAAAGACTGAAACAAAATAAAACCATTCTTAAAGCGTTTATTAATGTATCTAAGCGAAACAAGAGATGAATGTAATAAAAACGGAAATAGAAGGACTTTTGATTATAGAACCCAAAGTCTTTGAAGACGCAAGGGGATACTTCTTCGAATCCTATTCAAAGAGGGAGTTTGACTCTCTTATAGGAGATATAAACTTTGTGCAGGACAATGAGAGCAAATCAACTTACGGAGTTGTCAGAGGATTACATTTTCAGACGGGAGCGCATGCTCAAAGCAAATTGGTAAGAGTTGTTTCGGGCAAGGTTTTAGATGTAGTCGTTGATTTGAGAGATAATTCCGAAACATTCGGTAAGCATTTCGCCGTTGAACTTTCTTCGGAAAACCACAGGCAGTTCTTTATTCCGAAAGGTTTTGCGCACGGTTTTTCCGTCCTTTCCGAGAATGTTATCTTTCAATACAAGTGTGATACCTTCTATTGTAAGGAAAGCGAAGATGCAATAGCATGGAATGATGCTGAATTGAATATTGACTGGAAACTTCCTTTGAATGATATTATTCTTTCGGAGAAAGACAGTCATAATCCTTCGTTTAGAGACTACAGGACAAAGATAGGCAAATAGTTTGTGAGGTGTACACTACGGAGAATTTAAATATCGGCGTCATAGGTTTAGGTTATGTGGGATTACCTTTAGCAAGGCTTTTCTCAACAAAGTATAATACCGTAGGCTTTGACCTTAATGAGAGTAGGGTAGAGGCAATTAACAACGGCAAAGACCCTAACGGTGACGTTGATGAAAAACTTCTGGGCACGGCCTTAGCAAGAGGATTTAAGGCAAGTTCGGATAAAGAAGACATAAGGAAGTGTAATTTCTACGTTGTGACCGTTCCGACCCCTGTGGACAAGAATAACAGAGTGGATTTGCGTTGTCTCATCTCTGCAAGCAAGACAGTAGGGGAGGTGATAAAGAAAGGCGATACCGTTGTTTATGAATCAACGGTTTATCCCGGTATGACGGAAGAAGAATGCGTACCTTTGATAGAGTCGGTTTCAGGTTTGAAATTTAACAAAGACTTTGTTGTCGGCTATTCTCCCGAAAGAATTAACCCCGGAGACAAACTTCACAGTGTGGAAACGATAAAAAAAGTTACTTCGGGTTCAAATCCGTCCGCCGCTGCTTTCATTGACAAGGTTTATAACAGTGTTTTGCAAAACGGAACTCATCTTGCGTCGTCAATAAAAGTTGCAGAGGCATCAAAGATTATAGAAAACATACAAAGAGATGTAAACATTGCTCTGATGAATGAGTTGGCCAAGATATTCAATCTTATGGATATAGATACAGATGAAGTACTCAAGGCCGCTTCTTCAAAATGGAATTTCATAAAACTTTCACCCGGTTTGGTAGGAGGCCACTGCATAAGCGTAGACCCTTATTATCTTATTCAGCAAGCCCAAGTCTACGGACTTATGCCGCGTTTGATTATGACGGCACGAAGTCTCAACAACGGAATGGGAACTTATGTGGCAACGCAAACAATAAAGGCGATGAACAAAAGAGGAACGCTCGTAAAAAATTCAAAAATCCTCATACTCGGTTTTACTTTTAAGGAAAACTGTTCTGAT
>JAFVAP010000125.1 GCA_017480455.1 Bacteroidales bacterium | reverse complement strand
TTTTCTTTTACTTCTTTTAAAATTATTTCGTATTTTTGCGCCTGTGTAAAATTCATAGTGTTTTTATTTTTTTTATTTGACATTTATTTTTTGCAAAATTAAAATACTCTTGAATTTTACACACTTTTTTGGATAGTATCGAAAAGGTCTTCATTGCATATATTCCAAACTTATCAGAAAGAAAACAATACACAAAACAACAGAGAAAAAACTACTACCAATCAAAAAAAAATAAGGTTAAAAAAAATTACGCTTTCCTTCACAGGAAAGCGTAACAAAATTTTATAAAATGAAAAAACAAAAAAATTTCTTTATCAATTACTTATCCCTCAAGACTTCAACGCTGCCCTTGAATTCAACATTTCTGATAGGGCCTCTTCCTATAAAGCGGTAGAAATATGTACCTGTAGGGGAGTTTGTTTTATCAGGGTCCCAGAAATCGTTTTCTGTCCTTAGGTCTTGTATGTAATAAATCCTCTTACCATAGCGGTTGTATATAGCAAGTTCATTATCAGGGAAAGCCTGTCCGTCTATTAGGTTATGTATATAGAATATTTCGTTAATTCCGTCGCCGTTAGGTGTCACCACTGTAGGGAACATAATGTTATCATTTATGATAGTGATAATCTTTGTTATGGTATCGTGACACTCATAAACTCTTCCCGAAGGGGAAACATTGTAAGTATAAGCATCCAAAGTAACATTATAATCTCCTGCAACGCTTTCTCCGCTCTGTGCAGTCCAATTAAACAGAGGTGAATTTTCGAGAACGTTTACTATAGAGCCGTCATCATTCTTGTTTGTTTGGAATTGCCAGTGATACCTGTTGCTCGAAATCTCCGGAGTTGTGAGGTTAATCATCTTCACCGCAGGATTGGAAGCATAAGGCAAAGCAGGATCCCAACCAAAATCGGCAAGAGGATTCTTGAAGACGTTTATGATGTCCTCATACTTTATAGTGTCGCGGCAACCCTTGTCTGTCTCAACCGTAAGCATCAAATCATAAGTTCCTGCCGAAAGTTCAAAATAAGGAGATTTCTCAGTAGAAGACATATCTCCTACAACCCAATAGAAATGTTCTGCATCTTCGGTCGTGCTTTCCAACTGCAACTGCAACGGTTCACAACCTTCCATGTAGTCTAAATTTGATTTGAATGAGGCAAGTCCCGGAGGGTCAATCGTAATATTGACAGTATCCAAACCATAGCAATAAAGAACGCCGTTGTAGTTTGTTACCATTACTATATATTGCTGCAAACCCGATATATTTTCCTCCAAATCTACCACGATTTGCTGTGTCGTCTCTCCGGTAGGCTCCCAGTCGTAACGGAAAGCTCCTTCGTTTCCTGCATCAAGAACCATGGTTCCGCCCTCACAGAAAGAAGTATCATTAGGAAGGTCTATCACAGGAGTCCTTACTACATTCAACGAAGTAACAGTATCCCACGGACAGCCGAAAGCATCAACTATACTTATTCCGTACTCAAACGTTCCGCTGGCATCAATAGGCGGAGCAATTTCTCCCGTTGTACTGTTTACAGGATGAATATACGGTCCGTCCCAATAAACAGTGTCTATCGGTACTTGATAGGTCCAGTCAGTTGAAGACTGTTTTCCCAAGTCCATCCACCAAGAACAAATCCATCCGTTGTCAGCTCCCCAGTCGTCACACACACGGATAATCCACTCTCCGTTAAGGTCACAACCTACTAATGAAGAAAAGCCATGCAAATCCACGGTTTTCTGCTGACTTCCGTTTGAATTGGAAAGACCTTGTATAGGTGTCTGGAAATAATATGAACTATCGGCAGTGTGCGTTGAGTCTATCGTACTGGAACTATTTGCAGTTCCGTTATTGTAAGGGGCAGTAACCAAATGATTGTTTCCTGTGCCGATTACACCTTGTCCGTTTTTAGTGTATATATTAGAGAAACAATACGTCCAACAAACACCCGGAGGGTTTGCTGTTGTATCTGCAATGTTACCTGAGTCGTAACCGGAACCGTCTAACGGCTGTCCGAGAAAATAAGATAATTCATGGGTGTTGTATTTCAAAGTTACCTGTTGTCCGTTAGGGCAGATAAGCCAAAAACCTAAGTCTCCGATGAACGAATGCTCAATACTGATACATACATCCAATACTTCGCCCGGGTCATCTATGGTTGCACCCGGATTAAAAGTTGTAAATGTGACAGGTGCTTCATAGCAATTAGAACCTCCTGTTGCATAACCTCCGTCCGGAATAAAGGTTCGGGTATCGTATTCCTCACGTGCAGCCTGTGAAAAAGCAATCGTATCCATTATGACAGAAGAATTATTGGAATAACCTACAAATAATTGTTGCTTATCTCCCGAACACATATCGGGCATTTTAGCAACGGTTTTAATAGGGTTTTGTGCTACCCTCACACGTGCAATCAAGGAATTTTTGCTTGTGCAACCTCCCGAGTTGGTATCTTTGATTTTGAGATTAAGATTATAACCCTGCAAAAATGAATAATGGTGTTGCACTACCGGGTCATACTCTACTGTCTTGGTTTCTTCGTCTCCGAAAGACCAAGTGTAAATACAATCCTCCGGTGTTTGATGATAGCCCACCACAGAGTCGTAAATATAAGATTCTCCCGAAGGTAGATACCTCGTAACCGGGACTGTGTAATCGCTATACGGAAATTCAGGTTTTGCATGCATTATCATCAAGGAGTCACCCAAGCACATGTTGAACGCATAGAAAGCAACGGTGTCATAATACATAGTATCGCCGCTGATAATCGTGTCCCAAATCAACGAACCGTCAGCTCTGTGTTTCACAGCCTTGGAAGTAGAGATGTCATACTCAATATTAAGAGGCACATCGTGACTTATACCCAAAGAATCCACTCTTGTGTAGAACGTATCCAAAGCAGCAATGACGTCTTGGCACATATTCTCACACGTAATCTTAGCTTTCCAACCTGCAGAGTTATCCTCGTCGTCGGAAGTAAACCTAAAAGTCAAACAACCTGTGGCATTGGTAGGCGGAGGCGACATAATAACACCTGAAAGTTCGCTTCCTGTAAATCCGTCAGTTCCATCGTTGATAACAACAGGAGCATCCAAGTCAGTACCTTGGTAAATCCTCATCGTATCTCCTTCCAACAAATCAAAGGTTTCAAACTCCACACTTATCCTTTGCAAAGACGAACTCGGGCAAAAGGTGATGCTTCGGTCTTGGGAGTTAGCATATTTTCCTGTTGCGCCGCCATTGTCCACGAAAACAAAGTTACAACCCGACTTTGTCGTACCATCGGTTGAGTTGTCCAGCTTTACCGTCGTCTGAGCATAACTATACTGCACCGTAACGAAAGAAAGCAGGAGCAACATGGCAAAATAAATCTTCTTCATATTATAATGTTATTATATTTCTTTTTGTTATTTCGCTTTTTCTTAATAAGAAACAAAAATAATTTCACAAAAGTAAACATTTTTTTTAAGTTTGTAAAACTTTTGTGCGTTTATTTGCTTTCTTTCTTGATTTCAAAGTCTTTTTACAAGAAATAATCAACTATAAAATGCAGATATTTTAACAGCAAACAAGGTTTCTGTCCTTAAAAACAAAATTTCTGAAAGCTGAAACAAAGAAAGAAAACGTCCTTATCTTATCAGTAGGGAAGATTATTTAATATCGGAGACTTTAAGTCAAAAAATACTCATAGTTAAAATCTCTTTTTAGAAAGCAACTCTATAGGTGAGAAAGCGTTTTCTATATGAAGAATATCAGCAGATGAGTTTTCCTTGAGAACTATTGAAACTATATCGAAACGAGCCTCTAAATCAATGTTAAACTTCTGCATATAATAGTTTGCAACATTTATGATAGAGAGTTGTTTTTTGTGATTGACGGCACGGAAAGGCTCTCCGAAAACATCTGTCGCCCTTTCCTTAACCTCAACGAAAACTATCTCATTTTTATCCTTAGCAATAATGTCCACTTCATTTCCTTTGTAGACAAAATTCCTTGCAAGAACGGTATAATTCTTTTCTTGCAAAAAACGGCAGGCAAGTTCCTCCCCTTGCCTGCCCTTTACAAATGTTGAATCCATTATTTCTCTGTTTCAGAATAATGTTTACCGTATTCTATCTCCTGCTCCAAGAAAGTGGAAGGATAAGTCACTTTTATATCTGTTACTTTTCCTTTTTTGTCTTTTACTTGAGTAAGAACAGGATTTACAAAACCTCCGTAAGGTTTTATTCCCAAAGCATTGTATCTTTGAATTACTTCTTTATGAAGGTCGATATCTATATTAACTCCGTAAGTCTCCACAAGTTCTCTTCCTGCTTCATAATCACCTCTTGATTTTATATCCTGTATAATATAAAGCAGTCTGCCGAAGGTTTCTCTCAGTTTCTTGTAATCAGTTATCTCAAAATAGGTTTTTCCATTCTTTACTCTCTCTTGCACACACCCGTCACCCTGTCTAAGAGCAAATTCAGAGATAAGTTTTCTGTCTTGCATGTGTGCTTCTGTCACTTTCTCGCCTAAAGGAATGCGGGCAAGCTGAACAAGAAGTCCGTTACGTATATAAGAATCGTATTGAGCCATTCCTGTTTCCAAAGACGGTATAAGTCCGAGTTCTATCATTTTTTCATCCATTAGATAGTACAAAGCGAACAAATCAGCCCTTGCCTCTTCAAGACAAGAAGAGTATTCTTTCAATGCGTTGGACGGAGTGGTATCAAGCAACTGTCCTGATGCGTGTCCCAAGCACTCATGCATATCCGTATGAAGATTATCCGAAAGTTGGCCGTATTTTTTCTCCGTTTATATCTCTTTTTCCGAATAAGCGAACTCCTTTAATGCACTGTTAGGACTCTCCATTGCTGCATAAAAATAAGCATCGCTCAAATTAGCAATGGTAACGCTCTTCGAACCGTATTCTTTTCTTATCCAATCGGCATTAGGTAAATTTATTCCGATAGGAGGTGTAGGATAACAATCACCTGAGAGCATTGCGGCGTTTATAACCTTAGCACTGACACCGGCAACTTTTTTCTTACGGTATTCTGGTTTTATAGGCGAATGGTCTTCAAACCATTGAGCGTTTTCACATATCGTTTGGGTACGCTTGGTCGCACTTATATCCTTGTAATTCACCATAGCCTCCCACGTACCTTTCATTCCCAAAGGGTCATTGTAGGTTTCAATAAATCCATTTATATAATCGCAAGTGCTTTTTGTATCCTGAGACCAAAGAATGTTGTATTCGTCCCACGTTTTTAAATCTCCGGTTTTGTAAAACTCTATAAGTTTGTCAGTATATTTGATTTGGGCATCGTTCTCTGCAAATTGCTTTGCTTTTTCAAGCCATTCCGTTATTTTCTCTATATACTTTGAATACATACCGCCTTGTTTCCAAACTATTTCTTTCAGTTTACCGTCTTCTTTTACAAGTTTGGAGTTTATACCTAATGATATTGGGCGGACAGTATCTATATCCATGGCATTGTAATAGTCTTCCGCTTCACTGCGTGTTACATTCTCATAGAAATTAACTGCAGATGACTTTACTATATCTTTATCCGTTGCATTGTCTCTTCTTACAGGTGCAATGTTTTCATCATATATTTCATTGAGAATAAAGTTAATGTAAGCGTCCGTTGTTTTCCACGCAGAATGAGTTGCAGTGCCTTCCTTTAAACAATAGTTCAACACATCGCTGTTTTCAAACAAGGCTTTAAAATATTCTTTCGGACAATCAGGGAAAAATTTCTTTTCTCCGTAATGATGATGCAATCCGTTAGAAAAGAAGAAGCGCTTTGTATAAACTTCAAAATCCTGCCAGTTTTTGCCTGTTCTGTCACCCCTATAGGTAACAAGGACACACTCTATCATCTTTCTGATTTGAAGATTGTTTTCATAATTCTGGTCAAAATAAATGTCCCTACCCCAGAGTGCAGCCTCGGAAAGACAATATATGTATTGCTTCTGCTTTAATGAAAGATTGTTCCAAGAAGGCAGTTGATAACGCATCACTTTGCAATCCGCAAACTCATCTAAGATGTACTTGAAGTTTTCGTTCTCCGATGTGCTTTGCGCTTTTGCACAAAACATAGCCGCAATTGAAGTCATAATCAAAAAAGTTTTTTTCATTCCGTTTCTAAATTTAAAATAATTCTTTTTGTTTTGCAAAGATAGACAAATATTCTTCTGTAATAGCATGATTTTATTTAAAAATATTGTTAAGTGTTGAAAAAATAGTAATTTTGCAGGCTGAATTTAAGGTGCTGTATTAAAGATATAATCCAATAAAATCAAAAAAACATCAACATTTATGGCAGAACAAAAAAGCAAAATCGGGGCATGGTTCGCCCAACTTAATGACTCCAAAGAGCGGTTCGGCTCAAAGGAATTTTTCATTGCTTACGGAAAGATAATCATAGGCTGTATTATCTTTGCCTTAGCAGATTTGTTTTTCGTAGTTCCTTATGGCTTGGCTCCGGGAGGAGTTTACGGACTGATGAGTGTTTTCCACAATCTTTGGGGTTCTCCTATGGCTTTGGTGATATACATGGACGTTGCCCTGTTAATAATAGGCAGCATTTTTTTAGGTCCTCGTTTCGGCATCAAAACCATTCTTTCAATCTTCCTTATTTGGTTTGTGACTTGGCTTACTGAGTATGCTTTCATCAGACACACAGGTTACCGCCCTCTTATTTACACAGGTGAGTTTATCTCTGCTTCCGACTATGCTAATTTACCTCAACAATTACAGGATTTGTATCTTCCTATTGCACAATACAAAGATTTATCTCCTGTTACTGAATATTTCCGCCCTTGGAACATACTTAACACACTTGTAGGCGGCTTGGCATACGGCGTAGGTATAGCAATAATATTCTCAGCCGGCGCTACGTCGGGCGGAAGTGATATTATAGCAATGATAATAAACAAATATTCAGGATTGTCTTTAGGTATCTTGGTTATAATCATTGACTCTACCATTGCTCTAAGTTCAATTGCTTTGGGTAAAGGTATAGATTTACCTATTTATTCTATAATTCTTGTCTACATAGAGGGAAAAGTTATCGACCTTATCGTACCTCCTAACAAGAATAAAGAAGAAAAGCAAGAGCAGAAAGCAGCATAGAAAAAAGGAATTTAAACAATAAGTATTTCAAAACGGAGAAAAGGAATGCTGTTTTCATAGCAGCGTTCCTTTTTTTATTTACTTCCGAAACAAAAATAATAACAAACAACACAACAAAACATCATCTTATGAAAAACAAAAAAATGAAAGAATGGTTCTCTCAGTTTATGAGAGAAGCGGAAAAGCCTTTATCAAAGGAATGGTTTATAGCCTACGGAAAAGTAATCTTCGGTTGCTTTCTGTTCTCTTTAGCAGATTTTCTCTGCGTTGTTCCTTACGGTATGGCACCGGGAGGAGTTTACGGTCTTATGTCTGTATTCAACAACCTGTGGGGCTGGCCCATGGATATAGTAATTCTTATGGACTTGCCCTTATTTTTTCTCGGTCTGATTATGTTAGGAGGCAATCTCGGGATAAAAACTTTAGTCTCCGTCATTTTCACTTGGCTCTTTACGTATCTTACTGAAAATATCTTCTATGTGCCGCAATACGGGTACATTCCTTTAATCCACTCAGGGGAGTTCATATCGTGCGATACCTTTTCCGCACTTTCCTACCAACTACAAGAACTTTACCTTCCCGTCAGAGGAATAGGCAACGATACTGTTCTTCAATATTTCAAGCCCGATTATCTTCTCAACTCCATTGTAGGAGGTCTGGGCTACGGTGTTTCAATAGCCATAATATTTTCAGCAGGTGCCACCTCGGGAGGAATGGATGTCGTTTCCATGATACTTCACCGCACGACCCACATTCCTTTAGGCACTATGGTAATGATTGTAGACTCTGCCATTGCACTCACTTCCTTTGCCGTAGGAGGTGATATACGTCTGCCTATTTTCTCAGTCATACTTGTCTTTGTTGAAAGCAAAGTCATAGATTTAGTGATAGACAACAAGGTAAATAAAACCATGCTAATCATTACCGATAACATTGAGGGAATGAAAAGCCTTATACTTGAAGACCTTGAACGGAGCGGAACAGTCTTTCAAGGCAGGGGTATGTATCTTAATTCCGAAAAGAAGATGATTTATACCACTGTAAACAGAAAAGAATACAACAAAATAAAATATTCTGCCCAAAGGATAGACCCTAAATGCTTTATAACAGTGATAAGCAACACCGAGACCTTAGGAGAAGGCTTTACTCCGTTACCTGAAAAATAAAATCTGAGATAAAGTCCTGTAAACCCGATAGAAAGACAGGGCAAAAATAAAACTTGATTTCAGAAAAATAAAATCAAATCTCAGTTCAGCGAAATCAAGTTTCAGTTCCGTGAAACTTGATTTCGCTGAACCGAAACTAAACATTGTTTTTTTTCTTCCTCTTTAAAGATTTTTCCTAAGCTTCACGGAGAAAGACAGGGCTTTGTTTTGTGAATGTTTTTCTAAATTTAGTGTTTCTTTCATACAATAAAAACTCGGTTAGTATAGTTTTTAGTTGTATGAGAAGAGTTTTTTGTATCATATTGATTACATTTGCTTTCATAAAAGCTAATTGTCAATCTTCACCACCTAATCTTCCCGAGTTCGATGAAAAATTGTATCACTTCGGAGTTTCTTTCGGTTACAGTTCTCTTTACTCCGATATGGTGAGCAAAGTTTCGCTGCCTTTCAATGATACTATTATGGGATTCTATTCAAAAAACTCTCCCGGTTTTACCGTAGGCCTTTCGGTAGCGCTGCGACTTACTTCTTTCTTGCAATTAAGATTTACACCGACTCTTCTTCTCAGCGAAAGGAATATAGTTTATGACGTCATCTACAAAGGGAAATACATAGAAAGGAGCAATCCTTTGGAAGTTACTTATTTGGAAGCACCCTTAGAATTTAAACTTCAAAGCAAACGTTGGCACAATTTTCGCCCCTATCTTTTAGGAGGAGCAAAATATGTCTATGATATGGCGTCCCGTAAAAGAAAAAAACTGAAACCCGAGGAATATTTAATGAAATTAGAGAATAAAGAATTTATGTATACCCTCGGAGCAGGTTTCGATTTCTATAAGATGTGCAAGATATGTATAGAATTAAAAACTTCATTTGGGCTAAGCGATATACTTGACCACTCTTTCAACAACGCATACACTGATTGCTTGGACAAAATCAAGACACAGGTTTTTTACATTAATATAACATTCGAATAGTATGAGGAAATTAATACAACTTAAATTGTCTGCGGAAGAGTATAACAATGAAACATTTCTGAAACGTCAAATAAGCAAGGTCTCAAACATTGACCTCTCTTTTCTTTCTTTTAAAATAATGAAAGAGAGTTTGGATTGCAGAAAAGTTCCTCTTTACAATCTGAGTGTAGTTTGCTCCAATAACAACGACCTCCCTAACAATAAACCTCTGCCGTTCTTGGATGTAAGAAACTCTTCTGAAATTTTGGTTGTCGGAGCAGGGCCTTGCGGACTGACAGCCGCACTCAGACTTATTCAAAAGGGATTAAAACCGATAATAATTGAAAGAGGTAAGCCCGTAGAAGAAAGAAAGCAGGATATAGCCCTTATTTGCAGAAATCAAGATGTAAACACTGAAAGTAATTTTTGTTTCGGTGAGGGAGGTGCAGGTGCGTTTTCCGACGGCAAACTCTACACACGCTCCAATAAAAAAGGAAACATAGACGACGTTCTTTCGCTTTTGGTTCATTTCGGTGCAGATGAGAAGATTTTAAGGCAGACTCATGCCCACATAGGTACGGATAAATTGTCCTCAATTCTAAAGAACATAAGACAAACCATTATTAACTGCGGCGGAGAGTATCTTTTCGAAACCAAAGTCGAAGATTTAATTCTGAAAGACAATACGGTAATAGGAGTAAAAACATCGGAAGGAGAAGAAATATTTGCTCACAAGACCATACTTGCAACAGGCCATTCGGCAAGAGATATTTATCAGTTATTCTATGATAATAATTGGGAGATACAATCAAAACCTTTTGCCGTAGGTGTAAGAGTTGAACATCCGCAAGAACTTATAAATCAAATACAATATCACTCTGCCAACTACTCACCGCTTTTGCCTCCAGCAACTTATTCTTTAACGTTCAACAACGGCAACCGCGGTGTATTCTCTTTTTGTATGTGTCCGGGAGGAATAGTAGTTCCTGCCATGGATTATCAAGGTATGATGTCAGTAAACGGAATGAGTAATTCCTCACGCAGCGGTGAGAAAGCAAACTCCGCTATAGTGGTCAGCGTAACCGAAGAAGATGCTGCACGTTATCATTCTTACGGAGCTCTTTCTCTAATGAAACTTCAACAAGAATGGGAAGAAAAACTCTATATCAACAAACAAATTGCACCTGCACAAAGAATAAGTGATTTTCTTCAAAAAAGAACTTCCTCAACCCTTTGTTCCTCGTCTTATATGCCCGGTCTGATGAGTGTAAATCTAAGTAATGAACTGCCTGATTTTATTTCCGAAAACCTTGCTTTGGGATTTAAATCCTTTGACCGCAAGATGAAAGGTTTCATTACCGAAGAAGCACTTCTTATAGGTTTGGAAAGCAGAACCTCTTCCCCTGTAAGAATACCGAGAAAAGCAGATCTGCAACATACTCAGTTGAAAAACCTCTACCCATGCGGGGAAGGAGCAGGCTATGCAGGAGGAATAACTTCCTCTGCCTTAGACGGAATAAACACAGCCGACAAGATAGCCTCCGAACTCGGTGTATAAGAGAGTCAATACGGTTAATTAAAAAAATAAATACTAAAACACAGGTGCGGAAATCAAAATCTGCACCTTATTATTATATATAAGGGCTGACAATCAAAAGGCTCTGAAAAGGTCTTCCACGCTCTGAGAAAAGTATTTTTCTTTCCCAAGAAATAAAATATAGCCTAATTTACCGTAAGTTATTAGTTTAAAAAAGATTTTTTTGTACCTTTGCAAACCGAACAAGTATAAAAATCAGTAAAAAAGAAAATGAAAACCAAGATAGTTTCACTGGCCTTTATAATATGCTGCGTAGTTCTCTCGTGTTCAAAAAAGCAGGAAAATTCAATCGGAAAAACCTTTGACTATTCTTCCGTTAAAACTCCCGAGTTCTCTGTTGATTCGGCTTATTACTTCGTTGAGAAGCAATGTTCTTTCGGCCCGAGAATTCCTGAAAGCAAGGCTGCCGAAGAATGCGGCGATTGGATTATAGCCTTTCTGCAAGATAAAGCTGATACAGTTTATATTCAAGAATTTACATCTTCTCTTTGGAACGGTAGAGAGGTAAAAGGAAGGAACATTATAGCCTCTTTTAACCTTGAGGCTACGGAAAGAGTTCTGCTTTCTTCACACTGGGATTCCAGAATGTGGGCCGACCATGATAAAGACTCCTCTCTTCACCACACTCCTTTATTAGGGGCTAACGATGGCGCAAGCGGTGTAGGTGTTTTGCTTGAAATAGCGCGCATAGTCAAAAGCAATAATTCAATGAAACAAGGATTGGATATTGTACTTTTTGACCTTGAAGACCAGGGAGCGCCGCAATGGGCCGACGACGTTGCAGAAGACCAATCCGATTGGTGCTTAGGCTCTCAGCATTGGGCAAAAAATCTCCATATACCTTATTATAATGCCAAGTACGGAATACTTCTGGACATGGTAGGTTCGTCAGACATACGTTTTACCAAGGAATATGCAAGTATGTCCTTTGCTCCCTCTATTATGAATAATGTTTGGAAAGTTGCAAAAGACTTAGGCTTCGGTAACATATTCATTGACTCACGTGAGGGCAGCGTTATGGACGACCATATTTTCATCAACCGCTATGCAAATATACCTACCATAGATATAGTGCAGAATTCTGCTGACGGTTCTTTCTTTCCTTATTGGCATACCACAAAAGACAATATGGATTGCATAGACAAGGCTTCATTAGGCAAAGTCGGCAAGGTGCTTTTGACTACTTTCTTCGCCGCAGAACAATAACAAAATGAGATTAAAGTTACAATATATAGTTCTGTTCTTTCTTTCATCACTTTCATTTTATTCATGCAACGATGATTTTGATGAATGGGGATATGTCAATATGTATATTGACCCCGAGAGTACTGAATATTTTGACTTAAATCAAGGAAGACGCGGTTGGATTTATCTTCACGGAGGCAACAGAGGAATACTTGTCGTAAGAAATTCAGGTTATCTGTCTCCGTCTGAAGCTTTCTTTGCTTTCGAACGTTCTTGTGTCGCCGAAAAATGCAAAGGGACGGTGGAGATGGAGGAAAACAATGTCTTGATTTCCTGTCCTGAATGCAACAGTACTTTCATGGCTTATGAGGGATTGCCCGTAAGCGGAAAAGCAAAGAGGGCTTTGTTCTCCTATTTTGCATATTATGACGGGGTTTATCTGTATATAAGAAACTAAATCTGCAATGTATTGGCTCATAACTTCAATAAGGAATTTCCTCTTCGACAAAGGGGTCTTCAAATCTGAGTCTCACAATAATGTTTTCATTCTTTGCGTGGGCAATCTCAGGGTCGGAGGTACAGGAAAAACACCTCTGACGGAATATCTTATAGAAAACTTGAGAAAGGAATTTAAAGTCGCCGTTGTATCTTTGGGATATAAACGCAAGAGCAAAGGATTAGTGGAGATAAGGCCCGAAGATGATTTTTCAGTTACAGGAGACGAACCCAAACAAATGAGCGAAAAATTTCCCGATGTTCCGTTTGTTGTAAATAAAGACAGAAATGAAGCTATTGAATATCTAAAGAATAAATATCCGGATTTGCAAGCAATAATTCTTGATGATGCTATGCAATACCGAAAAACAAAAGCTGACGTAAATATTCTTCTTACTGAGTACGCAAGACCTTTTTTCAAGGATTTTTGTCTCCCTTACGGAAGACTGCGCGAAAGAAGAAAGGAGAAGAAAAGAGCGAACTACA
>JAFVAP010000124.1 GCA_017480455.1 Bacteroidales bacterium | reverse complement strand
CTTAAATCTCTGTTTGTAACAATACCGATAAGCTTATCTTCATTATCAACAATCGGAATACCGCCTATAGAAAATTCTTTCATCATTTTCAAAGCATCTTCCACAACAGCATTGTCCTTAAGAGTGGTCGGATTGGTTATCATTCCGTTTTCACTTCTTTTTACCTTAAGAACCTCCTCTGCTTGACGTTCTATAGACATATTTTTATGCAACACTCCTATTCCGCCTTCTTGAGCCATAGCAATAGCCATAGGTGCCTCAGTGACGGTATCCATAGCTGCAGCCACGATAGGAATATTTACATTAATATTTTTAGAAAAACGGCTCTGGACCGTAACATCCTTAGGAATAATTTCCGAATAAGAGGGAACCAATAAAACATCGTCGTATGTCAAACCCTCTCCGATAATCTTGTCAGTATATGAAAACATCTTTATTTAGTGTATATTTTCGTGCAAATTTACATAAAATTATAAAACTAACAAATTTTACTATACAAATTCTTCTGTTACAGTCTCTCATTATATGAATAAGGGTATATTATCTTAAAAATCCATGAAAGGCAAAATCAAAAAGGTATATTTTGAGTCATCGTTAAATCCGTTAATTCTTCAAATACATTGACGGTATGTATAAGATACACGGAAAGAATATTGTTTCCAATTTTTATTGACGGGCAACAACATACTTTTTCTTTTTTTTTGTACTTTTGCAATTATGGAAAATTGCATCAAAACATATCTTAACAGCAATATAATAAGCACTATCACCGATGAATTGCGCCACAAAAAAAGTAAAATTTTATTAAACTCTGCGGCAGCGTCATCATTCTCGCTCCTCATTGCAACGGAAAGCATCAAGACGAAAAATAATCTCAATCTTATAATAACGGAGAGCAAGGAGGAGGCAGCCTACATGACCAATGATTTAGAGGAATGGCTGCAAGACAACAAAGAAGACTATCACACAAAAAAGGTCTTATTTTATCCCGCTTTATCCTACGGCACAAACACGAATGAAAGCGACAATATTGCACTCCGCCTGCAAGTTTTAAACAGATTGGAGAAACAAGAAAATGTTTTGATTATCTCTTACCTGGAAGCAATAGCAGGAAAAGTTGCAAAAAAGGAAACATTGACGAACAAAAAAATACGGATTCAAAAGGGAGAACGGCTTGATGTAGATTCTCTCATTGAGAATTTAGATTCCTATGGTTTTGAATGCGTGGATTTTGTTGTCCGAAGCGGAGAATATGCACTGAGAGGGGGAATTATAGATATTTTTTCTTATTCCGAGCAAATGCCTTGCAGAATAGAATTAAACGGTGACGATATTGAAAGTCTGAGAAGTTTTGACGTAGCAACCCAACTCTCGCTCAAAGAGAAAGAATATCTATTCATTGTTCCCTCATTGGAAGAAGAAAAGGAAGATTATTCAAGTTCGTTTTTTGATTATCTGAATGAGAATACTATAATTTGGACAAAAAATCTGCCGGTATCAATAGAAAAAATACAGGAAAAAGACAATATTCATGTTGTATCAAACAATCTTCTTTCCAAAGAAGAAATACTCGAGGCCATTGCCGATTACACCGTTATAGAAACAGGAATATCCTACTTTGAAAGAAATGCTAAAAAGATTGAATACTCAACTGAAAGTCAAACATCTTTCAATCAGAATTTTTCACTTTTTGTTTCGAAACTGGAGGATTTAACCTTACAAGGCTACAACAATAATATACTTGTCAGAGATGAAAAACAAAAGGAACGAATAAAAAACATACTCAATGAATATGGGCAAAAGGGAAAGATTATACAGGTAAAATATTTGGATTTCCCTATTTCATCCGGATTTATAGATAATGAAAATAAACTAAGTTTCTTTACGGACCATCAATTATTTGACAGATATAACCGATACCGCATTTTAGACAATTCAAACAAAAGGGAGCAACTTACGGTTGATGATTTGATTAAATTGAAACCCGGAGATTTTGTAACACACATGGATTACGGTGTAGGAAAATTTTCAGGGCTGGAAAAGCTTGTTAATAACGGAAAGGAGCAAGAAGCAATACGTCTCATATATAAAAACAATGACATACTGTATGTGTCAATCCATTCACTGCATAAAATAAGCAGATACACGTCTTCCGAAGGCAGTGAACCGACTCTTAACCGCTTAGGGTCAAAAACATGGCAGGCTCTTAAGGATAAAACAAAAAAGAAAGTAAAAGATATTGCTAAGGACTTGATTAAACTTTATGCCCAAAGGAAAGCAAGCAGCGGATTTGCTTTTTCTGAAGACTCATATATGCAAAATGAACTCGAAGCTTCCTTTATTTATGAAGACACACCCGATCAATATAAGGCAACAAAAGATGTAAAAAAGGATATGGAACAAACATATCCTATGGACAGATTGATTTGTGCCGATGTAGGCTTCGGAAAAACTGAAGTAGCAATAAGAGCTGCCTTCAAAGCCGTAGCCGACAGCAAACAAGTTGCGGTCTTAGTTCCTACTACTATCTTGGCTTTTCAACACTATAAAACATTCTCTGAAAGACTTAAAAACATGCCTTGCAAAGTTGATTATTTAAACCGATTTCGCTCTGCAAAAGAAAAAAGTCAAATACTCAAAGAGCTTAAAGAAGGAAAAATAGATATATTGATAGGAACTCACATTATAGCAAACAAGAATACGGAATTTAAAGATTTAGGTCTGCTTATTATAGATGAAGAGCAAAAATTCGGTGTATCAGTCAAAGAGAAAATAAAACAAATGAAAATAAACATAGACACACTCACTCTGACAGCGACACCTATACCGAGAACGCTCCAATTTTCCCTCATGGGAGCAAGAGACCTCTCAATCATAAACACACCTCCTCTGAACCGACAGCCGATAAACACACAATTAGTATACTCTCTTAACGAACAAATTATACAATCAGCAATAGTTGAAGAACTTAACAGAGGCGGACAAGTTTTTTTCGTTCACAACAGAGTCCAAAGTTTAGGAAACATGGAAGCCTTTTTACACAAACTTGTACCCAAAGCAAGAATAGGAGTGGGACACGGGCAAATGGACGGAAAAGAATTGGAACAGGTTATGATGGATTTCATCAATGAAGAGTACGATATTTTACTTTCCACTACTATTGTAGAAAACGGCTTGGATATTCCTAACGCTAACACAATAATAATAAACGATGCCCAAAATTACGGGCTGTCAGACCTCCATCAACTCAGAGGAAGAGTAGGTCGAAGTAATAAAAAAGCATTTTGCTATCTGATTAAACCCGGAGAACATCTTTAAACAGAACAAGCATACAAACGCCTACAAGCCATTTGTGAATTTTCGTCAATAGGAAGCGGCTTTTCCATAGCAATGAGAGATTTGGATATAAGAGGGGCAGGCAATATACTCGGAGCGGAACAAAGCGGTTTCATAACCGATATAGGTTATGATGCCTACAATAAAATTCTTTCCGAGGCGATGGAAGAACTAAAGGAAAGTGAATTTAAAAATTTGTACGGAGAAAAGAAAAATGAGTACGTCAAAGAATGCACAATAGAGACGGATTTGGAAGTTTTGATACCTGACAGTTACATAACCAACATCAGCGAAAGGTTTAAAATCTACAAAGAACTTGACTCCATGTCAGAAGAAGAGGAATTGCAAAAATTAAGCAGTGAATTGAGAGACAGATTCGGCAAAATTCCGCAACAGACCTTAGATTTATTTGATATTGTCCGCATAAGAAAAAGTGCAAAAGAAATGGCTATGGAAAAAGTTGTACTCAAAAGGGATAAATGCACCATAACATTTGTAAGAAACAGGGAGTCAGAGTTCTATTCTTCAGAAAAGTTTCAAAAAATACTCACGTTTGTCAATCAATTTCCTCAACGATGCTCTCTGAAAGAAGAGGGGGCGGAAAGCCTTTTGCTGATAATTAACAATATTAAAACAATATCTCAAGCAAAAAAGATGTTTGAGTACCTAATGAAATAGTTCAACAAGTAAAAAAAAGAAACACTATATATTATGGAAAAGAAATGGATAATTAAGCCTCAAGGAGACAGTGATACTGTAGAGAGGTTAGCCCAAGAAATCTGTATGCCGAGAGTCAATCCCGGCGAAGAAGATATACGGACCTCTATTATAGTAGCAAATCTTTTGGTTCAAAGAGGAATAAGAACTTCAGAGCAAGCAAGGACTTTTTTTAATCCCGACCTAAATCTTCTTCACGACCCATTCTTAATGAAAGACATGGACAGGGCTGTTGAAAGAATTCTTGTCGCAGTCAATGCAGGGGAAAATATTCTGATATATGGAGACTACGATGTAGACGGTACAAGTGCCGTTGCTTTGGTTTATTCTTACTTGGGCAAGTTCTACAACAATATTAAATTTTATATACCTGACAGATACAAAGAAGGCTACGGCATCTCTTTCACAGGAGTGGATTTTGCAGAGGAAAACGACATTTCATTAATTATTTGTTTGGATTGCGGAATAAAGGCAACGGAAGAAATCGCCTATGCAAGGGAAAAAAATATAGACTTCATTGTCTGCGACCACCACCTACCGGGAGCAGAACTGCCTAAGGCCTACGCAATACTTGACCCTAAGGTAAAGGATTCTGCTTATCCTTATGATGAATTGAGCGGCTGCGGAGTAGGATTTAAACTTATACAGGCTCTGCAAAGAAGAAGAGGGCTAAAAGGAGATGACATTATTCCGTATCTGGACTTAGTTGCCGTAAGCATTGCTGCCGACGTTGTCCCGCTTACAGGGGAAAACAGAATTTTAGCACATTTCGGCCTGAAAGTTCTCAACCACAAACCAAGAATAGGTTTGGAGGCCATACTTGCCCTTGCCAATGTAAAACATGACAACGAGACCTACACGGGAGATTACTTCAACCGCAGGCTTACAATATCCGATTTAGGCTTTTTAGTAGGCCCGAGAATAAATGCAGCAGGCAGAATGGACAGCGGAAGAAGTGCCGTTGAACTTCTTATATCCACAGAAAAAAATGAAGCCATCGCCATTGCCGAAAAAATCAATGCAAACAACGAAGACAGAAAAAACAAAGACAAAAAAGCAACTGAAGAGGCTAAGGAGATGATAGCCTGTCAAGAATGCAAAGAAAGCAAGAGCATAGTACTTTACAACTGCGATTGGCATCAAGGAATAGTAGGTATAGTTGCTTCCCGTATAGCCGAAGAAGAAAACAAGCCTACAATCATTTTCACTAAAACCAACGGCT
>JAFVAP010000123.1 GCA_017480455.1 Bacteroidales bacterium | reverse complement strand
TATTTTCTTGTATGAAAGAAAAATAATATGTAATTTTGCAGGCGCAATATGGTTTCTTAACACTGTTAAGGATTAAAAGGGAAATAGGTGAAAGTCCTATACAGTCCCGCTGCTGTGAGCCTTGTTATTATTTCAAAGACACAATGCCACTGTTCTTGCAGAGCAAGATTGCATGAATGGGAAGGCGTTTTTGAAAAGAGGTTAGTCAGAAGACCTGCCATAAAAGCCGAAATTTGTTAATATCTTCGAGGGTTAGGATAATGACAAGTAAGATGTTGTTTGTTATTTTTTTGATACTTTTCTTCAAAGTATTTTATCAGATTTCGGTTTGCAAAACACAGATTGATAAAACTAAAAAAACGATAATAAAAATGAAGAAAAGTATTTTTTTTGTTGCTTCTTTATTGGCGTCAATTTTTGTTTTCGCCCAATATGACGGAGAAGTAGGAACTGAGAATTGTAAGGCAATAAGTCAAAATGATGAAAGAATAGTCTCTTGGGCTAAGGGTGTGGAGCTAAACCGAGGAACGTGGGACTACGGTGATGAGAGAATAGTCGATTACGGTGAGCCGTACATGGCAATAGGCAAACCTGATTCCACAACCACCACTGCAGTTTCTTTAGGTGAAGGAGGAACGGCATTGATTACCTTTGACCGCCCTATAATCGATGGTTCGGGAGAAGATTTCGTTGTTTTTGAAAACGCTTTCGCTCCTACGTTTTTGGAACTTGCATTTGTAGAAGTTTCTTCTGACGGAGTTAATTTTTTCAGATTTCCTGCCAACACAACATCTTATCACAATCAAGAAAACGTTTCTGAAGGCAGAACGGCTGAGCACTACAATAATTTAGCAGGAAAATATGAACTTGGTTGGGGTGTAGGTTTTGATTTGACCGAATTGGAAGACAACGAATTGTTGGATAAAAACAATATACGTTTTGTCCGTTTAGTTGATGTTATAAACGGAGTCAGTACCGATATTGACGGAAATATTATCTATGATGGTGTGTCTTGGCCGACTTATTCCCAAGGTTTTGACCTTACAGGCATAGGAATAATTAACGGAGGAGAACCTTACAGAAGGGCAGACTTTGAAAACCTTGCTTTGAATTTTAATTCCTATGAATTGGTAGACAGGGAAAACAACCATGATTTCTTGACAGGAGATGTTTATGTGAAGACTTATCCTTCGGGAGGTTTGGTTTTTGAAAGTAAAGGTTATTACATATCAGACTATGATTGGTTTATGACGTTGGGATTTGCCTTGAGCAATATTACAGATGACAGTACTGCGACAGGGAATACTTCTAATCTTAATTCCTATTACACTTCTGCTTCGAAATATGCTCTTGAGGGTTTGGGCAAGAACTATTTGTCCGCATTTTATTCTTCTTGGGATATGGCAACTTATGAACACAATAACGTAAAAATGACTGACGGAGGAGTATTTTCTCCTCTCGGAGTTTATGTTTCTCAATCTTTGGCTTCGTATCAAAATTTGGAGAGTTCAGATGTTGAACACCTTTATTTTAAAATAAAGGCTGTGGGCTACGATGCGGATAACAGTGTGACAGGAACTTCTGAAATTTATCTTTATAATGAAGATGAAGGACAGGAGAATATGAAAGATTGGAGTTATATGAACCTTGCTTCTTTAGGAGAGGTGAATAAGGTCGTTTTCTCAGTGGAATGTCCCGATGAAATGGTTTCTACTTATTTTTGTTTGGATAATTTTGTTTACGAAGGCGGAGATTTAGTTTTGTCAGACAGGGCAATGGAGAAGAATAACTCAGAGATAAAGATTTATCCTAATCCTGCAAGAGATTATATCAATGTTTTATCCTCCCGTGATTTGACAACACCGATTGTTATTTCCGTTTATAATGCACAGGGACTTATGGTGGCTCAGCAGAATCTAAATGATTTAAATATGAGTTTAGATGTGAGCCGTTTGGCTAACGGAACTTATTTTTATAGAATAAGCAATATCAACGGTCTTTTGAAACAAGGAAAACTTGTTATTCTGAAATAGAAAAAATGTTTATAGTTTTCTTAATTCTTCTTTCTTTATATTAGGAAAATAAAACTCATTTTTACATTTTCTTTTTTGCGTAAGTGTTCGGCATCTGTCGGACACTTATTTCTTTTTGTTTGAGTTGTGAGAAGAAACTAAAAAAACAGGCTGCTCTCTTTTGAAAGCAGCCTGTGAATACAGGGTTTTTAGTTAAATCTTTCGGAAATTTCTTTTTTCAAGAAGTCTTGTGCAGACTGTATTTGGTTTTTCCCTTGCAGGTTGAGTTCAAATAATTTTCCTGCAAATTCAGTAGGAGAGAGTTTTTCTTCGTTTTTCGGACTTAAAGCGTTAAGAGTGTTAATCAAATCTTCCTTTGCATTTTGTATTTGCAACCAAGCTTGAGTTGAAACATAAAGTTGCTGCGACAGATTGTGTTCATACTCGTCCAAAATATTTTGTACCATTACATCCTTAAGAAGTCGGGCGCTCATATCGGGAGTATAGCAACGGGAAACCAAGTTGTCTGCTTTCATTCTTTCTAAAAAGAGAAC
>JAFVAP010000122.1 GCA_017480455.1 Bacteroidales bacterium | reverse complement strand
CAATTTCCTTTTTAATATTTTCTTCGTATGCAGCCTTTGCCTTGGTGTCTTTATCCACAAGTTTACCAAAACATTCTGCATCTTTACATTCTTTGGCTTTTGCTTCCAAATCTTCTTTACGCTGTTGTTCTTCCTGCATCAGCGAAATCACTTTACCTAAGGATTTGTTGGATTTACCTGTTGAGCCTCCGCCGCAAGAAACTAACATCATGCCTATAGTTAAGGCGGAGAACAATACTGAAAATGTCTTCTTCATAGTTTAAAAAATTTGTTTATACAGGGACCTTACCCCTGTGAATTAATTAATAAAAAAACAAAAATGCAGACAAGCAAAATGCTCATCTGCACATATACCTATATTATTATATATGTCGGAAGTTTTATTGCAATTTACAGTATTGGGTAAACAATTCCCCCCCCCCATTTAACAAGATTTAGAGGGGTATTTATATTGCACATAAGAATATTTTGAAGCATTTCAGTCATAAAGTCCGAACTTTTATATGCTGCAAAGATAGAAATAATTATCTATTTAACAAACAAAAACAAGATTTTTTTTTATATTATTTACCTGTTCGTAAAAATAGCGATTGATAAAATAAAGTTCCCGAAAAATAAAACTTCGTTTCAGAAAATTAAAACGAAGATTCAGAAAACTGAGATTTGAATTCGCTGACGTGAAACTTCGTTTTATTTTTCTAAGATTTTATTTAGAGAAAAGTATTCTTTTCTTTATGGACTTTCTTTTCAGAACCCGGGCTTAGGGGGGGAGCATATTATCCATTTTTTATTTAAGGCTTTGTACTTTAAAAAACTTTTTCTATCTTTGCAAAAAATAAATCATATTACATTATTATGGAACTTAGCGAACAGGAAATACAAAGAAGACAGGACGCAGAGGAACTTAGAAAACTTGGGATAAATCCCTATCCTGCTGCAATGTACGATGTATCAACGGATAGTAAAGAGATAAAAGAAAAATTTGACGAAAATAATTCCTCATTTGAGAACATAAGGATAGCAGGCAGGATTATGTCCCGCCGTATTATGGGAGCGGCTTCTTTTTGTGAAATACAGGATGAAAAAGGCCGTATACAACTCTATTTAAACCGCGATGAGATATGCCCTTCTGAGGACAAGACTATGTATAACACCGTTTTCAAAAAATTATTGGACATAGGTGATATTATAGGAGTGCAAGGTTTTGTTTTCAGAACTAAGATGGGAGAAATAAGTGTCCATGTTAAGGAATTGACGGTTTTGTGTAAGAGTGTCAGACCTTTGCCTGTCGTTAAGGAAAAGGACGGTAAGGTCTACGATGCTTTCTCTGACCCCGAGCAGAGATACCGTCAAAGGTATGTTGATTTGATTGTTAATCCTCAAGTTAAAGATACTTTCATCAAGAGAACTATATTGGTTAATACTATGAGGAATTATCTCAACGAAAAAGGTTATTTGGAAGTTGAGACCCCTATTTTGCAACCTATATACGGAGGTGCGGCAGCGCGTCCTTTTAAGACCCACCACAACACCTTAGATATGGATTTATATCTTAGGATTGCTGATGAGTTATATTTGAAAAAACTTATAGTAGGCGGTTATTCAGGCGTTTATGAGTTCAGCAAAGATTTCAGAAACGAAGGTATGGACCGTTTTCACAATCCCGAGTTCACCCAAATGGAACTTTACGTAGCCTACAAAGACTATTTCTGGATGATGGATACAGTAGAGGAAATGGTGGAACGTATAGCCATAGCATTGCATGGAACAACTAAGGTGAGAGTAGGGGAGAATGAGATAGATTTTAAGCGTCCTTGGAAACGTTACACTATGTATGAGGCTATTGAACATTTTACAGGAATAGATATTTCTTCCATGGACGAGCAGGAGTTAAGACAAACGGCTCAGAAACTCAATGTCCCTATTGATGACACTATGGGAAAAGGAAAACTTATTGATGAAATATTCGGCGAATGTTGTGAGGGAAAACTTATACAGCCTACTTTCATTTATGATTATCCTATAGAGATGTCACCTTTGGCTAAGAAACACCGTTCTAAGGAAGGATTGGTTGAAAGATTTGAGGCAGTGTGCAACTGCAAGGAGATATGCAATGCTTATTCTGAGTTAAACGACCCTATAGACCAAAGAAAGCGTTTTGAAGAGCAGTTGGAGTTAGGCCGCAGGGGAGACCCTGAGAGCATGGTTCTTGATGAGGACTTCCTAAGAGCAATAGAGTTCGGTATGCCTCCTACAAGCGGTTTGGGAATAGGAATAGACCGTTTGGCAATGATGATGACTGACTCCCACAGTATTCAAGACGTGCTGTTCTTCCCTCAGATGAAACCCGAGGTTCAGCAGGCAATCTCTTCCAATGATGAATTTGCTGAAAAAGGTATTGCCCCTGAGTGGATTGACTTGCTGAGAAAAGCAGGCGTAGGCAGTTTAGAGGCATTGAAAAATGCTAACATAAACAAACTTTTCAATGATTTGAACGGATTGAGAAAGAAAAATAAATTGCAAATTCCTGCATTGAAACTTGAAGAATTAAAATCCTGGGCAGAGTAGCTTGCTTTAGCATAGGATTTTCTTAAAAAGAGGTTTTAGTAAACTGTGAAACTAAGACCTCTTTTTTTGTTTTGCTTAATGAATGCTTAGTACTTTAAGTTACCTTTCCCCTAAAGAGATTTATTAATGGCAAAATATCTTGCATCGAAGTTAAAAAAAGATAGTGGATAGGTGAGGTGAGAAAGATACTATATTAAAAAGTGTGTAAGAGTGGTAAATATTCTTTGCAAAGATATACATAAAAATTATAATGTTTAAATATTTTGAGAAAAAAGAATATTATCGTTTTTCATTCTTGGCAAAGTTTTATTGAAAAGTTCTTGTTTTCTCATTGCCACAGAACACATTAGCAACAAAACACTATCCTCATTAGGCATACTTGTTCTAATTTTTATTGTTCGTTTGAAATCTCTGTTTAAACGCTCAATATAATTTGTTGTGTAAATCATACTTCTAACTCTGTAATCAAATTTTATGTACGTAAAATACAATTTAGTTCTTTCGCTGTTCATAATGTTTTTAATTGATTTATAATATTTTCCCCATTT
>JAFVAP010000121.1 GCA_017480455.1 Bacteroidales bacterium | reverse complement strand
TTTACTTCTTTTAAAATTATTTCGTATTTTTGCGCCTGTGTAAAATTCATAGTGTTTTTATTTTTTTTATTTGACATTTATTTTTTGCAAAATTAAAATACTCTTGAATTTTACACACTTTTTTGGATAGTATCAAAACTTCGTTTCAGAAAATTAAAATCAAGTTTCGCTGCGCTGAAATCAAGTTTCAATTTTCTGAAACGAAGTTTTATTTTTGGGTAATAAAATTTTTTTACTCTTGTTTACGTTATAAATTCAGCAGGAAGAGGAAAGGCTATTTTGTCTCTTGCTTAAAAGTGTGATTTAGTGCTTTTTAACTCACGGTCTTTCCCGCTTTCGTTGGCCTATAGTTCGGAATATTGAAAATGTAAACAAATAAAGCTATGAGAGATATAATAATTGCTACTCACAACAAGCACAAAGTGGAGGAAATACAGCAAGTTGTGAAAGATAAAATAAATATTGTCTCCCTTAAAGATTTGGGTCTGAATACCGATATACCCGAAACAGGAGATACTTTAAAGGAAAATGCACGGCAAAAAGCAAGATACGTCTACGAACGTTTCCATAAGGATTGCTTTGCCGATGATACGGGTTTGGAAGTCGAGGCTTTGGACAAACGCCCGGGCGTTTACTCGGCACGTTATGCAGGTGAGCATTGTTCTTTTGATGACAACATAGACCTTCTTTTGAAAGAGATGGACGGAAAGACCGACAGAAGGGCATGTTTTAAGACCGTCATTTGTTTTATAGAGAGCGGAGAGGAACGCTACTTTGAGGGAGTTTGTGAGGGCGTTATCACAACCGAACGCTATGGTAACAAGGGCTTTGGTTACGACCCTGTGTTTATCCCTAACGGCTATGGAGAAAGTTTTGCCGAAATGACAGGCGAAGAAAAAAACAAAATATCCCACCGTGGTATAGCAATGCGTAAGTTAATCGACTATTTGTTGAAAAAATAGGGGAAAAGCTGCTTATGATAAGTGAACAAGAAATCAGAGAGCGCCAAATCCTTGAGACGGCTCAAGCTATGGCCGTAGCGGCACGCACTGCACCTAAGGCAAGAGGCACTGACAATTTGGTGATAAAAATTTGTGAGAGAAAAGATATAGAACTTATCTCCGCACAGTTGGAAAAAGACTACGAACAAACGGGAATGGAGTTCCTTATGAGAGATTCCCGTAACATTCTCTCCGCACCTTATATTTTGCTCATAGGTTCAAGGGTTCAAGTCTTGGGACTTAACTGTGCTTATTGTGGCTTTCCGTCTTGTGAAGAGAAAATCAAGGCAGGGGAAAATATTCCTTGTTTTTTCAATTCCGAGGATTTGGGACTTGCAGTCGGCTCTGCCGTAAGCCTTTGTGCAGACAGGAGGATAGACAGCCGTGTTATGTACTCGGCAGGCAGCGCAGCGCTGAAACTTAATCTTATGGACGGAGCTACACAGTGCTTGGCTATTTGCTTAAGCGTTTCATCAAAAAATCCTTTTTTTGACAGATAAATAAAAACAACTGAATATGAGTATTGTGAAACTTGTAAACAAGAGCAATAATCCTTTGCCTAAATACGAGACACCTCTTTCCGCAGGTATGGATTTAAGGGCTTTTTTGCCAGAGCCTTTAATCCTCAAACCCATGCAAAGAGTGCTTGTTCCTACAGGCTTATTCATTGAGTTAGAGGCCGGTTTTGAAGCACAGATACGTCCGCGCAGCGGATTGGCTCTTAAACATGGGATAACGGTTTTGAACTCCCCCGGAACTATAGATGCTGACTACAGAGGGGAATTGAAAATCTTGCTCGTAAATCTTTCCGATGAAGACTTTATTATAAATTCGGGCGAGAGGATAGCTCAAATGATTGTAGCGAAACACGATGTAGCAACCATAAAAGAAGTTGATTTACTTTCCGATACCGAAAGGGGTGGGGGAGGATTCGGCCACACAGGGACAAAATAGAACTTTCTTTTGAGGGGGATTATTACTTTAGTTTAGCCAAGGTCTTATGCTGTTTTCTTATGTAGGACCTTGGCTTTGACTTTGTTTTCACTGACGGAGTTCTTGTGGATTTTGACTGTTGAAAAATTTTGCTTTTTTCTTGCATATTTAGAAAATAAAACATAAATTTGCATCTTATAGAAGATATTAACAAGAAAGCAGTTTAATATGAGATAATGTTATGATTTTTAAATCTTTAATATATAATACAAAACCTTATTCGGGGGGGGGTAAAATCAGGTTTTTACCCGAGAGAAAACGGTTGTAAACATAATAAAGACCTGTCTTTTAAATTCGGAATTAGGAGTTTAAATGATAGGTCTTTCTTTGTATAACAGAATGTTAAGAACAATAAAATTAAACTTTAATTTATAAATTAAAAATTTAAAAAAATGAAAAAGTTATTTATGTTTATGCTGACGGCGATAATACTTGCCCTCAGCGGATTTTCGCAAGACGGGGAAACCATTACTATAGGTAACGGTACCACATCTAATGCAGGGTCATTGTTACCCGGTTGGTATGGGTGGCATAGAAATGTTACTATGTACACTGCTGAAGAGTTGGCCGAACTTTCTGCAGGAAGTAGCATTACAGGATTGGCTTGGCAAACACTAAGTGTTGTCGGCGGTTCTTCAGCTACTATGAAAATTTATCTGACAGAAATATCAGAGGACTACATCAACGGTTCGCAGTCTTGGTCAGATTTAGTTTCATCTGCAGAGTTAGTTTATGACGGAGCATGTGCTCCTGCTTCTAATTCATGGACAACTTTTACTTTGGAAGACCCTTATACTTATTTAGGGGGTAATCTATTGGTAATAATGGATGGTGTTGCCTGCGGAACAACAGGTTCTTGTTCAAAGAACACTGTTTATTACTCTTCGCCAGATGCAAACACTCAGTCATTCTTAGCATGTAAAGACAATTCGGCTATGAATGACAATAGTTCTATCTCTACCATGGGTTCAAGAAATGACCACTATAAAATGAACATAAGAATAGCATACGAAGAGGGTGGCGATATTAGTTGTTTGGCTATTTCGGGTTTAACTGTAAATAATGTAACATCTACTACAGCAAACATTACATGGACAGAACCGGAAGAAACAGGTTCTTATTATATTATTCAATACAAAACATCTACACAGTCTTGGAACAGCGATGATGTTATAGAAGAAATATCTTATACTCCTGATTTTGATTTATCTGATTTAGCACCTGTAATGACGTACAATGTCAGAGTCGCAACCTATTGTGGAAACGGAGATACAAGTGCGTGGAGAAGCAAAGCTTTCACCACATCTTGTGCAGAACTTAATACTCTTCCTTATTTTTGTGATTTTGAAACAGTAGGAACAGAAACAAACCCTGTACCTAATTGCTGGACAAAAGGCGGTGGCAATACGACATACCCATACGCTTATAACAGTTCATCTTCAGCCTATGCAGGCAACAGATGTTTGTATTTTTACAATGCAAACTATATTGCATTACCTCCTGTTGATGTAAACGAAATAGATTTGACACAATCACAAGTTTCTTTCTATGCAAAAGGAGATGGGTATATTTTGGAAGTAGGAGTTATGACAAATCCTGCAGATGCAAGTACATTTACAGCAGTAACATCGCTTACATTAACATCAAACTATGAACTCTACGAAGTTCCTTTTGCAAATTATGACGGCGAAGGAGCTTACATAGCATTGAGAAACACGGCGAGCAACTATATTTATGTTGATAATGTAACCATAGAACCTATACCTGAATGTTCACGTCCTTCATCTATTACTGCAACCAATCCTACGGAAACTTCAGTAACATTGTCGTGGGTATCGACAGCAGAAGAGTTTAACGTGTATTACAGACCTGCAGGTACTACAACATGGGAAGTTAAGCAAAATGTTACTTTGGACGATGACAATAGTTATGTTTTGGAAGAAATAAACAGTTCAACTAATTATGAATGGTATGTTGCTGCAGTATGTGGCGGAACGGAGGGATTGGTAAGTTTTGTCCGTACATTCAAGACACCTTGTTCTTATATCACACTTCCTTGGACGGAAACTTTTGAAAGTTATACTATAGTTAATCAATACACTTGGGATAGTTGGGATCCGGGTTGTTTGTCAGTATATTCTCAAAGCACAGGTACGAACGGACCTGCTTTATTCGGAAATTACTCACATCAAGGAAATCAATGCTTACGTTTTTATGGTTCTGCAGAATACAATGAGGTGTTAGTGCTTCCTCAATTCAATACTTCCGTGTATCCAATCAACAATACACAGGTTGTTATATATGCTTACTGCAATAACGATGTATTTGATATGGGCTTTGATGTAGGAGTTATGACAGACCCTTCTGATACCAATACATTCCAACCTGTAGACAGAGTACTTATAAGTCATTTGGGTTACAACAGATTGGTAGCCTCTCTTGCAGATTATGAAGGTGAAGACGGCTATTTAGCTTTGAGAAGAGTTGATTATTCCAGCCATAATATCTATACTGATGATATTACTATAAGATTAACGCCTGCCTGTCAAGAACCTGAGGATATATCCGCAGCAGCCGTAACAAACAATACCATAACCTTAACTTGGGACCTTGAAGAAGGTGTTGATTATAAGGTATATTACAAACAAGAGGGTAGTAGTGAAGATTATGCGGAGTCAGAGGTAACTCTTGATGAAAATAATGAATTTACAATAGAAGGTCTTGAAGCAAATACCAAATATAGCGTAATCGTAGCAGGTATTTGTTATGATGGCACTGAATCACCTTCAGACCCTGTATCACTGAAAACAGCTTGTGACCCTTTGACGGAATTGCCTTATACTTGCGATTTTGAAACAGTTGGTTCTGAGTCTAATCCTGTTCCTGCTTGTTGGACAAAAGGAAGTCAGCATGCTTCATATCCTTATTCTTATACGAGCAATGCTCACCAAGGTTCACGTTCATTATACTTCTATAATGCAAATACAATATCATTACCTCCTGTAAGCGCAAGTGACATTGATTTGTCTGCTGCTCAGGTTACATTCTATGCGAAGGCATCAAATGCAGGTACTGTTTTGCAAGTAGGAGTTATGTCCTCTCCGTCTTCACCTGAGACTTTCGTTCAAGTAGGTTCTGACTTGGTTTTAACAACTACGTACGAGTTATATGAAATTCCTCTTTCATCTTATGAAGGTGAAGGTACATTTGTTTCTTTAAGAAATGTTGCTTCTTCAAGTTCCTATGTTGATGACTTGACTTTGGAGTATTTACCTGCTTGTTCCCGTCCTACAAATCTTATTGCAGATTTCACGGAAGACGGTGTTAATTTATCATGGGTTTCTACCGGAGATGATTTTACTGTATTCTACAGACCTACAGGTACAACAGAATACACTGAGGCTACAGACTTTGAAAGCGGTGAGGCAGAAGGCACTTACACTATTACATTAACAGATTTATCTTCTACAACAACTTATGACTATTACATAATGGCAAACTGTGGTGAATATGGTTCCCGTAGTTTTGACTATACCTTTACTACTCCTATGGTAGCAGTGGATTTACCTTACTCTACAGATTTCTCCGGTGAAGAAGAAACAGGAGACAGAGCGTGGATATTAAACAACTATACCAGCACAAACAAATGGGTAATGGGTACTGTAGATAATCACGGTGCATTATTTATTTCTCAAAACGGAACTACAT
>JAFVAP010000120.1 GCA_017480455.1 Bacteroidales bacterium | reverse complement strand
TCCAAGAGGGGGACAAAAGAAAGGCTTATGATATTTGTCCCGTGAATATAGTCCTTAATTATTTGGCATCGTTTCTCGGAATGCCTTTTGACAGGGACGGAGAGACCGCAAGGAGCGGCAAAGTTGAAGAATTGCTTTTGCAAACCCTTAATTCCCTGCCTTATTATGTTGAAAACCAAAGAAAATCTCTCGGAAAAGAATGGGTGAGGGCAAATATCTTTCCTCTTATATGCAATTCGCCTTATTCACCTCAAGACCTGCTTGCAACATATACTGAACACGTAGCCGTGCAACTTGCCAAGCATATAACGGGACGCACTCTCGTAAGCGGGGGCGGAGCATATAACAGATTGCTTGTTGAAAAGCTGAGAGCCAAAACATCACACGAAATCATAATACCCGACAAGGCTACCGTAGATTTTAAAGAGGCTATGATTTTTGCTTTTCTCGGAGTGAAGAGAGTAAGAAAAGAAATAAATTGTCTTGCATCCGTAACCGGTGCAAAAAAGGATTCTTGTTCGGGAACTGTGGTTTATTGGAACAATATTTGATATGATTGTATTAAAAGCACAGAAAAATAATTACTAACCATAAAAAAACAAAGAGTATGAAAAGATTAATCGTATTGATAATGGCTTTAGGGCTGTTGAGTATTCCTTCTTTTGCACAGAGAAAAGATAAGGACAGAGTGAAACCTAATGAGAAAAGAGTAAATCTTGCTTCCCCTGAAGAGAATGCTTTAAAGAAAGACAGACATGAGTTTTCCCCTGAACAGTTAGAAAAAGATCATCAGAGGATGTTAGAACTTAAGCGCAGGGCTTTTGAAAAAGAACTTAAACTTCAAGGAGATAGCTTTGAGAAGTTTTGGGAACTCTATCTAAGTTATGACAAGGAAATGTTCGTTCTTAACTTTGAGGAACTTTCCATGATGAATAAACTGAAAGAAAACGCTGCTAAGGCAGAAGGAAAGACTGAATTTGACCTTATTAATTTAGACCCGGCACAGGCAGAAGAGGTTTTGTCTCACGGAATTGAAATAGAGAAAAGAAAAATGGACCTAAAGTTTAAATACAATGAGGTTTTCAAGGGTGTGATAGGACCTCAAGGTGTTTTGAAACTAAAGGAAGTGGAGCAAAAACTTGAAAAAAGAAATTCTTCTCACAGAGATGCAATGAGAAAAGACGTTAAGAGTGCAGAGGGTAGGCAACCTGCTACTATGAAAAAAGAAAGAAGATAAGCCTTGAGCCTTTTAACCGTAACAATATTAATTTTAACAGGTGTCCTTGTAGGATTTATTAACACTCTATCCGCAGGCGGCACCATTGTTTCTATAGCCCTCTACCTTGCTTTGGGGATAAGCCCGCAGGGAGCTAACGCCGTAAACCGTGTAGGTGTACTTTTACAGGACGCTTTCGGCTCTGCATTGTTCCTAAAGCAAGGTATATTTAAGGTAAAACAGGTTTTGCCTTATTGTTTTCCTGTAATGGCAGGAGCATTGCTCGGTTCCTTGACGGCAGTCAGCATAAGCGAAAAGGTTTTCTCTTTTTGCCTCGGGGCTATACTTTTGGTTATGATTGTCTTTCTTTTTGTTCAAGAAAAACAATCAGTAAAAGAGGAAAAACATCTTAGCCTTAAACAATATCTTATTTACTTTCCTGTTTTTGTCGGCATAGGTTTCTACGGCGGATTTGTTCAAGCAGGAACGGGATTTTTGATTATAGCGGCATTGTCTATGATTTTGGGCTATGATATGATAAAAACGGCAGCCGTAAAACTCTTTATAATGTTTCTTTATACGGTTGTGGCAATCACGGTCTTTTTTGCAAAAGGCGGAGTTGAAGTAAACTATTGGCTTTTCGGGCTTATACACTCCTTAGGAATGATTATAGGTACTTGGATTGCTGATAAATATGCTTTAAAGAAAGGAGAAAAATTCATTCGTTGGGTTATAATTTTTGTTATCCTGCTTACCGCTCTCAATCTTTTCGGAATAATGGATTTGCAAAAAATTTTCAAAAATTTAGTCTTATAATCACATACTTAAATAAAAAAGTTATATCTTTGCAAACCATAAGACAAAAAAATAAAACGGAAATGAAAAGATATACTTTATTATTATTGAGTGCAGCACTTGTGTACGGTTGCTCTTCGTCTGTGAAATCAGCCTACAAAACCGTAGAAGAGAAAGATGTTCCTGAGAGATATGTTAAGGATTTCCAAAAACGTTATTCCGAGATAAAGGATGTGAAATGGCAAATGGCGGATTCAACCTTGTATTTTGCTAATTTCAAGACAGAGGATAACGATTGCATCATGAAATTTACCCGTACCAGCACCGAGATGATGTATGTTGTGCCTACACAATATCTTCCGAGTGCCATAACTGACTATATCAAGACAGAGTATCCTGAATACAAAGTAAGCAAAGCTTATATAACGGATATAAAAAATCAAAAATCATATTTAATTCCTATTGCTAAAAAGGGTGAAACGCTTAATTTACAATTTGATTTAAGAGGTAATTTCAACAAGGTTGTTGAATAATCTTGTTAATTTTTCATACGGAATGAGGCAGAAAAGAAAACTTTTCTGCCTTTTTTCTTTTCGGGAAAAAGAAGCGGAAAAGCGCCGGAGTGAAACTAGATTTCAGAAAATTAAAACGAAGTTTCACTCCGGCGAAATCAAATCTCAGTTTTCTGAATCTTCGTTTTATTTTATCGGGGTTTTATTTTAGTTTTTTTTGAGGAAAAAGATACTATCCAAAAAAGTGTGTAAAATTCAAGAGTATTTTAATTTTGCAAAAAATAAATGTCAAATAAAAAAAATAAAAACACTATGAATTTTACACAGGCGCAAAAATACGAAATAATTT
>JAFVAP010000119.1 GCA_017480455.1 Bacteroidales bacterium | reverse complement strand
CAAGAAAGACAGGCAAAATATTTAAAAGACGGAATAAATGCTGTTTGGTTATTTGAAAAAGAACCTGTAAAGGCAACTAAAGAAATTGAAAAACTACCGATATTCAAAATTTTAGAGAAAGATGAAAAATTATTTGTATCTTTGAAAGACAGAAAATTATTGTCATTAGATGATTTTATAAAGGATTTTGTATATAATAAAATTAAATTCTGTAAAACAATAAGAATGTTACCTCAGGTTCAAATAGTTTTCTTGGAATATAATTGCTGGAAATGTCGTGAAAAAAATCATATTTTTTACATAGCACCATTGCACTCTTCTTGCAATTCAGAGGTAAGAATAACAGAAACAATATGGTCTTCTCAAAAAGAAGTATTCAGACCAGAAATATTAACTGCAATAGAAAATTATTCAAAAACAGAACAAGGAAAACATTTACAACTTGCGACTGTCAAAGAACGCTTTAGTAATACTGTACAGGGATATTATAAATCATTTGGATGTCATAAATGTGATAGTATATTTGGAGATTATTTTATTCAAAGCACTATATTAGAGAATTTATATGAGAATATTGATACTTTGGACACTGCCACATTTGATATAGATTTAAACTTACGATTAGATATTCCTCATTGGTGTCATTCTGGTAATTTATCTTTTTGTGAATAGATATTAGTTAATTAACATTATATAATTATGAAAAAAGTATGTATAGTATTTATGGTTACAAATATAATATTCCTGTTCTTAGGAATAAATAAAGTGTATGGACAAGACAAAGATAGCATACAAAGTGTATTTGTACAATCTGGAATAGTATATGCAGAATCACCAACTACATATAAAATATATCCAATGAAAAATATGTATAATTTTCTGAAACTAAATACAGTAACAGGTGAAATTGAGGGCGTTCAATGGAGTTTTAAAGAATCTGAAAGATTTACTTATACAATAAATGGTGAAAAACTTATCTCTACATATAATGAAGGAATAAATGACCGTTTTGAATTATATCCCACTGAAAATATTCATACATTTATTTTATTGGATAAAATAGATGGTAGAGTTTGGCAAGTATATATTGAGATTAATGGTGGCAAATATGTACAAAGAATTTATTAGAATTCTTATAAAATATAAAATTTCCGCTATATTTAAAGTTATAGCGGAAGTTTTGTTTTATAAAGTCTTATAAAGATTTTTTTTATTCTGCTGTCAAAGTAAGGTAATCTTCTAAGTCTTTTTCTTCATAGTTCATTATAAAGGCTTTTCTTTCTGCTATCTTTTCTTGTGCCATCTTTGTCATCAAACGTGCAGAAGCCAAGAATTGACAATCTCTGTCAGAATCTAAGATAAGCAAGTGTGCCATTACAAGATAACCTGCGATTTCTACTAATCTGCGTGAATTGAATTCGTGAGATGCACTTGCAGAACCAAAAGCGTTTACCTTTTCTACGCACTTTTCGAAGTCTTCTCTAAGAGGTAACAAAATGGCTCTTAGTTTCTCCAAAGCACCTTTGCATTCTCCGTTAAGTGTTGTAGACTCATATTCTTTTATTCTGTTAAGATAGCCTCCTGAAACAACGCCTCGGATTGCTGCAACAACCTGTAATTGAGATGTTCCTTCGTAAATGGTAAGTATTCTTGCGTCACGGTACATTCTTTCGCAAGGATAGTCCTTCATAAAGCCGCTTCCTCCGTATACTTGTATGCAATCGTAAGTGTTTTGGTTAGCATACTCCGATGAGAACAACTTTAACATAGGTGTAAGCATGTCTGCCAATCTGGTATATTGCTTTAACAGTTGTCTTTCCTCAGGTTCTAACTTTCTTTCTTTGGATATGGCTTCATAAACCTTGTACATATCAACGCAACGTGCAGTCTCGTATAACAGAGAACGGGTTGCATCAGTTTTTGCACGCATCTTGGCAAGCATTTCCCTCACCTGCTGGAACTGAATGATAGGTTTGCCGAACTGTTCCCTTTCATTAGCATATTGCAATGCCTCACGGTAAGCTGCTTCGCTTAATCCGACGCTCTGAGCACCTACTCCCAAACGTGCACCGTTCATCAAAGACATTACATATTTGATAAGGCCGAGTTTTCTTTCTCCTACTAACTGAGCAGGAGCATTATTGAAGACAAGTTCTCCTGTAGGCGAACCGTGGATACCAAGTTTGTTTTCCGTTCTTCTTATTGTTACTCCGCCGTCTCTTCTGTCGTATACAAAATAAGAAAGACCTCTTCCGTCAGTTGTTCCTTCCTCTGAACGGGCAAGAACAAGCTTGATGTCAGCATCGCCATTCGTGATGAAGCGTTTTACTCCGTTAAGTCTCCAACAATTATTCGCTTCGTCAAAACTTGCTTTCAGTCTTACACTCTGCAAATCCGAACCTGCATCAGGTTCAGTTAAATCCATTGAACAAGTGTATCCTTGATTTATCATAGGAAGATACTTGTTTTTTATCTCCTCTGAAGCAAACTCATATATAGTTTCGGCGCAGTCTTGTAAACCCCAAATATTGGCAAAACCGCAATCGCCTCTTGAAACTATTTCTGCTGCCATAACATAAGGAACATAGGAGAAGTTCAATCCGCCGTATTGTCTCGGCAAAGACAAACCATAGACTCCTGCATCGGTCAAAACCTTATGATTTTCCTTCGTTCCGTCAGCATATATTATAGCATTGTCTTCTATTCTTACACCTTGGTTATCCACACTCTCAGCATTGGCAGCCAAAACCTCGCCCGAAATCTCTCCAATCAAAGAAAGAACTCTGCGGTAAGAATCTTTGGCGTCCTCTAAGTCTTTAGGTGCGTAATCATATTTGCCATAGTCTGCATAGTCTCTTTCTTTCAATCTTATGATTTCTTGCATCATAGGATTATCTAATTGAAACTGCAAACCTTTGTTATCATCAAAAAAATTAGCCATTTTATTTTGATTGTTTATATTCTTAAATAAATTTACTTACTGTTTTTCTTGTAGTACTGAATTAACTTAGGAATGATTTCAAAAGCATCTCCAGTTATGGTGTAATCTGCTATTGAGTTCAAAGGAGCATTAATATCAGTGTTGATACTTATTATCTTGGAACTCTCTTGCATACCTGCTCTGTGCTGAACTGCACCCGAGACACCGCAACCTATATATAGTTTAGGTCTTACGGTGACACCTGTCTGTCCTACTTGGCGTTCGTGTTCGGTTAATCCTGCATCAACGGCAGCACGCGTTGCTCCGACTTCGCCTCCTAAGGTTTCGGCTAACTCGTGCAAAAGTTTGAAACCATCGGGTTTGGAAGCCATACCGTAACCTCCGCAAACAATAATCTGAGCGCCTTTTATATTGACTTTTTGCTGCTCAATATGACGTTCCAATATCTCTATGCAGAAGTCAGAATCTTGAACGTAATCGCTGACTTTCAGTCTGTTGATTTCGCCTTTATGATTTTGGTCAAAAATCTCTTTTTTCATTACGCCCTCTCTTACCGTTGCCATTTGAGGACGGGTATTAGGATTAACGATAGTTGCTATTATGTTTCCGCCGAAAGCAGGGCGTATCTGATAAAGAAGATTGTCTATGGTCTTTCCTGCTTTCTTGTCTTCATATTCTCCTATCTCCAAAGAGGTACAGTCAGCCGTTAAGCCGCAACGAAGAAACGATGCAACGCGCGGTGCAAGGTCTCTTCCCACACTTGTAGCTCCGAAAAGGGCTATTTGAGGCTGTTTTTCCTTTATTAACTTGGTTACTATAGAAAAATGAGGCAGGGTCTGATAAGGAAACAAGCGTTTGTCGTCTGCGTAATTTATAATATCAACACCATAAGGATAAAGACTGTTTTCCAAATCCTCAACATTGTTTCCTGCAACTATGGCCTCAACTTTAACTTTCAGTTCATCGGCAAGTTTTCTTGCCTTGCTTATAAGCTCAAGGCTGACGTCGGCAATGTGGTTTTCTTCTGTTATTTCACAGTAAACAAATACGTTATTCATATCTCTATCCTATTATGTGTGAATCTATTAAGTTCTTTACTAAATTGTCCAAATTCTCTTCCGTAGGCTCAACGGTAACGTTTTCTTTCTGAGTAAGGACAACGTTGTCTATCTTTTTAACCTTAGTAGGTGAACCGCTGAGACCTATTCTCTCGTCCTCAGCTTCAACATCTGCGGCATTCCATTCTTCAATTTTCAGATAAGGAAATTCATTCCAAAGGTTGATGTCAAGATTTTTTTCGTTGGCTTCCGATAATGAGAAAGCATGTTTATATTTCATAATGCGTTTTGCATTATAAAATCTGCAAGGTTTTGCCGAAGAGTGAACCGTAATCAAAAGAGGATACTGAGATTTAACCACTTCCACACCCCTTTCCAAACGTCTTTTTATTGTTATGTCGTTTTCGTTTACGTCAATCAATTCTTCAGCGTATGTTATCTGAGGAATTTCAAGTTTTTCCGCCGTTTGAGGTCCTACTTGAGCAGTATCGCCGTCTATGGCTTGTCTTCCTCCGAATACTATATCAAATTTTCCTGTTTTCTTTACTGCTTGCGAGATAGCATAAGAGGTTGCCAAAGTGTCGCTTCCTCCTAATTTTCTGTCAGAAAGCACAACGCCTTTGTCAGCTCCTCTGAACATAGAATCCCTTATTATTTCCGCTGCACGGGAAGGTCCCATCGTTACGACGGTTATTTCAGTGCCGGGAACACGGTCTTTAATCTCTAAAGCCATTTCTAAAGCGTTCAAATCCTCAGGGTTAAAAATTGCAGGCAATGCTTGTCTGTTTACAGTGCCTTCCGCAGTCATGGCATCCTTACCAACATTACGTGTATCAGGCACTTGTTTTGCTAAAACTACTATTTTCATTACTCTTATATTTCAAATTTCTTTAGAATCTGTTTTATGAATTACAGCCCTAAAATTAATAAATCGGAATGCAAAAATAACAAAAAAAAATTAAATAT
>JAFVAP010000118.1 GCA_017480455.1 Bacteroidales bacterium | reverse complement strand
TAAGAATATAAAGAATATTAAAAAAAATAATAAATATATCTCCCGGAGTAATTTATCTTTAGATAAATTTACTCCTACCCTCTTAGAAAGAGGGTGTGAGAGAGATAATTTTAAATTTTTGGAAAAAGAGAATAACAGTTCGTCAGCCGATAATGAGTTTTTGAAAAAAAATGCTGAAATTTTGGAATACGGCAGCGAAAACCCGAGTGCTGAGACTGTTTCGAGTAATGCTGCTGAGTATCTTTCGGCTGAGGCTGATGAGAGCAAGAGGTCTTGTTGCGGAAATTCAAGTGCTGAGCCTGTTTCGAGCAATGCTGCAAAGTATCTTTCGGCTGAGGGTAATGAAAGCAAGAGGGATTTCAATGCAAAGGCAGATTTTGTTTATGAAACTTCGGGTAAAAACAACAAAAAATCACAGGAAAGGATTGAAAATCAAGCCTCAGCGACTAAAAACCGTGAGGGGATTGATGAAAAGAAAGAAAAAATTTCCGCCGAAAAAGAAAGAAAAGGCTCAAGCGGAGAAAAGGCAGCAAAAAGTCAATCTTCCGAAAGTACGAAACGCAGAGAATGTTTCATAATACCTGAACTTGAGGAACTTGAAGCCTATTGCCGTGCAAGGAACAGCAAGGTGAAAGCCGAGATTTTTTATGATTTTTACCAGAGCAAAGGTTGGTGCATAGGCAAAACCCGAATGAGGGATTGGAAAGCGGCAGTGCGCTCGTGGGAACATATAATTAACAGAAACTTAAATACATACGGAAATGCAAACAATACAAGAGATTTTTCAAAGTACATTGACAATCAGGCGGACTACGGAGAAAGTGATATCTAAGGTTGAAGTCAGCGAAGAGGAGGCTTTCAAGATGCTGGGGACTGCCTATATTGCTCATATTCACGAACGTAATATGGCCTACAAATACGATAAGGCTACCTTTGATGCGCTGAAATCAGCCGCCAAATGGGCGAGCGACCCCAAGGCCAAGAACTCCCTGCTGATTGTCGGAGGGGTCGGAACGGGCAAGACCACACTTGCCAAGGCGCTTTGCGACGTTCTCAACGCCGAATACAAATTCAGATACGACGGCTGCTTTGCAGCGAGTTTCAAAACCGTCTCAGCCATAGAACTGACGGCAGCTGCGAGGAACGACAACGAGAAATTCGAGATGTACAAAGAGTGTATGCGCCTGTTCATAGACGATTTCGGCACGGAGCCTGACAGCGTCAAAATATTTGGAAACACTCTTTCGCCGATGACAGAGTTACTCTACAGACGCTAGGACAGAAACCGACCGACCATAATCACCACCAACCTAAGCCAAAAGGATATTTTGGAAAAATACGGCCTCAGATTGGCAGACAGACTTAAGGAAATATGCAACAAAATAAGCATAGTAAAAGAGTCGTACAGGTAGGATAAAAGATTGAAAGAAAGAATGATAAGTCGAAAAAATAATGTCACGGAATTAAACAAAAGACAAAGCACCTGAAAGCAAAAGCAAAAAGGGAGCAAAAGGGCAATAAGAGGGAGAAAACTGCGTTATAAGAGCGGAGAGAAAAAAGACAGAAAAATGGAAGTTAAGAAAAAAACAGACAAGGTTTTAGATGCACTCGATTACTTGGGCAATGATATAAAGCAAAACATAAATTCTCAAGCCTATCTATCTATGTTTGAGAGCGCAAGAGAAAACAACCCTTGGTTTACAGAAGAGGACGTACGCTATGCTTTGCTACAGTTTCTGCCATGGTTGGAAAGAAAGAATGCAGAGAAATTCTTAGAGAAATATTCCCAAAATATGGAAGAACAAAACCTTGCCATAGTGGCGGCAGGCAACATTCCATGCGTTTGTTTCCATGATGTAATATGCGGATTGTTAAGCCTTTGCAATATTCAAGTGAAGTTATCTTCCAACGACAAGGTTATTTTGCCGTTCCTTATGAAGAGAATGAGTGAGAAGTTTGAACTTCCGATAAGTTTTGTAGAGAAAGTCAAAAATTTTGACAAGATTATCGCTACGGGCAGCAACAATACTTCCCTCTATTTTCAGTCTTATTTCTCTGATTATCCGCATATTATCCGCAAAAGCCGTTCTTCCGTAGCCGTTGTCTGCAATCAAGATAACACTGAGGGCTTGCAGGAGGACGTTTTCAGATATTTCGGAAAGGGTTGCAGGAATGTTTCCCTCATCTTTTTGCCTCAAGGTTACGAACTTAAAAATCTGAGCGACAGACTGAAAACATATAAATTCGCTCCGGACTTTCAGAAATATAAAAACAACTGCGACTACTACAAGGCGGTCTTTCTGATGAACAACATAAAATTCACCGATGCTGAGTTCTTCACTCTGAGGGAGGAACTGAATTTACACCCTCCGTTGTCTGTGATTAATTATGTATTTTACAACGATATATCAGAGGTAAATAAATTTTTACTTGAGCAAAAAGAAGACCTACAATGCGTTGTTGCCGAAAAAGCCGAACTCTCCGATAAGATAAAAAAGACGCCTTTCGGTTCTGCCCAATCGCCTAAGTTAGATGATTTTGCAGATGAAGTTGATACTATGGCATTTTTGCAATCCACCAAGCAGCATTAAGCAGCCGAAACAAGGAAAGCAAGAAGAGATGCAGGCTCTTTCCTCATCGACTAAAGTTAGGCAATGACAGAACAAGACAATAGCAGGAAAAATCCTGCTATTTTTTTATTACAAATTGATTTTCAGAAGTTTTAATAAATTCAAAATTTTACTTAGTAAGGTTGATTACCAAGTTTTATTAGTCGGAAAGGTCGTTTAAAGAGAGGTTAAGTGGACTTAAGCTCTCGGAAATGAGACCAAAGGAGAAAGAAAGCAATGTTTTATTAGTCGGAAAAGTCGCTTAAAGAGGTGGATTGCAGGAGTTTAATAGTAAGAAAGAGGGTTGGATAAACTGGAAAGTAAAGGAAAGGAGTTAAGTTAAAAAGAAAAGACTTTCCAAATTTTTAGAATAAAAAACGGAAAGTCTCACAATACCAGCAATAATTCAAAGAGAGGGTGTTGTTACAGAGAACTAAAACCTGTCTAAGTCTCACAATATCAGCAATAATTCAAAGAGAGGTATTGCTACAGGGAACTAAAACCTGTCCAAGTCTCACAATATCAGCAATGATTCAAAGAGATGGTGTTGTTACAGAGAACTAAAACCTATCCAAGTCTCACAATATCAGTAATAATTCAAAGAGATGGTGTTGTTACAGAGAACTAAAACCTGCTTTTGTGGATAAGAAACTCTTGTATGGCTTTGAGTTGGGCAAGGGAAAAGTACTTTCCCGTGATGCCTAATTGCTTAATCTCCTCACGCTTACGGATTTTGTAAAATGTTGTCAAACTTAGGTTTAACTCTTTCGCTGCCTCCATGCAGTTAAACAATCTTTCAATTCTTTCTTCTTGTCTTTCCATGTTTTTCTTTGTTTTTGTTAAGGCAAAGCCTCTTGTTAATAATTATGTTTTATTTGATATAATAAATTGTTAAACAATCAATTAAACTCCCCTACCCTTGCTATACAGAGTCCGTAACTTAGTTTTCTACGGTGCTTAGCAAGAAAGAGCGGTTTGAGATTACAAAAGTACAATATTTGGATTAATTTTCCATATTTTTAAAATAAAATCTTAGAAATTTTTTATTTAATTTCATTCAAATACAAGTAAGTAAAGGAATAAAGATTTAGTTTTATTCCAATTCATTTACTTGATTTGGAGGGTATTAATATAATAACTATCTTTGCAATATCAAATTTGAGAGGGAATAAAACCAAGATTTGAGGAATACAAAAATTTGTATCACAAAAGGCAAATCAAGGAAAAAACCTCCGAAATTGAGAAAAGTTCTTTGAAATATTAGTTTTTGATGTTGCAAGTGCAAAAGGCTTAGGCAAAAGACCTCAAAAGGGAAAAGGCAAAGGCTGTTTTAATTGCTCTCATTTAAGATTGGATTGGCGCAGAATATCCTTAACGGCAAGCCAAACAAGAAAATCTGAGCAGGAAAACAGGCAACAGACAGAATAAAGTATAAGTTAAGAAGAAATGAAATAAAGATTGATAATAAATAAGTTAGAAAAAAGATTAAAAATAGTTATTAACCAAAAACTTAAATTATGGACAAAAAGAAATGGAAAAAAGTAATTGAAGCAGTGATTTACGTTCTCACCGCCGTAGCAGGCTGGCTTACAGGTTCGGCTTTCTGCTGGCTGATGAAGTAAAAGAAAGATGTAAAGTACTGAAATGCAAAAAGATGATGAAATTTTTAAACTTTTGGTAAGGTTGAGTAAAAATCTTAGCGAAAGAAGAAAAAGAAAAATTAATTTATTAACTAAAAAAAGTAAAAACCATGTATTACGTAAAAGTAAAAAGAACGATTTCCGTAGGAAGAGAACCCGGAATTAAATTCGTAGCCCGCTTATTCAGAGGAAAAGATGTTGAGATTGAGCAGGTTGCACAAGAGATTTCTGAAGCTACGACCGTAGGTGAACCCGACGTGTTAGCATGTTTGAAAGCGTTGGAAAGCGTCATAAGCCGTCACGTTCAGAACGGAAGCGCCGTAAAATTGGGTCTGCTCGGCTCATTCATACCATCGCTCAAGGCACAGGCGCAGAAGAACAGGGAGAAAGTAACTGCCGACACTATCAAAAGAATAGCATGCAGATTTTATCCTACGCCTAACTTCAAGAAAACCTTGAAATCTACCCGCCTTGAGGAGAAAGACCTTAAGGTAAAGGGCTACGAGAGCGGCGAATAAAAGTCTGAGAACCAAATCTTTCAGTCTCTGCCTTGTGAAAGGCGGAGACTTTTTTTTGACTTTAGGGCTTAGGGTTTAAAAAATTCTGAAATCCCCTATCCTATCTTATATAAGTCAAAACGGAGTTTTAGTTTCTTAAGTCTCAAAGCCTATCTTGGCTGAGTGCAACAGGCTATGCCTTAGGCTAATAAGCAAAATAATCAAAATGAGTTTTAGTTTCTTAAGTCTCAAAGCCTATCTTGGTTGAATGCAACAGGTTATGCCTTAGGTAAATAAGCAAAATAACCAAAACGGAGTTTTAGTTTCCTAAGTTTCAAAGCCTATCTCGGCTGAGTACAACGGGCTATGCCTTAGGCTAATAAGCAAAATACTCAAGTTAAGTTTTACTTTCCTAAGTCTCAAAGCCTATCTCGGTTGAGTGCAACAGGCTATGCCTTAGGTGAATGAATATAAGAGTAAATCAAAATAAAAAAAGACGGAAAAAAGCCCCTCGTTTTACTTAAGCAAAAGTTGAGAACGAGGGGCTTAAACTGTTTTTAATCAATACTTTCAAGCATAAGGATAAGGCGGTTCTTAATATTGACCTGCGAAACGCTGTTGTCAAAGTCAAGAGCCAAATAGTTGAGTTTAGGATAGAGTTCCTTAATCTTGTTTTCTACTCCTTTGCTTATGATGTGGTTAGCAATGCAGCCGAAAGGTTGAAGAGAAACCACGGTATTAACGCCGTTCTCCACCATGTGGACAATCTCCGCAGGCAGCAACCAACCTTCCCCAAATTGGGAATAAAGAGGAAGAATGCCCTTGGATTTTTCCGCAAGGGCGAAGATGTCGTCCAAAGGTCTGTAATACTTAAAGTCGGAAAGAACTTTGTTAAACTTATCTATCTTTCTCTTTATCAGCCTATAGAAAAAGTCCATAAGAAATTGCGGAAGACTTTGTTTCTCTATGTTGTAATTTTTATTAACCTTACGGTTTACAAATGTTTGGATAAAGAAAGTCATAAGACTTGGCGGCACAACCTCAATATTTTGTTCTATAAGCCAATCTTGTACGTTGTGATTAGCGAAAGGATGATATTTCAGATAAATCTCGCCGACTATACCGACCTTTTTACGCTCGGAAATTTCATTAGGCAGCAGTGAATTAAAATCCTGCACTGCCGAAGCCAAGAGTTCTTGAAAGGCTTTCTGATTGCGCTCAAGGATAAGTTGTTTTGCCTTGAGGATATAGTCGTTTTGAAGTTGTTCTACCTTTGATTTATCATCGCAACGCACTATGGTTGAGCAATATAACTTAGAAAGGCAGTCGCCGAACAAAATAGCGCTGAGAGTAATCGGCAAGGTGATACGCCAATTGAGTTTAAAGCCGTCTTGTTTCTTAGCCGTGTCCTCGCCGAAGTTCACGCTCATAACGGGAACATCGGCAAAGCCTGCGTCCACAAAAGCCTTGCGCAGAATAGCATAGTAATTGGTAGCCCTGCATTGGCCTCCTGTCTGAGTGATACCGAAAGCCACCTTGTTGCGGTCGTATTTGCCGCTCTTTAAGGCTTTTATGGCATCGCCCACAATAAGAGTCGCAGGATAGCAGACCTCGTTGTTAGCGTATTTTATGCCCTCTTCGGCGCTCAGTTCATCGCTCAAAGGCAGCACCTCAAGGTCGTAGCCGTTGATTTTGAAGAGTTCGGGCAAAAAAGGTGAAATATAAGCAGTGAAAAAAGGCGCAAGGATTTTTCTGTGTTTCTCATCAACAGAGAAATCCTTAGTATCCAGAAAATCAATCTTTTCCTTAGGTTCTTGAGTCTGCTTTGCACTCATGCGGATACTTTCGGAAAGGGAACGTATCCTAAGTTTGAGCGCTCCCGGATTTTGTATATCGTCTATCTTAAGGAAAGTTGCCGACTTGTGGCTTCGTCTGAGAATGTCCTGAATGTCGTCCAAAAGGAAGGCATCGGGACCGCAGCCGAAGGAAGTCAGCTGTGCGTAATTAACGTTATCGGATTGATTGGCAACAAAGCAAGCCGCATTCTCTATCCTGTTGATATAGGACCACTGAGAGACGATAAAAGAGTTATCGCCCGAGGAATAATCCTCTCCCCTCGCTATGTCCTCATTGACAACCGTAACTCCGAGACCCGCAGCTATCTCTCCGGCGGAGTGTTGCACAAGGTCGTCGGTGTGATAAGGCCTTGCGGCAAGCAGAATAACGGGTCTGTCTTCCTTAAGCGCCTTATTGTAGTACTCAAGGTTCTTTTCCCAAAGGTCTTGCTCAAATTCATTGCGGTATTCCAAAGCTTTGGAAAAAGCATAGTCAAAAAGAACGGACGGAATGTTGAAAGTGTCGGCAAGATACTGCCTGCAATTTTTACGCAACAAAGCCTCGTCCTTGAAAGAGAAAACGGGGTTGTCGATTTTTATGTCTTTGTGTTTTTCCTTAAGATGTTTAATAACAATATTATAAGACGAAACAATAGGGCAATTAAAGGTATTGTTCTCCTTTTCGTTGTTTGTCTTCTCATAAACGACATAAGGGAAGAAGATATGTTTGATACCTTTATTTATAAGGTTGTCAATGTGGGAGTGAGTCAGTTTTGCAGGAAAGCAGATGTTCTCGCTCATCACTTGATTTAAACTTCTCTCGTATGTAGAATAAGAGGAAAGGTCGCTGAGCACGGGTTCGATGCCGCATTCTTTGAAAAGAGCGTTCCAAAAAGGATAGTCCTCAAACATATTGAGCGCACGCGGTATGCCTATCTCGGCAACAATCTGCCGTCCCGATATATAGGGTCGGAAAGTCCTGTCAAACTTGTACTTATATATGTTATCGCCCCTTTGGGTCTGAGTTCCCGAAGAGGAGAATATTTTTTCGCAGCGGTTACCCGAATAATAGACGTTGCCGTTGGAGAACTTATAGGCCGAAACCAAGCAGTTGTTCTCACAACCCTTGCAAGTCAATTGTTTAATGCTGTAGTCATTGGAAGCAATCAAAGCATCGAGGTCGAGCATCTTCTCTTCGCCCTGCAAAGACAAAAGAGCGCAACCGTAAGCCCCCATAAGCTCGGGAGAAGAAGGGCGGCAGACCTCACGCTGAAGAAGATTTTCGAGAGCCTTGACAACACTGTCGTTCTTCATTGTTCCTCCCTGAACCACAATATTTTGTCCCAAACTCTTGCCCTCAAGTTTCAATACCTTGTAAAGGCAATTTCTCACCACGGAATAAGAAAGCCCTGAGGAGATGTCCTCAACGCTGCGTCCCTCACGAAGATACTGTTTAACCTTTGAGTTCATAAAGACGGTGCAACGTGTTCCCAAATCACAAGGATTTGATGAGTAGAGAGCCATAGAGGCAAAGTCCTCCACCTTGTAGCCTAAGCCGTTGGCAAAGGTTTCTATGAAAGTGCCGCAACCCGAAGAGCATGCCTCGTTGAGTTCAATGCGGGTAAGCACTCCGTCTTCTATGTACATTGCTTTCATGTCCTGCCCTCCTATATCGAGGATAAAATCTGCCTGAGGCAGTATATGACGGGCGGCAGTGTAGTGTGCAATGGTCTCAACGGCAGAATGGTTGAGCGAAAAAGCCGTCTTAATCAAATCCTCACCGTAACCTGTAGAAGCACCTCCGCATATCTCTATCTCAGCACCCTCAGAGGCAACGGTCTTTTTAAGATTTTGCAATCCCTTGATGACTGCATTGATAGGATTACCCTCGTTTTTGTTGTAGTATTTGAAAATAATCCTGCCCTCTTTGTCTATAAGGACAATCTTAGTCGTCGTAGAACCCGAGTCTATGCCGAGAAAGGCCTTGCCCTTATAAGCTCTCATAGGAGCGGAATTGTCAGCCAAATTCTTTTTCTTCTCAAGCCATTGGCGGTACTCCTGCTCAGAGGAAAATATGGCAGGCAATCCTTTGGCATTAGTCAAAGGTTCACTCTTGTCAGCGTCAAGTTTAGCCTCTATTTGCTCAAGGCTGAGTACCTCACTCTTAGAATTGAAAGTGCAACCTTTGGCAACGAGTAAATTGTTGTCCTGTATGTCTGTGAGTGCGTCTTCGTTTACGTTAAGGTAATCCAAAAAAGCCTGTCGCAAACTCTTGATAAAGGTAAGAGGACCTCCTGCAAGAAGGATTTTTTCCTTTATCTCCTTGCCCCTTGACAAAGCACTGACAACCTGTACGGCTATGGCATGAAAGATACTTGCGCAGATGTCCTCCAAAGGTATGTTTCTGGCAATAAGAGTCTGCACATCGGTCTTGGAAAACACTCCGCAGCGGGAAGCAATAGGATAAAGCCTTGTGCTTTTTTGAGCCATGGCGTCCATATCTGCAATAGAAAGGTTGAGTATGGCACTCATTTGGTCTATGAATGCTCCCGTTCCGCCTGCGCAGTTGCCGTTCATACGCATATCAGGCAAGGCATCCTTTTCCAAAAAGATGATTTTGGCGTCCTCTCCTCCTATATCAATGATAGTATGCAGGGTGTTTTTGATGCTTTTCGCATAGTTGTTGAGCGCCATCACCTCCTGAACGAAAGCAAACGAACATCTCTCGGCCAAACCCATTGCAGCAGAACCCGAAAGAGTAAGTTTGGTCTTGATGTTTCCCAACTCCTGTCTGACGCAGGAAAGAATGTTTTTGACCGCACCTTTAATATCGGCGTTGTGTCTCTTGTATGAGGTGAAGACTATGTTGTCCTCATTGTCCGTAAGCACAACCTTAGCCGTCGTAGAGCCGACGTCCAAACCCATATTATATATTTTCTCTACTTCATTCATACGTTTTTCTTGATTGAAAATGAAAATTGAATGTATATCTTTTCAAAACACGGGGTAGGTTTCTTCAGAAGCCTGTCCCGTTATTTTTTTATTATCAACCGTAAACAAGATTAATTTGACTTCTTAGTGTTTTCTATCCAGTCCTTGTCTATGCCCAAAAGTTCACAAAGATTGACTGCCTCCGTAGGTGCTTCGTTGCTGTTGTCGGCAATGAGGGAATAGTCTATGTTGTCAGCCAAATTCTCTATGGAAACGGGGCTTGCAAGGTTTTTTCTTATGAAACCCCTAACCCTCAGACGTTCACACGGGGCGGCAATGTCAGAATAATGAGTGGTGGTTACCGACAGGGAGTTACCCAAATGAAGAGTGGAAATGAAACCGTTTAACAATTTAACCCCCTCTACAGGATTGGTAGTGCGGGCAAGTTCATCGACAAGAACAAGATAGCGTTTACCTGTTTTGATGTTTTTGATTATGGAGTTAAGGCACAGTATCTCAGAGGCAAAGGAAGACAAGCCCTCAGCCTCGTTTTGATTGTCGCCTATGGAGGTAAGCACGTTCTCAACAAGACAAATAATGCAACTCTCACAAGGAACAAAGAAACCGAACTGTGCAAGCAACTGTGCAAGGGCAAGAGTTTTAAGCACCACGGTTTTTCCTGCCATGTTAGCACCCGTTATCAAGACGGGAGCGGATTTTACCTCTATGTCTATGGCTTGAAAATCCTTGCCCCTCTTGAGAAGAGCCTGCTTGATGACAGGATTAAAAATGCCCTTGTAACTCAATAGCGTTTCATCTGAAAGAGAAGGCACAACGAGGTTTAACTCAATGTTTAATTCAGCCTTTGCTATGGATATATCCAAAAGAGCCAAGCGGAAGATATCTTCTTGAATGCGCTTGCACTTAGGCAACAATTCCGTACACAATCTTTCCCTTACTTCGTTTTCTATGGCGCATATCTTTTCGTAAACTTCATTGGCCAAAGGGTTTTCTTCCTTTTTGTATTTCTCAAAAAGTTTTCTCTCCCCCGAAAGCCGCTCATCGTAAGCAGGATAGATATAAAACTGGTTCACCTCCAAACCCTCGGGGTCCAACAGTGTGATAACGTCCTGTAAATCATTGAAAACAAACTCCTTGCTCTTCAATGGCTTAATCATGGCTTTAAGCCTCTTGCAGGCAAGGCAGAATGCCTTAACCTCAAAAAGGCCTACATCGTCCAAAACCTCTTTTTGCTGAATAAGTCTGAGGCTTCCGCTTATGTTGTGAATGTCGTAGAGTACGCATTCCAAGAGCATCTTGTCGTTTTGACTGAGATTAGCAATGAAGTTCTGACAATCCTGCGTCAGAGCATATTGCCGCTGTAAGTATTCTTTGTCCTGCGAAAATTCAAGGCCGAAAAGCCAATCCCTTCCCATACTTGTCTTTATCACAAGTTGCTCATAGATGTTTTTAAATAGGGGGAAAAGGTTTATTGCCTGCTTAAAAGTCATAGTGAGTGCAAGTTAATGAAATTTTTTTTTCTTTTAATCCTCACGCAACAGGGATTCTATCAACTGTCTGCCGTTATCGTCGGGTATAATCTTAAAGCCGAAAGGAACATCGGTATTAAGGCTGCCGTCAGTGTTCATTCCCTCTATGATACCTACGTTTATGTACATCTCAGACTTCTCATCTATGCGCATAAACATATCACCGTTGAAGTATTGCATAGCCTCGTCGTTACTCCACGTAGCAGTGAAGTGTTGAGCCTTTTTATCGTATATTTGAAGTGAACCTCCCTTAGGACAAATCATCGCAATGTCCTTTTGTTCAAAGGTTTGCTTCTTGCCGTTTACAGTTATGATGAGCAGGTCTTTTATCAATTCGTTGTTCTTGTAAGTAAAGACCTGTATCTCTTGGCCCGAAGAATTGTAGACCTTCCACTCTCCTTGTTTCAATCCCTTGACATACTGCCCTTTGAAGCGCAGTCTCTTCTGAGCATCAAACTCTTGATATTCTCCGTCAAGCACATCGTCTTTGTAATTGGTGATGTAGTAGCCCTCTTCGAACAAATTCTTGTAGAACTGACCGTTGCGCTTGCCTGATGCAAAGCTTATGACCTCAATTATTTGCTTTCCTGTATTGTCATAGAGTTTTTCCTTGCCCTCTTTCAGGTTGTTTTTATACTCAGTCTCAACCAAGCGTATCCCTTTCTCGCTGTAGTACTTCCACTGTCCCTCTTTCTTCTTGTCGATGTACTCTCCCTCGGCCTGTACCCTGCCGTTAGGGAATAAAAGCCAAGAGCGGGTGTTCTTACCCTCGTTGTAGAAGAAATTTTTTATGGTTACGTTGCCCTTGCTGTCATAATAATAAAAGGTATCCACAGGATAACCGTCCTTGAAATGACCTTCCGAAATCTTCTTACCGTTTTTCGCAGTCTTAACCCAAAGACCCTGCCGTCTGCCTTGGGAATCCGTTTGGTTCTGAGCCGAAACACCGCAAGCCAAACTCAAACAAAGGCCGAAGAGAACTAAAAAACTAATATTTCTTTTCATAATCCGCTTTCTTTTTTTAATACGTCAGCTAAATCCATAAGGGAAGACAACTTCATATCCGCTAAAGACCCGTCCAAGGGTTCGCCCGTGCGGTTGTCAATAAAAGCAGTCTTCATTCCCAATCCTTTTCCGAAGCGCATGTCACTTTCGGAGTCGCCTGCCATAAGGCTGAGCGCAAAATCTATTTCGGGAAAATCCTCCTTGGCCTTAAGACCCATACCCGTTGCAGGCTTACGCAAAGGAGAGTTTTCTGATTTGAGGAAAGGACAATAATAAACCCTGTCTATGCGTCCTCCGTTGAGGCTTATATCTCTGAGCATCTGAGCATTGAGAGAAAGAAAATCTTCTTCGCTTATAAGTTTCTTGCCTATGCACTGCTGGTTGGTGACAATGAAAATGCGTTCAAACCTATGGGAAAAATATTTCAGCGCCTCTAAAACACCTTCTTTGAAACGGAAATCCTCATATCTCAGAATATATCCTCCGATTATTCTTTCGTTTATCACGCCGTCTCTGTCCAAGAAGAGATATTTGCAGTCTTTGAACATAATGTTTTACTTTATTACTTAGATGCAAAAAGTTCTTTCTCAACCAATTCGCATATAATATGACCTATCATTATGTGGCTTTCCTGTATGCGCGGAGTGTCTTTGGAAGGCACTGCCAAAAGCACGTCGGACATCTCAGCCATTTTTCCTCCTCCCTCTCCGGTAAAGGCTATGACAGTCATTGAGTTGAGTTTTGCCGTCTCAAAAGCTTTGACAACGTTGGCCGAATTGCCCGAAGTGGATATGCCCACCAAGACATCACCCTTGCGTGCCGAGGCTCTGAGCATACGGGCAAAGATTTCGTCGTAAGAATAGTCGTTTGCCACCGCCGTAAGATAGGATGTGTTCACGTGGAGAGCCTCTGCGTACAACGGCGGACGGTCAAAGTAAAATATTCCCGAGAGTTCTGCCGCCAAGTGTTGGGCATCGGCTGCCGAGCCTCCGTTTCCGCAGAAGAGAACCTTGCCTCCCTGTCTGTAAGTCTCGGTTATAAGCGAGGCTGCCCTGCCTATGGACTCTATGATGTTTCCGTCGGCTAAAATCCTTTCTTTCAAACTAATGGATTCTTCTATGGCTTGTTTTATTCTTATATTCATTGTTTATTCTCCTTTTGGAAAATTGTGTTCTTTTTCTATCAAATAGTTGTTGCGTGTAGGGGAATTGCGGCCGACAAGTTCAGCCAAGAAGCCCACCAAAAACAATTGCACGCCTATAATAAGCATAACCAACGAGATGTAAAACCAAGGGCTGTCGGTAACCAAGCGTGTCTGAGCCCAAAGTCCTTGATGCAGAGCCCAAAGTTTTTGGAAACCCAGCACGGCTGCCGATATCAAGCCTATGAAAAACATCAGCGTACCTATGAAACCGAAAAAGTGCATAGGCTGTTTGGAAAATCTGGAAACGAACATTATGGACATAAGGTCCAGATAACCGTTTATAAATCTGTCCATTCCGAATTTGCTTTTGCCGAACTGACGTTTGCGGTGTTGCACTTCTTTTTCCCCTATGGCCGTGAAGCCCGCCCATTTGACTATTACGGGTATATATCTGTGCATTTCGCCGTAGACCTCTATGCTTTTGACAACATCACGTCTGTATGCCTTAAGTCCGCAGTTGAAATCGTGGAGTTTTATTCCCGAAAGCAAGCGTGTGGTTGCGTTGAAAAACTTAGAAGGGAGGTTTTTCATCAGTTTGGAGTCGTATCTCTTTTTCTTCCAACCCGAAACCAAATCATAGCCCTGCTTTGTCACCATGTCGTACAAGGCAGGTATCTCGTCGGGAGAGTCTTGCAAATCGGCGTCCATGGTTATCACCACATCGCCTTGGGTATGCTCAAAACCCACGTTCAGAGCGGCGCTCTTGCCGTAGTTTCTTCTGAATTTGATACCTCTTAGGTTGTTGTTATCCGCCGCAAGTCTCTCTATCTCAGCCCAAGAACCGTCTTTGCTGCCGTCATCTATCATAATGATTTCATAGGTGTAATTATGCTCCTGCATCACCTTTGCTATCCAATCCGTCAAAGGTTGCAGCGACTCTTTTTCGTTAAGCAGAGATATGACAACTGAAATATCCATCTTAGTATTTATTTATGATAAACCAACCGTTCTTAAAAACCCTCTCCCCCATAAGCCAAAAGATGAGGCCGAGGGGAAATAAGGTTATTTTTTTATTGCATTCACACTCAAGTATATCAATATTTTAACCTACTTGAGTAAGGAAAAACTTTAAATCAAAAATCCATGGCAGCGAAGCCTTATCAAGTCTCCGCCGCATGGTTTCAAATTTCAAGATACCGAATCTTAGTCCTGCCAAGATATAACAAGGTTTCTGTCACCGAAAGCATCATCAACTCTTCCGCTCATCGGCCAATACTTGTCGTTGTAAGGCATAGGGAATGCTGCTTCCTGTCTTGTGTAAGGTCTGTCCCAAGTGTCGGCACAGACAACCTGCATAGTGTGAGGAGCATTCATTATAAGGTTGTTTTTCTTATCAGCCTTACCCTCTTCTATATCTCTGACTTCTTTTCTTATCTGTATCAATGCGTCGCACAAGCGGTCTATCTCGCTCAAAGGCTCGCTCTCCGTAGGCTCTATCATAAGAGTTCCGTGAACAGGGAAAGCCACCGTAGGAGCATGGAAACCGTAGTCCATCAAACGTTTAGCTATGTCGCCGCACTGAACTCCGCTGCTCAAAGAGAACTGGTTGCAATCCAAGATAAACTCATGGGCACACATTCCTTGAGCTCCGTGATAAAGAATGTTGTAGTGGTCTTTCAGTCTTACACGCATATAGTTGGCATTCAAGATAGCATAAGCCGTAGCCTCCTTAAGTCCGTCTCTGCCGAGCATCTTAAGGTATGCGTAAGTGATAGGCAACAACATGGCTGAGCCGAAAGGAGTTGCAGCCACAGGAGTTCCTTTTTCCTCAGTAGGAAGATAAGGTACAAGTTCTTTTTTGCAGGCAATAGGTCCTACACCCGGGCCGCCGCCTCCGTGAGGCATTGCAAAGGTCTTGTGAAGGTTCATGTGGCAAACGTCAGCGCCTATGTAACCCGGTCCTGTCCAGCCTACCTGTGCGTTCATGTTTGCTCCGTCCATGTAAACCAAACCTCCGTTGGAGTGGATAATGTCCACAATGTCAAGTATTCTCTCTTCAAAGACTCCGTGAGTCGAAGGATAGGTTATCATCAAACAAGACAAATTGTCCTTGTTTGCTTCTGCCTTTTCACGAAGGTCTTCTACGTCTATCTCTCCGTCTTGCGTCGATTTAACGACTATTATGTTCATTCCCGCCATTGCAGCCGAAGCAGGGTTAGTTCCGTGTGCAGAAGCAGGTATCAGACATACGGTGCGGTTTTCCTGTCCGTTCTGACGCTGATAGTTTCTTATGGTAGAAAGTCCTGCATATTCGCCTGCTGCACCGCTGTTAGGCTGGAAGCAAACTTTGGCAAAGCCCGTTATCTCGGCAAGAATGTCGTTCATGTTCTCTATCATCTCCTTGTAACCCAAAGCTTGGTCTTGAGGAACAAAAGGATGTATGCAAGCAAACTCAGGCCATGTGAAAGGTATCATCTCCATGGCTGCGTTAAGTTTCATAGTACAAGAACCCAAAGGTATCATGGCACGGTTCAAAGAAAGGTCTTTGACTTCCAATTTCTTCAAATAACGCATCATCTCGGTCTCTGAGTGGTACAATGAGAAGACTTTCTGAGTCATGAAAGCACTCTCACGTTTCAATCCGCCGCAGATAACCTCCTCAGAGCAAACACAATCAGTCAAAGGTTTGAACTCCTTGCCCTGAGCCTGTGCAAGAACGCAAAGAATGTCATTAACATCGCTCAAAGCAACAGTTTCGTCAAGTGAAACGGTGAAGTTCTTGTCGTCTATGTAGTTGAAGTTCATCTGTTTTGCCAAAGCCAAACGCTCTATCTCCTTAACGGAAACCTCAGAGGAGAAATGCAAGGTGTCAAAATAAGCCTTGTTGTGCTGAACGTAGCCGTATTTCTCGGCCTCGGCAGCAAGCGTAAGAGCCATACAGTGAATGTCTTGTGCTATTTCTTTTATTCCCTCTGCACCGTGGTAACATGCGTACATGGCACTTACTATAGCCATCAAGGCCGTTGCAGTACAGATGTTGGAAGTTGCTTTTTCTCTATTTATGTGTTGCTCTCTTGTCTGCAAAGCCAAACGGAAAGCCTTATTGCCTTGCATATCAACGGTCTGACCTATAATTCTGCCCGGCAGATTACGTTTAAACTCATCGCTGCAAGCCATAAAAGCAGCATTAGGACCGCCGAAGCCGACAGGATTACCGAATCTCTGTGAAGTACCCGTAACTGCGTCTGCACCCATTTCTCCCGGAGGAGTCAAAAGAGCCAATGACAACAAGTCACATGCCACTGCCACTCTTACGCCTTCGGCTTTAGCCTGTGCGATATATTCTTTGTAATCAAGGACTTCGCCTAATTTGTTTCCGTATTGAACTATAGCGCCGAAGAAACTCTTGTCTAACTTCTGCTCACAAGGATTGCCTATGACAAGTTCTATACCCTTAGGCAAGGCTCTTGTCTTTATCACCTCTATGCACTGAGCAAACAAATTCTCATCAACGAAGAACTTGTTGATGTTTTCTTTCTGTTGCTGACGTGAGCGTGAATAGAAGAACATAAGCATAGCCTCAGCATCGGCTGTTGCCTCGTCCAAAAGAGAACAGTTGGTCAAAGGCATACCTGTCATGGAAGCAACAAGGGTCTGATAGGTAAACAAAGCCTCAAGTCTTCCTTGTGAAATCTCGGCTTGATAAGGAGTGTAAGAGGTGTACCAACCCGGGTTCTCCAATATGTTTCTCTGCAATACGGCAGGCAAAACAGTATTGTAATAACCCTGTCCTATGTAGGTTCTGAATATCTTGTTCTTGGAAGCAATG
>JAFVAP010000117.1 GCA_017480455.1 Bacteroidales bacterium | reverse complement strand
ATCTTGATGCAGGTAAGCGGAAGAGCAGGCAGGAGGTTTAGGAGAGGAAAAGTCGTTATTCAGACTTTCGATGCTTATAATCAGATAATAAGAGATGTCTGCGAATATGACTATGACAGAATGTACTCTTCGCAGATAATCGAGCGCAAATCACTCAATTTTCCTCCTTTTTGCAGAATGATAAAAATAACTCTTCAACACAGCGACCGCAAATTTCTTTTTGCCAAGTCTTTTGACTATGCTTTGAGATTGAAACAAATTTTCGGCTCGCGTATGTTCGGACCTCAAGAGCCTCCTGTTGCAAGAATAAGAAACCTTTACATACAACAATTATGGTTGAAAGTAGAAAAAAATCTGTCCTTTTCTTTAGCCAAAGAGCGCTTGAGGGAAATGAACGAAGAGTTTGCTGCCTTGAAAGATAATTCTTCTTTACGCATAAATGTAGATGTAGACCCTGTCTGAGCCTTTCGGCAGTTTATACTTTTTTACCATTGATTTTTCAGTCTTTGTAAGGCTTCTAACGTTTTTTTTCTTAACTTTGCATTTTGAAATCAAAATAACAACCCCATAATACTATGCAAACTTTAGAACAATTAGAAAAAAAAGCAATCTCATTCATAGAAGAAGCCTCTTTTGACAGAAAACCTACGGCTCTGTTTGAGCCTGTAGAATATGCAATGAAGCAAGGCGGCAAACGCATACGCCCTTTGCTTGTCTTGATAGCGGCTGATATGTTTTCCTTTGACTTAGACAAGGCTAAATATCCTGCTTTGGCGGTTGAGTTGCTTCATAATTTTACTTTGGTTCACGATGATATAATGGACGCTTCTCCTTTGCGCAGAGGCAAACCTACAGTCTATCAAAAATACGGAACAAACAGAGCCATACTTTCGGGAGATGTTATCTACGCTATGGCTTATGAGCAGTTGATTAATTGTGATGCCGACAAGATACCTGCACTTACCAAAACTCTGACTTCGGTTCTGATAAATGTTTGCCAAGGTCAAGCCTATGACATGGCATTTGAAAACACTACGGAGGTGTCTGTAAGGGATTATATAACGATGATAAGCCTAAAAACAGGCATTCTTCTTGCAGGTTCTTTAAAACTCGGTGCCATTGTAGCCGATGCTTCCAAGGAGAATATGAATGTTCTTTCCGAAATAGGACTTTATCTCGGTATTGCTTTCCAACTGCAAGATGATTTATTGGATTGTTGGAGCGATTTGGAGTCTTTCGGCAAGGTTTCGGGAACTGACATAGCCGATAATAAGAAAACAATACTTTATCTCCTTACTCTTGAGAATGCAAACGAAGAAGATGCAAAAAGACTCCTTACCTTATATTCAGGAAAACCTGCTGACGTTCAGCAGAAAATTCAAGAGGTGAAAAGCTTATTTGAAAAATACGATGCTAAACAAAAAACGGAAGACATGGTTAATGAATATATGAATAAGGCTCTTAAGAGTGTGGAAAGTTTAGACGTTGAGCAGGAAAGGAAATCAAATATTGTTGCTTTTATTCAAAAACTTCTTAACCGTAAAAAATAAAACAAAAATGGAAAACGAAAGAATGAATGCTTCGGAACTTACACTTGCACCCGACGGAAGTTTGTATCATATCAGGCTTTTCCCCGAAGAGTTGGCTGAAAACGTAATTCTTGTCGGTGACCCCGAAAGAGCGGAGCAGGTAAGTAAGTTTTTTTCCTCTGTGGAAGTGAAAAAATCCAACAGGGAAATAGTTTCGCGTACAGGATATTTTAATTCAAAGCGTGTTACCGTGCTTTCAACGGGAATGGGAGTTGATAACATAGATATAGTTCTTACTGAACTTGACGCATGTAAAAACATTGACCTTAGGACAAGGGAAGTCAAGCAAGAGAAAACAAGTCTTAATCTCATAAGGCTCGGTACTACGGGAGCATTGCAAAAGGATATGGATATAAATTCTTATATCTGCTCTCAATATGTTGTAGGTATTGACGGTATGATGTGGTTTTACGATATGGAACACGATATAGCGGAAGAGGAATTGCAACATTCGTTTATCAATTTTATGGATTGGAATGCTCTTTTGCCTGTTCCTTACGGAGTGGAAGCAGACACAGAACTTTCGGACAAAATAGCATTTGATATAAGAAAAGGAATTACCGTTACCGCTCCGGGTTTCTACGGTCCGCAAGGAAGAAAACTAAGAATACCTCTAAGAGATGAAACTATAAATCTTCGTTTGCCTATGTTCGAATATAAAGGCCTTAAGACAACTAACTATGAGATGGAAACATCTGCTCTTTATTGTTTGGCGAAACTTTTAGGCCACAGAGCCTTAACTGTTTGTAATGTTGTTGCAAACAGACTTCAAGGTACTTTTGCGGAGAATTACCATGATTCAATGAATAAATTAATAGAGACAGTTTTGCAAAGATTGTAAAAAAATGAGAACTCTCGGCATTTTTTCTTTATTTCTCTGTTTTGTCTTTTCTTTTTATTCATGTGCGGACAAAACTAAGTCGGCCGAAAAGTCATTGCGCATAGATAAAGCGGTGATGCGGAACATTATTCTCGATATTTCCAAAGCCGAAAGAATGACTATGGAGCAGGACCTCAACAGAGAAGAGAAGAAAGCGAAGACAGAGGCTTATAAAAAAAGTATTCTCAAACATTATAATGTAACTCAGCAGGATTATCAGCAAGATATACAGATTTATTTGGAAAATCCGCCTTTGATGAAAAAGCTTTATGAGTAGGTAAAGTCTGAACTTAAGAAAAACAAACAAAAACTTATGTTGGTAAAAACTTACGGGAGTGCGATACAAGGAATAAAGGCTACAACCATTACTGTTGAAGTCAATATAGAACAAGGAATTAATTTCAGTCTTGTCGGATTGCCTGACAATGCAGTCAAAGAATCACACGAACGGATTTCGTCAGCATTGCACCAATGCGGCTACAAGATACCCGGAAAGAAGATAGTAATCAATATGGCTCCTGCAGACATAAGAAAGGAAGGCTCTTCCTATGATTTAACTCTTGCTATCGGTATACTTGCTGCTTCGGAACAAATCAATGCGGAAAGGATTGGCGACTATCTTATTATGGGTGAGTTGTCTTTAGACGGCTCTTTAAATCCTGTAAGAGGAGCTTTGCCTATAGCCTTGCAGGCAAAGAAAGAAGGTTTTAAAGGTTTTATTCTTCCGAAACAAAATGCTAAGGAAGCGGCTTTTGTAGACGGTTTGGAGATATTGGGAGCTGAGAGCATAAGTCAAGTTATCAATTTTTTCAATTCAAACGAAACTATAGAGCAAGTAAAAATTAATATAGAGCAAGAGTTTGAAAAGGATTTGGAAAACTATGAGTTGGACTTTGCAGACGTAAAAGGACAGGAGAATATCAAAAGAGCAATGGAAGTAGCCGCAGCAGGCTCGCACAATGTTATACTTATAGGTGCACCCGGAAGCGGAAAGACTATGCTGGCTAAAAGACTTCCCTCCATACTTCCTCCTTTGACGCTTGAGGAATCGCTTGAGACAACAAAGATTCATTCTGTTGCAGGAAAGATAACTGATAACCGCTCCGTGATTTCAGTAAGGCCGTTTCGTTCTCCTCATCATACCATAAGTGATGTTGCACTTGTCGGCGGCGGTGCTTTCCCTCAACCCGGCGAAATTTCATTAGCACACAACGGAGTTTTGTTTCTCGATGAGTTACCTGAGTTTAAACGCAATGTTTTGGAGGTTTTGCGTCAGCCAATGGAAGAAAGAATAATCACAATCTCAAGAGCAAGACAGACAACCGAATATCCTGCAAGTTTTATGCTCGTTGCAGCGATGAATCCTTGCCCTTGCGGATACTATAATCACCCTTCGGTGGACTGTACCTGCACTCCGTCGCAGGTAAACAAATATATGAGTAAAATATCCGGTCCTTTGTTGGACAGAATCGATATTCAGATAGAAGTAGTTCCTGTTCCGTTCAAAGATTTGGCTGAAAAACGTTCGGGAGAGCCTTCTTCGGTTATAAGGGAACGTGTTTTAAAGGCAAGACAAATACAGAAAGAGCGTTTTAAATCTTATTCTGATGTTCATTGCAATGCGCAAATGAGCAAGAAGATGATGAATGAGTTTTGCAAGATAAAGCCAGAAGGTATGGAACTTTTAAAACGGGTTATGGATAAATTGGGTCTGTCCGCCAGAGCTTACGACAGAATACTCAAGGTTGCGAGAACGATAGCGGATTTGGAGGCTTGTCCTACTATAGAAAATCATCATCTTTCCGAAGCTATAACTTACCGCAGTTTAGACCGTGAAACATGGGGCCGTTAGCAGGAAAGATAACAATATAATCAACGGATATGAAAAGGAAATTTATTTTTTTTGCCATTTGTTTTATTTTTGTTTTAGGAATTGAAAGACTCTGCGCACAGGAATCTCAAGATGAAACCTGCCCTCAAACAGAGAGTCTCTCGATGTATACAAATCTCAACGGAAGTCTTACTTTGCAGTGGTCCTCTTTTCAAAACGTGCTTATGTGGGAAGCTATCAGCGACACCGTAGGTACACTTGAGGAAGATTGTACCGTAAATTATTGGACTTCTTCAATGGAACAGACTTTTAACTCTTTGATACCGTTTGAAACCTCTTTGTTTGCAGTCCGTCCTGTTTGTGAATACGAGGACAATCCT
>JAFVAP010000116.1 GCA_017480455.1 Bacteroidales bacterium | reverse complement strand
TGATACGGCTTCCGCTCTCAGCAGTACCTTTTTGAATCAAAGGAACAGAGTATTCAACAACCGTAACTTCACCCAAATTTGTAACTTCAGGATTCAACTCAATGTCTCCACCTGCAGAGAAACCCGTAGCAGCTACACGAACCCCTTTCTTCATTACTGTTCCGTAGCCGACAAATGATGCTTGGATGTCATAAGTACCGGGAACCAATGGCTTAATCTGGTAAGTACCGTCCATTCCTGTCTGGGCACCGCCTTTTTGTTCACCATTCTGCATAACGATTACATTAACAAAAGGTAAAGGTTCCTTAGTCTTTTCATCGATAACAGTACCGGTAAGAACACCTTGTGCATACATCACGTTGCCTATAATCAACAGACAAAGCGCAAATAATATTCTTTTTAGCATACTCATATAGTGTTGTATTGTTTATTTCCGAAATTAATACGGTCTTTTCAAAACAGCAGAATAAATAACAGCCTTTTTCAAGTCAAATTTCTTTACTCCCGTTTCTTCTAAAACCTTTTTATCTTTACTTTCTTTTTCTTCTGTCACTTCATTAGTATTGTTATCCTCAGAATAAGAGAAATCATAAAACTCTTTTATTTCCCTCTCTTCTTGAAAGCCGAAATCATGTACAGGAGTCTCTTCTTTGCCCTCTTCAGGCAAAGTTGTGAACTCTTTGGCTTTCTTATTGAAAAAAGTAAGAGTTATGATAATAATTCCAATTATTCCGAGGATAGTCATACTGAAGTATTTTGTTTATTTAGTTTCCTTTTTTCTGGTTATCAAAGCATAAGCCGTAGGACAAGCAACGCAAAGCGAAGCAAAACATCCTGCTGCTATACCAAGCAACAATGAGAATGAGAAACCTCTAAGAACTTCTCCTCCGAACAAGAATATGATTAACAGAGTTAATAATGTAGTTCCTAAAGTGTTAAACGTTCTGCTCAAAGTCTGATTCATTGCATCGTTCATAAGTTTACCGTAATTCTCCTTAGGGAACAAATTAACGTTCTCTCTAACACGGTCAAAGACAATAACAGTATCATTGATAGAATAACCGATAACCGTTAATACGGCAGCGACAAACTGTTGATCAACCTCCAAATTGAAAGGTAATATCTTGTTGAACAATGAAAATGCACCTATAGTTATTAACGCATCAAAGGTTAATGAAGCCAAAGAAGCCAAACCATATTGCCATTTCTTAAATCTTATTGCTATATAGATAAAGATAAGGACTAATGAGAACAAAACTGCGATTATAGCAGAACGCTGTATATCTTCAGCCATTGTAGGTCCTACTTTCTCCGAAGAGATTATACCAAGAGGACTTGTCTGTGTTGAACGGAATTTCTCCAAAGTAATGGTATTGTCTTGGTAGAAAGATTTAGTTCCGTTGAAGAGTTTCTGTATAGCCTCATTGTTTATGGCTTCATTGTCTTCTTTTATCTTATAATCAGTTGTAACCTTAACTTGGTAAGACGGACCGAAAGTCTTAACCTCAGGAGCTGAACCGAACTCTTTTTGCAAAGAAGAACGGATAGCCTCAGGCTGAACATCACGGTCAAAACGTACCACATAAGTTCTACCTCCTGCGAAATCAACACCGTAATCCAAACCTTTGAATATCAAAGAACCTAAAGCAATAACTACAAGAACTGCAACAACAATCCATTGTTTCTTGTGTGTTCCTACAAAATTAACATTAGGTTTTTCAAGGAAATGCTGGGTTAATTTAGTGTAGAAAGCAATATTTCTCTTCTCGCCGCCCTTACCGCTGAGCATTGCTTCAAAAACTAAACGTGAAACAAATATACCGCAGAACAAGGATGTAAGAATACCGATACAAAGAGTGATGGCAAAACCTTGTACAGGACCGCTGCCGAAATAAGCAAGAACGATACCTGTCAATAAAGTAGTAACGTTACCGTCGATAATAGCCGAATAAGCCACCTTGTAACCGTCCGAAATTGCAGAAGCAATATTCTTGCCTTTAAGAATTTCTTCCTTAACACGTTCGTTTATGATAACGTTAGCATCAACTGCCATACCCATAGTCAAAACTATACCTGCGATACCCGGTAAAGTAAGAACCGCTCCCAAAGAAGCCAAAACTCCGAAAAGGAAGAACAAGTTAGCAATCAAAGCAACACAAGCCGCAATTCCGGCCGTGCTGTAGAAGAACAGCATATAAACCAATATAAGAAGGAATGCGAAAAGGAAGGAAAGCATACCTGCTTTGATAGATTCTTCTCCCAAAGAAGGACCTACTACAGACTCTTGAACGATTTTTGCAGGGGCAGTCAGTTTACCCGACTTCAATATATTAGCTAAGTCTTTTGTTTCCTCAACACTAAAATGTCCCGAAATTTCAGAACGTCCTCCGTCAATCTCACCGTTTACCCTCGGAGCGGAATAAACAACGCTGTCCAAGACAATAGCAATACACTCTCCGATATGATTTCCTGTTATCTTAGCCCATTTTCTTGCTGCTTCATCTTTCATTACCATAGAAACAACAGGCTGGCCTGTTTGATTGAAATCATCTTTCGCATCGGAAATAACGTCACCGTCTAACAACGGACCGTTCTTTTCTACATGCACTGCATAGAGTTCATATTCATTAGTCTTGCTTATAGGCTTAGCAGACCAAAGGAATAAAAGGTCCTTCGGCATCTTAGCCTGCGCTCTTTTCAAAAGACGGTTTATCTCTGCACGGTTCTGTCCTTGAGCAGTTGCTACTGCCAATGTATATTGACCTCTGCTCGGAGTAAATAATGAAAGCAATGGATTTGTTTTTGTCTCTGCTTTCACTTCTTCTTTTTCCGAGGCAATCCGTTCAGTTGCGCTGACAGTAGAACTTTCTTGTTCAACCGAAACCTCTTCCTGTTCAACGGAACGGTCTCCGACAGAAAGCCATGAGTCCATATCTTGTAAAGCCTTTACCGCTTTATTAAGGTCTTTTTCCACTAACCAAAACTGCAATTGTGCGCTACCCTCCAACAAATTAGTAACACGCTGAGGGTCTTTCACACCCGGAAGTTCTATAAGTATTCTCTCAGTAGCATCCAACTTTTGAATTGTCGGCTGGGCTACTCCGAATTTGTCTATACGTTTAGACAATACTTGATAGGTTGTTTGAAATGCATCGCTGCATTGAGTTCCTATTGCGGAGATAACCTGATCGTTGGAAGAGTTCTTAGTAATTCCTTTTTCCTTTAACTTAGTACTGAAGAAAGCAGCAAGTTCAACGTTCTTTGCTTGCTTAACAACATCGGCAAAACGGTCTATATACTTTCCTCCGTTTTGTCTGTGCGCTGCAGTAGCTTTATTTAACAAAGAGGTTAAAACTTCATCTTCAGGATTGGAAGCAAGACTCTTGATAACGTCTATTGTTGATACTTCCATCATAACGTTCATACCTCCCTTAAGGTCAAGACCAAGATTGATTTCTCTTGCCTTACATTCCTTGTAGGAAAACTTACGCATGAACAAGAAATTGTACACCGTCTCCTCAGAAAGAGAGTCCAAGTACGCATTTTCCCTTGCATCTTCCAAAGAATCCTTGTACGCCAATTTATCAGCCTCAGACAGATTCAATTTCAGATTTTGCATTTCTTTCGCAGCCATTTGCTTGCCGTATTTCTCAGCCTTAGACTCCACATTCTTAGTCACTAAGGTGAAAGAAAGCTGATAAATACAAATCAGTGCAAATATCACTGCAATAACTTTTATAGCTCCTTTATTCTGCATATTATTTTGGTTTATTGTTAAAAAGTTTGCACAGTTTTTTAAAGTTGCAAAGTTATATTAATATTTCAAATCTACATAATTTCTTCAATTTTTTTTTCAAAAAAAATGTTTTTCAAGGATAATCAAATCATAAAAAATAAGTTCAAATATTTGAAAACAAGTTTTATATACGTTAAGACAGAGAACAAAAACAGCGAAACGGAAGAAATATATTCCGATAAGGTTCGCCTAAAATTCGAAATGAATTTCAGCACGGAGAAATTGAGCTGCTGCCGAATTGGAAACACTCAGCAGGAAATTCCGATACGCAAAAATAAAACTTGATTTCAGATTTCCGAAACTTGATTTCGCTGCCGTGAAATTTGATTTTAATTTTCTGAAATCAAGTTTCATTTCTATGGATTAAAGTAAACGTAGCAATAAATATAAACGCCATAAAATCAAATACAAAATAATGCTTTTGATATCAAGTATGAGCGCAATCCTTATTAAAGACTGCACACATACATCGGCAGGTAAAGAAGTCAAGTAAAGAAAACGGGGGCTCTGTCATAAGGAAACCAAAACGGAGAGAAAGACGTAGGGAAATTCAAGGGGTAATGAGCGCAAGGAGGGGAAGAATTTGAGTTCAAAAGAGGAAATAAAGTAAAAAATTTAGATATTTTAACACATTTTAATTAAAGAATTAATATCTTTGCAATCTGAAAACTTAAAAACAAATTAATAATATGACAGAAAAAATTCAACGATTGATTAACGACAGTCCGGCAGCCCGCTGGACAGCCTTGGCACTCATAGCACTTATGATGTTCTTTGGCTACATGTTTGTGGACCTTATGTCTCCACTTCAACCAATGATAGAAGCAGAAAGAGGTTGGACTCCGTCCGTATTCGGAACCTATGCGGCAGGAGAATATATCTTGAATGTATGCGGATTTCTTATCATTGCAGGTATTATACTTGACAAATGCGGAATACGTTTTACGGGAACACTTTCTGCATCACTTATGTTCGCAGGAGCTTGCATAAAGTTCATCGGAATAAGTGATTGGTTCCAAGCAACAGGTATGAACGCATGGCTTAATTCTTGGTGGACTTCAATGCCGGGAAGTGCTAAAATGGCTGCTTTCGGATTTATGATTTTCGGTTGCGGTTGCGAAATGGCGGGTATCACCGTTTCCCGTGCAATTGCCAAATGGTTTGAAGGAAAAGAAATGGCATTGGCCATGGGATTGGAAATGGCTATAGCAAGAGTCGGCGTATTCGCTATATTCTCAATATCTCCTTGGATTGCAGAACATTTGGGCAAAACTGCTTTCGGCAAACCTACGGTTATGGCTTCAGTGGCTTTCTGTACTGTTCTGCTTTTGATAGGTTTGATATTCTTCCTTGTCTTCTGCGTTATGGACAAAAAATTTGACAAACAACTTGGTGAAAAAGCAGCAAACGAGGGAGCAAGCAGCGATGAAGAGTTCAAAATCAGCGATATTGGTAAAATACTTTCTTCCCAAACTTTTTGGGTTGTAGCTTTGCTGTGTGTTCTTTACTACAGTGCAATATTCCCATTCCAAAGATACGGCTCCAACATGCTGCAATGTAATATAGGAAATATGTCTGCACAAGAAGCTTCCAACATTTTCCGCTGGTTCCCTATAGGTGCAGCAGTCATAACTCCTTTCCTCGGCAACTTCCTTGACAGAAAAGGAAAAGGTGCAACAATGTTAATCTTCGGCGCTTTATTATTGATTGTCTGCCATTTAGTATTTGCATTCCTTCTCCCTTCAACTCACAGTAAGTTCTTGGCTTATGCAACTATAGTAATCTTAGGAGTATCTTTCGCTTTAGTCCCTGCAGCTCTTTGGCCAAGCGTTCCGAAGATAATGGACCCACGCTATTTGGGAAGTGCTTACTCTTTGATTTTCTGGGTACAAAATGTAGGACTTTGCTTTGTTCCTATGCTAATCGGTTCTGTTTTGGAATCTTCCAATGCAAACAACCCTGCCGTCATTGCAGCAAAAGCAGCAGGAGAGCAATTTGTCCCTTACAATTACACAATACCTTTGATAATCTTCGCAAGTTTCGGAGTATTGGCTCTTCTTATTGCTTTGTACCTAAAGGTTATGGACAGCAAAAAACATCTTGGTTTGGAAGAACCTAATATCAAAAAGTAAATTTATCAAATTTTCATATAATGGTACTCTGATTTTAATACCGAAATCAGAGTACTTTTTTTGTTTATATCTCTGCAAACAAAAGAATTAAAGAAAGTTAAACAAGCAAAATCTCTTAGTTCAAAAGATAAATCTAAAAGGGCTGTAAATTTAATTTTCCCATTAATTTATCGCATCAAAATCAATTTTTCAATTCTCAGCAAGTTAATTTCATAAAATTTTTATTTAAAAAACTATTTAGCAATTCTTTATACAGAAAAATAAAATTAAATCTTACCATACATATTTTAAAATATAAATATCTGATACAGTGAATAATAACCCCAAACAAGGATTTAGAAAACAGGAGTTCTTTCTCTGCGGGAAGAAAAGAAAAAGTAAAGCAAAAAGACTTTTGGTCTTATAAAAGTAAAATAAAACTTCGTTTCAGTGAAATCTCTGTTCATTTGATTTATGAAAAAGCTCAGCATTTTTACTCTGCATTTAAGACTGAGAATTGCTTTTATTTTAGTAATTTTGCAAAAGAAATAACAAACAAATTCTTTAACTTGAAACGATTTTTCTCATACCTGACACTCAGCCTTGTTGTTTTGGCTCTGTGCTTTGCAGCCTGCTTTCTCGGAAGTGTAAACATAAGTGAATTAGGCAGCGAAGACAAGTTCATTCTCTTCAACCTACGACTGCCGCGTGTACTTATGTGTTTGGTTTCCGGCGCAAGCCTCGCCGTATGCGGCACTTGCTATCAGGCAGTCTTCAAAAATCCATTGTCCGACCCTTATATCCTCGGTGTAAGTTCAGGTGCCTCCTTAGGAGCTTGCTTTGCTATCATCTTAGGTCTTGATGCCATTGTCATAGGAGTTCCTTTGCTTGCTTTTGCATGCGCAGTAGCAACGGTTATGCTTATAATGAAACTCTCAAAGGTAGGAAACCGCATGCACACAACAACACTGATTCTTGCAGGTATAAGTTTTAACTTTTTATTTTCTGCACTCATCTCCGTCATAATGTTCATTGACAGGGAGGATATGCACAAAATATATTTTTGGACTATGGGGTCATTGTCGGGAATACGCTATTCTGACGTTGCTATCGTTTTTTTATTCTTCTTATTTGGCTATATATGTCTGAGAATGTATGCAAAACAGATGAATGCTCTTCTTCTCGGAGACAGCATTGCACAAAGCATAGGAATAGATGTTGAAAAGAGCAAAAAAATTATTCTCTTGGTTTCTACACTAATAAGTTCTGCGGTCGTAAGTTATTGCGGTGTCATAGGCTTTATAGGATTGGTTGTTCCGCATATAACACGCATAATCGTAGGAGGGGACAACAGAAAAATTTTACCTTACTCTGTCTTCGGAGGTATGATTTTTATGCTTGCAGCAGATATTGTCGCCAGAACCATTGCATCTCCCAATGAACTGCCTATAGGAACTATCACCTCATTAATAGGAGCGCCGTTCTTCATTTATCTTCTCTATAACGCAAAGCAAAAACTTCATTTTTAAATTTATGGAAATACTGAAAGCAGAGAACGTTTGCCTAAGAAGTAAAGATAAAATCATATTGGACAATGTAAATCTCTCCATGCAGGAAGGTGATTTCACTTGCCTAATAGGTAAAAACGGAAGCGGAAAAACAAGTCTGATGAAATGTATGAGCCGACTGATGAGAATGAATGAAGGCTCTGTCTCGGTTTTCGGCAAAAATATAGAAGAATATTCAAGAAAGGAGCTTTCCCAAAAAGTTTCCGTTGTCCTGCAAGACAACAACAATAACTTGAATTTCAAAGTTTACGATGTTGTTCTTATGGGCCGTACTCCTTATAAAAAACTTTGGCAAAAAGATATAGAAGAAGATTTTCTCTTAACTGAGAATGCACTAAAAAGCACTAACACTCTGCACTTGAAAGACAAGCCTTATTTTCTTCTTTCTTCGGGAGAGAAACAACGGGTTCTTATTGCACGTGCCTTGTGTCAAAACACACCTATAATATTCTTAGACGAACCTGTATCAAATTTGGATATAAAACACCAATTTGAAATTATGGATATTCTTAAAGAAATAAACTCAAAAGAAAAACGTAGTATATTCCTCATTCTTCACGACTTATCTCTTTGTCTCCAATACACGGACAAGGTAATTGCCCTTAAGGACGGTCGTGTAGAGTATTCAGGCTGCACAAAGGAAGTACTGCAGGAAGAAAAACTTTTTTCACTATTTGATATTCACACACAAATAATTGATAATAAGTATATAATACTCAAACATTAATATTTAAAAGCAAGATATTCGGGTAAAGATACCGTGTTTTTTTCTAAAACGGAAAAAAATTCATACCTTTGCACTCCGTTAGCAATTATTAATAATAACAAAAAAAGAATTACAATCATGAGACTCGGAATGCCGGAAATATTGCTTATTGCCCTTGTTGTCTTACTTCTTTTCGGCGGTAAAAAAATACCTGAATTGATGAAAGGATTAGGCAAAGGAGTTAAGAGTTTTAAAGACGGAATGGAAGGAAAGTTTGAACAAGAGAACAATAACGAAAAAAGCGAATCTTCTGAAATAAAAAAAGACTAAAAGAAAAAAAAGTTCCTACTCTTGCCCACAAAGAAATAAGATGCTTAATTCCGAAGACAAAGGAAAAACCTTTTGGGAACATTTAGAGGATTTAAGAGGTAACCTTATAAGAATAGGGTTGTGTTTGATTTTGTTTTTTGCCGTCAGCTTTATCCTTAAAGATATTATTTTTAAAGTAGTCTTTTATCCCACTGAAAACGACTTCATTACATATTCTGTTTTAGGAGTTAAACCCGTAAAATTTAATTTAATCAGCACGGAAATAACAGCCCAAATGATGGCTCATATAAAGACTGCTTTCGTTTTTGCAATCATACTGTCATCTCCTTATATCATCAAAAGTTTATTTTCTTTCATAGCTCCGGCTCTTTATGAAAATGAGAAAAAATATTCAATTCATATCTTGATTTCCTCGTATTTACTTTTCCTTTTAGGCTCATTGGTAAATTATTTTATCATATTTCCGATAACACTCAACTTTTTAGCAGATTATAAGGTAGCAACGCAAGTCTCAACTCTGATTTCATTGGAGTCTTACACCGAAACACTGCTTATGATGACATTAGTCTTCGGCATTATCTTTGAAATACCTGTTCTGTGTTGGCTTTTGGCCAAGTTCGGATTGCTGAAATACAGGCTTATGAAACAATACCGACGTCATGCAATAGTCATTATACTAATCGCAGCAGCAATCATAACGCCGACAAGCGACATATTTACATTGTCAATAGTTTTTTTACCGATATGGATTCTCTATGAGGCAAGTATAATCATTGTTAAGCATAGTGAGAAATAAAGAAAATTTTTAATTATATCACTGAAACACATTATCTTATCTATAAATCCATAATCTATATCCTGACATAATGGAAAGAAAACGATAAAATTTTTTCAAAAAAGTTTGTCATTAACAAAAAATTTCTTACCTTTGCCTCATCAAAGGTTTTCTTTATGAAGAACGAAATATATTGTTAATGACCTAAGAATATTATTTTTTTTGACAAAACATAGATTGAATTTTATAAAAGATATATATAAAGGTATATTCTTATGGTACAACAGTATATAGACACAAGAAGCGACCAAGAATTAGTAGAAGCGTATCAGAATGGTGAGCAAAAGGTTTTCCAAACCTTATTAGAGAGACACAAACAGAAAGTTTTTAACTACATACTTTCTTTTGTCAAGGATACCTCTCTTGCTGATGACATTTTCCAAGATACTTTCATAAAGGTAGTCAATACTCTCCGCTCAGGTTCTTACAGAGATGAGGGAAAGTTTATTCAATGGGTTATGCGCATTGCTCACAACCTCATCATAGATTATGCACGCAAAGGACAGAAATTCAGAATGGTCTACGACAATGAAGATTACAGTGTCTTTGATACCATAAATACATCTGAGTTTAACATGGAAGACAAGATGATAAAGTCGCAAATATATCAAGATGTCCGCTATCTGATAAAACAACTTCCTAAAGAACAAAGAAAAGTCTTGGTTATGCGGCACTACGCTAACATGTCATTCAAAGAAATTGCAGAAAAAACAGGCGTAAGCATAAACACGGCCTTAGGAAGAATGCGTTACGCACTCATAAACATAAGACGCATGGCTGAGGAACGCTCTTTGTCTCTTACCATGAACTAATATTATAAAATGCAATAAAAAAACTGCTTGTTCAAATCGAATAAGCAGTTTTTTTATTTCAAGATATAATAAAGTAAACCTTCTTTCGTTTTATATCCAAAGTTTATTACAAAAAAACATAGATGAAACATGGAAGAATATTACAATTTTTTTAATGAATGGGAAAAAGATCTTGAGCTTGCATCTCTTCAAGAGGAAACTCCGAGCAGAGATGTTCTGGAAGCAATAATAGATTACTCAATGATGGTTGATTTTTTCAGTCCTTCGTTAAATGAAAAAATTTCTGTCTGCCTCAACTAAACCTATCATAATTTGCGGTCCTTGTTCTGCAGAAAGCAGAGAACAGGTGCTTAAGTCTGCCGAAGAAGTAAAAGAATCAGGAATCGAATGGTTCCGTGCAGGGCTTTGGAAACCCAGAACCCGACCTCATAGTTTTGAAGGAGTGGGCGAAGAGGGTATATCTTGGTTAAACGAAGTACAAAAAATGTATTCACTAAAAGTTTGTACTGAAGTAGCCAATCCTTATCACGTTGAATTATGCTTAAAAAATAATATTGATGCTCTGTGGATAGGAGCGAGAAGTGCAGCCAATCCTTTCACTGTTCAGGAAATAGCAGAGAGTCTGAGAGGCGTAAAAGACATTTCCGTAATGGTAAAAAACCCTACCACACCTGACGTTAATCTTTGGTTAGGAGACATAGAGAGAATAGAGAAACAGGGTATCAATGATATAATTGCCGTACACAGAGGCTTCAATCTTCAAAACAATCTGCCCTATCGCCAAAGTCCTCTTTGGAGAATACCATTGGAACTGAAACAAAGAAGAAAGGACTTAAAGATTATCTGCGATGCAAGTCATATTGCAGGGAAAAGCGAACTTGTAAAAGAGATTGCAAAATGTTCTGCAAGCATTGGTTTCAACGGTCTTATGATTGAGGCACACTCTAACCCTAAAAAAGCAAAAACAGACGCACAACAACAGTTGTACACAAAAGAATTAAAATCCTTTCTCAACGAAATAAATTTTCCTCTCCAAAACAAAGGTCAAGAAGACTGCAACTTGCAGATGTACAGAGAAGAAATCAACGATATAGATGAAAACATTTGCATACTTATGGCAGAAAGAATGAACCTAAGTAAAAAAATTGCTCAAATAAAAATAGAAAAAAATATGACTGTTTTTCAAGCCGACAGATGGAAAGAAGTCATGAATAGAACACTTGAAAGAGGAGAACAAGCAGGTCTTAGTAAGGATTTTCTGCAAGAAATCTATAACATAATACATCAAGAATCCGTCCGTCTGCAAGAAAATATTATCAACAGTAAGAACGGGAAATAACTACTTTTTAAAAAGTTCCTCCAACTTTTTTACTGAATTTGACCAACTGTAATTATCTTCTACAAATTTATGTCCGCTTTCCGAAAGACTATCATACAGAGTCCTGTCTTTTAATAGCCTTATTATTGCCTGTCCTAAAGAAACTGCCGTGTCAGCAACAAGAATTTCTTTTCCGTTTTCAGCCATGAGTGCTTTGTTTGCCAGTGACGTAGTTATACATGGCAAAAACATTGCCATGGCTTCTAACAATTTATTTTGCAAACCTGTACCTATCTGCATAGGAGCAACAAAAAGGAAACTTTTTGCATAGTATTCCCTCATATCTTCCACCCATCCTGTAACCACAACTTTGCTTGAAGCAAGTTCTCTCACCTCTTTGGCAGGTGAAGCTCCCGCAAGAACAAGTTTACATTCGGGATATTCTTTCCAAACTTCGGGCATTATATCTCTTACAAGAAATTTCGCTGCCATAACATTGGGAGAATAAGACATATTACCGGAAAAAATAATATCAAAGACCCTTGTCCTTTCTCCCTTATAATTAAGATAAGAGTCCGAAACTCCGTTTTCTATTATGCTTATTTCGTTCCGTCTGCCAGAATTAATCAATTGTCTGTCAGAATCCGTTATAATACTTGTTGCGTCAAAAACATCAAACATTGAGTCTTCATATCTTTGCAACCTTTTAGCCTCAAAAAGGAAGAGTTTCTTTTTGAAATATCCTGCATTATCCATTCGGCGGAACATATTGACGGAAAGACAATCTTGAAAATCCAAAAATTTTCTCCCTTTTATAATTTTAGCATACTCACCCATACGGACAAACTGAAAATAGGAAACTTCCGGAGTATTTTCTTTGAAAAATGAGCGGAAATTCTTCTTTGCACCGAAGTTGGTAAACATTGCAACTTCCAAAGGCAAAGAGTTGAACAAAGCTCTGAAAAGAGACAAGGCAACTGAAAAAAGAGACAGATGTTCAATGTGAATTTTCTTGCAATATTGTTCTAATATTGCCAATTCCTCTCTTTGTATCTTCTTGAAAGAAAAACAAAACAGAAAAACCTCATTGCGTCGAGACAATTCCTTTATTTGATAGAAAGCCCTAAGTTTATCTCCTTTATCCAAAGGATAAGGAAAGCGGCAAAAAGTTGCAAGAATCTTCATAGCAAGTATTGATTTTAAAGTATTTGACGGTAATAATCCGACAATTCACTGCCTATACGGTTGCTGTCATATTTTTCTCTTATGAGTTTATAAGCATTCTCCCCTACCCTACGGCAATAATCACTGTCGGAATCCAATCGTTTGACAGCAGCGACAAACTCTTCAGGGGTGTCGGCAATAAGAATATCTTCTCCGTCATGATACATTATTCCCTCGGCTGCTATACTTGTGGCAACGACTGCTTTTCCTATACTCATAGCCTCAAGTATCTTTATCCTTATTCCGCTTCCCGACAAAAGAGGTACAACCATTATCTTCTTGGAACTCATAAACAATATACTGTCATCAACTTCCCCGACAACATTAACATTATCCCACTTCCCGTTTTTTAACCAAAAAGGCATATTTCTTCCTGCTAAAAAAGTCTTTATATGAGGTAATTGCTCATGTATTTTTTTCCAAACATCGCTTAAGAACCATTGTATTCCCTGTTCATTAGGAAACCAGTCCATACTGCCGATATGGAACAGCGTATGTTCCTCTTCCATAACGTCGGGCAACTTTTCCACGTTATCAAAACCGATAGGAATACCTTTACACAGTTTTTTGCAACCATGTTCTTTAAAATAGTCCGCATCAATGTCGGTAACAGGAAAGACAGCATCAAAATCATTGATATGTTCCAGCTCATAAACTTTCAGATTTAAAGCCGTGTTCTTCAGATACCATTTTTTAAAAAAATTCAAATGACTTCCTTTTATACGTCTTTGCCAAATAAGATGCTCCACATTAGGACAATGAAAAGTTATCTTTGCCTTTGAATGCTTTCTTATCAAAGGAATATAAGGTGCCAACATTATACTTTCAAGCTGAACTATATCAAAACGTTCCTTTTTTAGAGTCTTAACCAAAAGAGACTTCATTTTGTCGGATACAAACCTTTTTACAACATAACTTTGTCCTAAGAAAACACACAAAATCGCATCGGAAATTTTCGGTTTCAAATCAACGTAAACTGCCTCTATGCGTGTCTTTTCCCTATAAGAAGGTTGCATCAATTCGGGTTGAAAAGGATGCTTATCTGAATAAAGAGTCAATATCTTCACATCACAATCGTTGTTCAGCAATCCCTCTGTTATGGAGTTCATTCCTATAGTTCCTCCGTCCGTTGCAGGAAAAGGCGGTTTGTAACAAAATTGCAGTATTTTTATTCTTTTATTTTCCATAATTATTTGTTTTCTTGTTCTTTAATGACACTATCTTTCTCCTCCATTCATCAAGACTGAGAAGTTTTGCATCGGAAGTCGCCTTGACGGTAAGAAATATACCTATAGGAAGAAAAACAATGGTAGAAGCCCACATACCTACCCACGGCGGTATTGTGGCACTGCGCGCAAGCATTGTCCCCATTTGTCCCAATATATAATAGATTACGAAAGATATAACCGAAACTACTATCGGCATTCCCAATCCTCCTTTCTTTATTATCGCTCCCAAAGGAGCCCCTATAAAGAAAAGAATGACACAAGCTAAGGAAAGGGCAAATTTTCTGTGATACTCTATTTTGTGTCTGTTCAAATACTCAGTATCACCCTTAAACCTCTCCAAAACATTGTTGTAATGCTCCTTTATGTTAAGAAGTTTCAGTTGGGCATATTCATCAACAGTCTTTTTCTTTTCTTCTGACAATGTATCATAATCCGAATAAAAATCTGCTTTTACTTCGTTTTGACTTGAAATATCAGAATGAAAATCAGATTTAATCTCTGCAAGAATAAGCTCTTTATCCTTTGCCATTACCGTATTCAAACTATCTATGCTGTGGGAAAGCCTTGCAAGATTCATTATCATATAAGAATTTTTGTATCTGTCAGAGTCCGCTTCCTGCAATGAGAAATTGCTGACGTCAAAGCGTAACACCTCTTTCTTAAAGTTTATTCGTGTCAGAGGACGCTTTTCGTAGGCTTCACCCTTCAAATCTTCCTTAAAATTTTCCCCGTCATAGAGTTCAAAAATCAAAGTATTACCGTTATCAACCGTAACCATATTTCCGCTGTCTGCTTTTATGACTGAGGTATTTCCCATTTGGTCACTGTGGTCGTAGATAATAATATCTTTCATTAAGCCTGTCTTCTTATTCCTTTCTCCTATGCGTATGACGTAAGAGTCAATGTCGTAATAGAATTCATTAGGCTTTATGTTGATTGCAGGTTTCTTGGATTTCATTTCAAAAACCATCAGCTTAAGTTCTTCTTCCGCCTTGGGCATAATGTTATTGGAAAAGAAGAAAGCCAAAACCGACATAAAGAAAGAAAAAATAATCAGAGGGGAAAGTATTCTCCAAAGAGAAATTCCCGCTGATTTCATTGCCACAAGTTCATAACGCTCACCCAAATTGCCGAGTGTCATTATGGAAGCCAACAAAATAGCCAAGGGAAGAGCCATAGGAACTATGGTTGCCGAAGCATAGAGAAGCATTTTCAAAATAAAAAAAGTTTCCAAGCCCTTTCCTATCAAGGATTCCATTTTTTGCCAAAGAAACTGCAAAATAAGGACAAACATTGCTATGGAAAAAGTCAGCAACATAAGTCCTAAGTATGATTTTAATATGAATCTGTCTAATTTCTTCAAATTAAAACGACTGTTATTTATAATGCAAAAGTACAAATTTTATTCCTTATTCTTCTTTTTCATAAAGTTTTTTTTATAAAGCATCAAAAACTAACAACCATATTTTCTTTGCAGAAAACAAAAGCAAGTTCCGTAAAAATAAAACGAAGTTTCACGTCAGCGAAATCAAATCTCAGTTTTTTGAAACTTGATTTCAGAAAATTAAAATCAAGTTTCAGTAAACTGAAATCAAGTCTTATTTTTCTTCGTAAAAAAGTGCAAATATATGTTTCCCGCTTTCCGTTGTTCTCTTATGAGAAGAAAAAATATTGAGAGCCTCCAAGATAAACTCCGTTTAAAAGTACTATCTTTGTAAAAATTTTCAACGATGACAGAGTATCAAGACAACAAAGAAAAATTCTTAAACCTAAGGAAAGAATTTCCTGTTTTCTCTTTTGATAATTTCACTTTCTGCAAAGACGGACGGGGATTGGTTTTTCAATTCTTCTTTTCCTGCAATGAACACAAATTCTCTCCTACCCAAGTTTTTGAAAACAAAGATTTTTACACCGATGATTTATCAGAAAAGCAACTTTCTCTGCTTGCTTTCAACTTGGGAATGATAGAGATGCTTTCTTACTGGAAAGCATTCTGCTCTCCGGTAATTCAAATACTTTGCGGAGGTTTGTCAGTTGAACAAGAAGTTTTTTGGAAGAAACTTTACTTAAACGGATTGGGTGAATTCTTCTACCTTAACAATCTTTTGGATTGCAGGGAAAATCTTTTCAGATTTGAGAGCAAAGGAAAAATTCTGACAAAAGAAAAATTTGACCTAAAGGAAGAGTTTCTTGTTCCCATAGGAGGGGGAAAAGACAGTGTTTGTTCTTTGGAACTCTTGAGGGGAAAAGGAAAAAAAATCACTCCTTTAGTCATCAATCTCAGAGGAGCAACAAAAGACTGCATCGAAAGAGCTGGTTTCTCCCTTGAAAGCAGTTTTACCATAAAGCGAAGCATAGATAAACACCTTTTGGAACTAAATGCAGAGGGTTTTCTCAACGGACACACACCTTTTTCCGCCATGTTGGCTTTCTCTTGCCTGATTGCATCTGCACTTACCAAGAAAAAGTACATCGCTCTCAGCAATGAAAATTCGGCAAACGAAAGTACGGTATCGTCAATGGAGATAAACCACCAATACAGCAAAAGTATTGAGTTTGAAAACGATTTCAGAGCCTACTGCAAACAATTCATAGGGGAAGATTTTGAATATTTCTCCCTTTTGAGACCTATTTCCGAATTGAGAATAGCAAAAATTTTCTCACAATTACCTTACAAAGATGTTTTTAAGAGTTGCAATGCAGGCAGCAAGACTGATATTTGGTGCGGCCATTGCCCTAAGTGCCTGTTTGCTTTCATCATTCTTTCACCTTTTATCTCCGTAAAAGAATTGGAAAACATCTTCGGGAAAAATCTTTTCGAAGATATGAGCCTTTTGAAAGAATTTAAGGAATTGACAGGTGAGAGTGAGGTAAAACCTTTTGAATGTGTCGGCACTGTAGAAGAGGTTAATATTGCTCTCGCTCTGCGTATCCGCTCTGAGAAAGCCTCTGAAAAAGAAGTTCTTCTGAAGTATTGGGAAGACAGTGCTTTGGGTAAACATTATTTAAAAGGAAATTTCGGCAAGGCTTTGAATTTTGAAAGCAGCGAAAACAATATTCCTAATGATTTAAAAGATATTTTCAAAAAAGAATACCTTACTCTGAAAAAAGCCTCTCTTGTCCGCAGCTGGCAGAATAAAAGAATTACGATAATGGGTCTCGGACGCGAGGGTAAGAGTACTTATAAGTTTCTCAAAAATCTTTTTCCCGACAAGCCGATTATTCTCTTTGATAAAAACAAACAAGCTTTTGAGGGTATGGAAACGGGGAATGACATTTGCTTTTTCTCGCAAGATGATTATGCAACGATAAACCAAAACAGCGATATTATCTTTCTTGCCCCGGGTATTGCACTCAAGGAGTTGCATGACATAGAACACGTAAAAATAACCAATCAATGCGATATTTTTCTGCAACTTTTCAAAGAGCAATCCATAGGAATAAGCGGTACAAAGGGCAAATCAACTACCTCAACCCTACTCTTTGAAACCATAAAAAAACAATATAGCAACACCGTACTTGCAGGCAATATAGGAATTCCTTTTTTTGATATATCGGAAAACATTGACGACCACACAATTATTGTTCTTGAACTTTCCTGTCATCAACTTCAACATATCAAAAAAGCACCTCACATATCCGTACTTCTCAATCTGTACGAAGAACACTTAGACCATTATACTTCTTATGAAGATTATCAACTTTCAAAATTAAACCTGCTGAGCAAAGGTGAAGAAAACGATATTTTTATCTACAACAGAGAAAGCCTTGAGACAGAGCGTTGGGTCAGAAAGTTTAACTTAAAACGCAGATACAAAACATTCGCTCAAAAAGACTACATTTTCGACAACCCGAAATATCTCAAAGGAGAGCATAACAAACTAAACATATTGGCTGTTTTGAACGCAGCCGAAGAATTGCCTATAAACAGGGAAGAATGTCTGAATACGTGTATAAATTTCAAAGGATTGCCGCACCGATTACAGTTTGTAGCCGAAAAAAACGGAGTATCGTATTACAATGACAGCATATCCACCATTCCGCAGGCAACATTGGCGGCAGTTAATTCTCTTAACAATGTATCAGTACTTATACTCGGCGGCATGGACAGAGGAATAGACTACCTGCCTTTAAGAGAACTTGTAAGCAAATACGGTATCAAACACATAATCTTTGTCGGCAAAGCAGGGAAACGAATGTTTGACATTTTGATAAAAGAGAATGAAAACCTTGATTATTTAATATCCGATGATTGGAATCTTATAGTAAGGTGGGCAAGTCAAAAGGCAGAAAAGAACAGCAGCGTTTTGCTCTCGCCTGCAGCAAGCAGCTATGACCAATTCAAAAACTTTGAGTACAGAGGTAAATGTTTCGAAGACTTAGTCTTTTCTTTGTAGCATCAAAAACAAAAAATAACGGGATTAATGCCTCAGTACAAACAGTTGATAAGGCGTTTTGAGAAAACTTTTGAAGGCTTTGTTCCGCGTTTTTTTGATTTCGTCACAGGGTATCGTAATAAAAAATAAAACATTTATTCTTGCGTTTTTGCCTTGTTTAAAGAAAAAGTTGTTATCTTTGCACTTGTAAAAATTTTTTTTGTAAAACGAATAAAAAATCTTAGAAACGATGGAAACTTATGAATGTACAATTTGCGGATATGTTTATAATCCTGCAGTAGGAGACCCTGACAGCGGCATAGCACCAGGAACTAAATTCGAAGATATTCCTGATGATTGGGTATGTCCTGTTTGCGGAGTGGGAAAATCAGATTTTGAAAAGAAATAATTTTTCTTTCCGCAGTTTGAAACACGGAGTAAAGAGGCGTAAATCTGTTTTGCGTCTCTTTTAAAGTTTAATCGGGAAAAACAAAATAATCAATGGCAATAATAAAAACAATACTTGGCAAGACACCTGCTTTCGGTAAAGATTGCTTTCTTGCTGAAAACTCAGCCATAATAGGAGATGTTGTCATGGGAGACCATTGCTCTGTCTGGTATTCCTGTGTCATAAGAGGCGATGTAAATACCATACGCATAGGAAACAACAGTAACATTCAGGATTGCTCTTGTATACACGCAACTTATAAAACAGGTCCGGTGGAAATAGGAAACAATGTCACTATAGGGCACAACGTCACAGTACATGCCTGCACCATAGACGACGGAGCTTTAATCGGAATGGGTTCTACTCTTTTGGACGGATGCAAAATAGGTAAAGGAGCAGTGGTTGCTGCAGGCGCTTTGGTCTTACAAAATACCGTAATAGGCGATGGTGAACTTTGGGGCGGCGTTCCTGCGAAATTCATCAAGAAAGCCAAAACGGGACAGGCTGAAAGTTTTGCTGAACACTATGTAATGTACAAAGAATGGTATAAATAATTTGTTTATCCGCCGTGTTTTACTATATTTGCAAAACAAATCCAAGACAGAAGAAAAATGAAAGAAATTTTGCTTATATTGATTGTCAGCGTCGTTCTGATAGCTGTTTGCTTTCTTCTTATTGCAATCAAGATGCTGATTAAGAAAAACGGAGAATTCAAACGCCATTGCTCATCTGTAGACCCCTATACGGGAGAAAGAACTAATTGTTTTTGCGGTCATTCCAATATAATGAAGTCTGACTGCAAGAACACAAAACACAGCGTTTTGGAAGTTGATACTGACTTGCTCAAAGAGGCGCTGAGATAGTACTCTAACAAAGATTCAACACCCTTGAAATGATACCCCGCGAAGATATAGAAAAGATTATGGATGCTACACGCATAGAAGAAGTCGTGGAAGCATTCGTTCCGCTGAAGAAAAGAGGAGTTAATTACATCGGAAGTTGCCCTTTCCACGATGAGAAAACGCCTTCGTTCAACGTTAATCCGTCCCGGGGAATTTTTAAATGCTTTGGTTGCGGCAAAGGCGGGGATGCGGTCACCTTTCTTATGGAACACAACCACTATACCTATCCCGAGGCTCTCAGATGGTTGGCTCAGAAATACGGAATACCTTTGCACGAAACCCAAGAAAGCGAAGAAGAGAAACAAAAGAAAGACGAAAGGGAAGAACTCTACAATGTAAACGAATTTGCTCAAAAATACTTTCGCCAAAACCTGCTTACGACAGAGGAAGGTCAGTCTGTCGGTTTGTCTTATTTCAGAGAGAGGGAAATAAAACAAACAACCATCGACACTTGGGGCTTAGGTTACTGCATGCAAAAAAGCGATGATTTCTCTCTTCACGCATTAAATGCAGGCTATAGTGAGGATGTGCTTATCAAATCGGGATTATGTATCAAGAGTGAGAGGAACGGAAACCTCTTTGACAGGTTTCACGCAAGGGTAACCTTTCCTATATACAATGTTGCAGGGAGAGTGTTAGGCTTTTCTGCAAGAATACTGACCTCAGACAAAACAAAAGCCAAGTATGTCAATAGTCCGGAGAGTCTTATCTACACAAAAGGTAAGGTGTTATTCGGTCTCTATTTTGCAAAAAATGAAATAGCCAAACAAGACCAATGTTTCCTTGTCGAAGGAAACGTAGATGCAGTGATGATGCACCAAAACGGAGTAAAGAATGTTATTGCCACGTCGGGGACTGCACTTACCGAAGAGCAGGTTCATTTAATAAAACGCTACACAAGAAACATTACCATTCTGTATGACGGAGACAAAGCAGGAATTCATGCAACCATAAGAGCTACTGATATGTTTTTGAAAGAGGGTATGCACGTTAAGACCGTTCTTTTCCCTGATGGCGACGACCCTGACTCCTTTGCAAGAAAGCATACTCAAGACGAATTCAAGGCCTTTTTGGAAACAAATGCTCAAAACTTCATCTTGTACAGAGCAAATCTTCTTTTAGAAGAAACGAAAAACGACCCCATAAAAAAGGCTTCTTTAGTTAAGGAAATAGTTCATTCTATCAGCCTCATACCTGATATGATAGAAAGGACAACTTATATTCAGCAATGTTCATCTCTTCTCAATATGGACGAGAGAGTACTTAACGAAGAACTCTCAAGAAGAATTGCACATAACATTTACGAAGAAAACAAAAAGCAAAAAAATAATACTCCTGCGGAAACAGATGTTGCCACCGACAATTCCGAAGTCCGGACTGGGGAACAAACACAACCAAGACAAAGTTTTGATAACGATGCACAGGAAAGGGCAGTCATCAGAATTCTTTTGCAATATTCGGACAAAAAAACAAAGCAACAAATAGTCAATCAAGACAATAAACTGACCGAAGAGACGATGAACGCCGGCGAATACATAGTTGCAATGCTGGCAAGCGACAACATAAGGTTTGAAAATCCTCTGTATCAGAAAATCTACAGTCTTTTCCTCCGAGAGTATTCTCTTTTCGGAAAAGCGCCTGCTTTAGATACTCTTTTGCATTCGGAAGACGGAGATTTGAGTGACTTAGTTCCTTCACTGCTTATTGATAACTACAAAACGTCTCCTATGTGGGGAAAGAAGTATAATGTTTTCGTTCCTGAGACTGATAGTCCCATAAGCATAGATACAGACATAAAAGAGACATTGCTTCACTTCAAACTTCACAAAATAGAAACTCTGCTCAAGGAACTGCACAATCAGCTGAAAGAATCCTCAGAGGAAGACTCCCTGTCTTTGCTTCAGAAAATAAACACCTGCAACAAACAACGTAACTTTATAGCAAAAGCATTGAATATCATAACAAAATAAAAGCAAAAGAAAGATGAAACGATATTTAAGCCTCATAGTGCTGACACTTCTTTCGGTCTTGGGATTTCAGTCTTGCGAACCGACAGAATGGGAAGTAGACTCATTGGACGCAAATACAACAACTCAAAGGGAAAACTTCTCTCCCTCAATAGACGAAAACACGGGAATATTTCGGTTGGAAGATATGGACCGTGCATTGGAAATATCGGCGCAAACTTTCTCTAAAACAATGAAACAACTCGGCTGGACAGGAAAGCAAAACAACACAAGCGGAGAGTATATCTTCTATAAAACGCTCAGAAACAAAATCTATGAAGTCCGTTATTCGGAAAACTATTTCATAAACTTCAAAATAAACTTTGACAATTCAGAAAACTATTTCAAAAAGTTCATAGTGATTAATCAAAATATAAACACCTTTGCTTCAAACAAAGGAGGCATGTATGATTTCTCGGCTTTGATAAATTCTTATGACAATGAATACACGGATTTTGATGCTTTCATACAAACATATTCCGAAAGCGGACCTGCGGATATTGACTACGTTTCGTCAAGTCTTAAATATGAGGACAGAAAATTTAAATCTGAGTTGTACAAAACAAACACCGAGAAATATAATTGCGTTTACAGTGTAAAAATATCTCTGTAAGAAAATTCTCTGTTACTTTTTCTTTTTTTCTATGACAGGAAACATCTGAGGATAAACCTATTCTCAGTGGACTTAGCCTGTAAAAAGACCTTCACAAAAGCAGGTTTCCCAAGTGCAAAGTTTAGCAGTGCATCTGCCTTTAATTGAATGATGATACTATCCAAAAAGAGTGTGCAAAATTCATAGTGTTGTTATTTTTTTATTTCATATTTATTTTTTGCAAAATTAAAATACTCTTGAATTTTAAACACTCTTTTGGATAGTATCTTAATAGTTTGTAGATTGTATTTATTCAACTATCAATTTCTTACTTGTATTTTCTGTTTTGATGTAATAAATTCCGCTCTCTAAATCTGAGATGCCAATCTCTTTAGTTCCTTTAATGTTTTTAACAACTTTGATTAATTGTCCGTTGTTATTGAAGATGCTTACTTCGTTATCGGCTTTTATTGTTAGTTTTTCTTTTGCAGGGTTAGGATAAACTTCAATGCTGCTTTCATTAACAATATCTTCAATTCCGCTGCTTGCGCAATCTTCTACGATATTGCTAAATGAACACCAACCTTCAGCAGTTTCATAAACACTTTTCTTTCCGCATGGTACTATAAGGACTGTATTTGCTACATAATCAAAAGTTATTGCATATATCGTT
>JAFVAP010000115.1 GCA_017480455.1 Bacteroidales bacterium | reverse complement strand
TTTATAGAATACGGAATGCTTTCTGACGTAAAATTCTATGAAAGAATGGAAAAAGTCTATCTTTTGAAAAACACGGACGGAGAATTTTTCAACTTTGAGGACTACAAGAAGAAGATAGAGCCGTTACAGAAAGATAAGAACAAGACATTGATATATTTGTATGCTAAAAACACTGACGAGCAGTACGCATACATCAAAGCAGCGAAAGATAAAGGCTATGACGTTCTGCTTATGGACGGAATATTGGACTCACACTTTATAAACCTTTTGGAACAGAAGTTTTCGGGAGCAAGATTTGTGAGAATAGACTCCGATGTTATCAACAAGATAATAGAGAAAGACGAAAAGATACCTTCAAAACTTTCGGAAGACGAGACCAAAAAGATAAAAGAACTCTTTGAACAAAATCTTGACACCAAGAAATTCACCGCTCAGACAGATTCTTTGGAAGAAACGGCTCAGCCTGTCACCGTAACTCAAAACGAATTTATGAGAAGAATGAAAGAAATGTCCGAGATAGGCGGCGGAGGTATGATGGGACTTTACGGAGATATGCCCGAGAGTTATAATTTGGTGATAAACACCAACCATCCTTTGATTTGGGATATACTTCACTCAGACAATGAGGAGCATCAGAAAGAAGTAATTTCCCAGTTGAAAGACTTGGCTTTGTTATCCCAAGGATTGCTCAAAGGAGAAGCTTTAGACGAGTTCATAAAACGAAGCACCAAAATAATAAAATAAGGCTTCGTCCAAGATTTATCAAAAATAGCAGGCGGTAGGACTTGATTCCACCGCCTGCTATTTTTCATTCTTTACCATCAAAGAGAGAAACTTATCTTTCTTTCTCCGTCTTTTGTTTCCTCGATATCTACAAAGACGCACTCCGTAGGAAGAAGGGAGGGTATTTTTTCAGCCCATTCCAAAAAGCAAAAGTTACCCGAATAAAAGTTTTCTTCGACTCCTATGTCCAAGGCCTGCATTTCGTCTTCCAATCGGTAGAAATCAAAGTGGTAAATCTCGCCCTCAGTCCTTGAAAGATAGACGTTGAGTATGGCGAAAGTAGGAGAGCAGACATTGTCCTCTACTTCCAAAGCAGAGCAAAGAGCTTTGATGAATGTGGTTTTTCCTGCCCCCATTTTGCCGTTAAAAGCAAAGATTTTCTTTCCTTTTGTCAGTGAGAGAAATTCTTGGGCTGCTTGTGGCAAATCTTTGAGAGATTTGACTGTAAGTTCCTTTCTCATTCTTTCTTATTTCTTGTTGGTCAAGTGAATAAAAGGTATCATACATTCTTCCATAGATATACCTCCGTGTTGGAAAGTATTGTTGTAGTATGACACATAGTGGTTGTAGTTTGTCGGGTAAACAAAGTAACCGGTGCTGCGTGCAAATATCATAGGTGACATTATGGAGAGCGAAGGTAAAAGAATATCTTCCGGAGTTTTGATATGGTAAACGTCTTTGCCCTCAAAGTCAAGCAGTCTTCCTATCTTGTAGCGCAGATTGACAGATGCCTCTTTGTTAGATTTTATTCTGATAGGGTGGTTCACCCTTACGCTGCCGTGGTCGGTGGTTATGAAAATATCAACGTCCTTATCAGACAGGTATCTCAGCACTTCCTTGAGCGGAGAATGCTCAAACCAAGTCCGCGTTACGCTTCTGTAGGCGTTCTCATCAGCAGCCAATTCCCTGACAAGGTCAGATTCTGTACGCGCATGCGAAAGCATATCTATGAAGTTATAAACTATAACATTCATATCATTTTGCAGGAAGTTAGGCAGAATATCTATCATTCTCATACCGTAAGTTGCGTTCAGCACTTTATGATATGTCGTTGAGGCTTTTATTCTGTGACGGACAAGATTGTCTTCCAGCAAATCGTGTTCATATTGGTTTTTGTTTCCTTCTTCGTCTTCGTCCAGCCAAAATTGAGGATAATATTTTTTTATATCCAACGGCATCAGCGAAGCGAACAATGCGTTTCTCGCATATTGAGTCGTGGTCGGCAAAATGCTGTAATATATGTCCTCATTCTCAACATGGAGATATTGTTCTATCATAGGACGCAAGGCTTTCCATTGGTCAAATCGGAAATTGTCCAAAACGATGAAGAAAACAGGGCGTTTCTTCTCTTTTAAAAGAGGAAATATATGTCTTTCTAAAACTTTGTGGGACATAGGAGGAGTTTCCGGAGACTTGTCTTTTATCCATGCGGAATAGTTTTCTTGATAAAATTTGGAAAATCTATCATTGGCTATGGCTTTTTGCTCTCTGAGTATCTCAAAGATGCTGTCATCGTTAGACGAACTCAACTCTATCTCCCAGCGTGTTATCTCTTTGTATAGCTCAATCCATTCTTCCCAAGACAGTCTCTCGTTTATGCGCATGCTCATGTTCCTAAACTCCTGCTGATAGTTAAACGCAGAGGTCTGAGTTACCAAACGGTTTTGGTCAAGATGTTTTTTCAGCGTCAGAAGAATTTGATTGGGATTGACAGGTTTTATCAAATAATCAGAGATTTTTGAACCTATGGCCTGCTCCATAATATTCTCTTCTTCGCTTTTTGTTATCATTATTACCGGAATGGCGGAATACTGCATCTTTATTTTGGAAAGAGCCTCCAAACCGTTTAATCCCGGCATGTTTTCGTCCAAAAAGATTATATCAACGCTTTCTTTCTTGAGTATATCCAAAGCTTCCTGCCCGTCAGTCGCAGGAATGACATGATAACCCTTTGCCTCAAGGAAGAGTATATAGGGTTTCAACAGATCAATTTCATCGTCTGCCCAAAGAACTTTTGTCATAGTGAGTATGGTTTTTTAAAAGTGTGATTTTATTTTTTAAGAAAATCCAAAATATCTTTTTCTAAGATGTTAGGATACTTCAAAAGCTTTTCAACCTTTCCGTTGTTGAGCAAAATGATAACAGGTTGTTTGCCGTATGTTGCTTCCAAAAAGACTTTTGCAGGTATGTTTCTGTGCGGCAAAGGTTTGATTTCGTTTCTTGAGAAAAACTTTTGCACCGCCTCTTCCTTGTCCCAAAATATCAAAACAAAGTCTTCGTCTTTCAAGTTGTACTTTTGACGTATCACATCAAAACGTTTAGCTGTTTTACTGCAATATTTACAAAACGGAGAGTACATACAGACAATCTTTTTTCCTTTTGTTACGTTCAGGTCTGCAAGTTCCCCGTGGTTGATTATATATTCAAAGGCAGGCTCATTTATTTTCGCTGCCTTACCGTAAAGTTTATATTGTAGGGTATCAGGCATTTTGATAAAGAAAAAAAGAATAAGAATAACGATAAAAGAATATGCCGCAACAGGATTTTGATGGCTTTTCAGCCAAGAAAGAATGCCTTCTTTAGGTTTTGCTTTCCCGTTGTCATTATTTTCTTCGGACTCGTCATTGCCTGCTTTTGTCAAGTTTAATCCTTTATCCCAAAACATAAAATAAGAAAGGGCCAAAAGGATAATGTTTTTTATCAGCGTCTGACTGTCAGACAGAATAAGGACTTCGCCGAAGCAGTGACAGTTTTCCTCATCTACGGTGTTGAAAAGATAAGGCTTTAGGGCAATGTAAACTGTAAAGCCGACTAAAAAAACAATTATCAGCCACTTTACCTCTTTCGCTTTTACGCCTATAAGTAACAGAAAGCCGAGAGTAAACTCGCAGGCTATGAGTAGGCGTGTTACTATCGTGGTTGTTACCCACGGAAAAATCTGATGCTCATACACGAACTGGTCAAAAGCATCTATGGAAATATATTTTGTTATGGCGGAAGCCATAAAAACCAAAGCGATAACAACTCTGGCAATTAGGCCGATAATGTTTTTAGTTTTCATTGTTGTTTTTTGTTTTCAGTGCGCTGAATTACTCTTCTGAACAAGAGCCTAAAAGAGTTTGACCGTCTAAGTCAGAACTTGTAATATCCGAACACTTGCCGTCGTGGTCTGAAACTGAGATTGGTTTTGCTGCTTTTTTGATTACTCTTACGCTTATGCCGTTTCCGTCGTCTACTGTGCACATACAGTCTGTTGTGTCTGAGCAAGAATACATCAATGTTCCGAATGCAAGGGCCGAAACCAAATAAATCAATCTTTTCATCTTCGTTTCCGTTTTATTAATTTATGTATTGTTGTTTTTTTATATAAAGAAAGGGAGCATCAAGGATACTCCCTATTCTTCAATTCAAAGAATCAGACTACTCTTTTTCGCAAGCGATTGCGTAAGTATCTTCTGCTTCCTCAATTTCTTCAGCAAAAGTCTGCCATGTAGTATCCAATTCGTCAAATTTCTTTATGTCATCGCAATCATCAACTTCAGTTGCAGTAGCTTTGTCTGTTATTTGAACACCATTTATAGTTACTTTACAAACGCAGTCTTCAGAACCGCAAGAAGTAAGACCCAATGTTGCAAGAGCGAATGCTCCCATTACAAATAATGCTTTTTTCATTTTTTATAAATTTTTTAAGTTAATAATTTTCGCTACTCTGTTTATGGATTTTCGCTTTCTCCATTTGTTGTTTTTTAATGTTTGCAAAGATATAAAAAATATTCGTTTACTTCCAAATTTTTTTTGATATTTTTTATCGCTTGTCAAACTTCCTTTCCTAAAGTGCAAAAGATGTGCCAAAAAAAGGCCTATTCCGTTCTTAATTTCATTATTATAGGGAAGTGGTCGCTTATTCCGCCTTGATATTTCATTCCTTTGTAGGTTGAAAACGGTTTGTCCACCTTGGAATAGCGGTCTTTGTCAATGAGAAACAAAGGCTTGAAAACGTGAGTGTTATCAAACGATTTCTCATATATTATTTGACTTTTCAGATTCTCCGAAATAATGAATTGATCGAAACTAAGATAGTCTCCGCTGTAGACATAAGAACCTGCAATTTTTTTGTTGTTTGCCATAAGGTTAAGCAACTGAACGCTGCAATTTGTTTTCTCTGTTCCGAAAGTATTTTTCACCGTTTCGTCCCAAGGATTGTCGTTGAAGTCTCCCATTATCAAGAAATTTTTTTCTCCTTTGGCTGCCAAATCTTTGATGTGTTGATGGACGTTTGCAAAGATTTGCTGTCTTAAATCTTTTTTTATGTTGTTTTCTCTGCGTGAAGGAGCATGGAGAACATAGATGTTGAGCCTCATTTTTCCCAAAAGGCCTCTCACATACAAGACATCGCGGGTGCGGTCCTCTTCTTTGTCGGACACAGGCGGCAAAACATAGTCTTCTTCAGGCTTAAAGCGTTTCGGATTGTAAAGAAAGGCAACGTCAATCCCCCTTATATCCTTGGAAGTGTAGTGAATAAACTTGTAACCCGTTTTTCTGAGGGGAGTATTCATAGTGAGGGCGTTGAGAACCTCCTTTCCCTCGATTTCACACATACCTATGAGTGACGGCATCTGCTTTTCGTCTACGGCAATGTAGGTTTTGGCTAAATCATTCAGTTTTTTGTTGTACTTTTTGAAAGACCAGCGTTTCTTACCCTCAAGAGTAAAATCATCGTCCAGCGTTTCCTTATCGTCTACAGGGTAAAAGAGATTTTCAGCATTGTGAAAGACGATGATATCTTCTTGAGCCAAAACAAGATTGGGCAACATGCAAAGCATAAGCCCTAATTTCTTAAGTCTGTTTGTTTTATTTATCTTGTTATGTCTGTTACTCAGCTGCACTGAAAAAAACTTTTACATCAAAAAAACCTGCACGGAAGAAGATATTTCCCGTGCAGGTGTATCGGTAATCAAAATATTATTCAGGTTTGTAGAAAGGCATTCTTACAACTTTAGCCTCTACAAGTTTGTTTCTTACTTTGATGAAGATAGCAGTGTCTTTTTTGGAGAAAGCGGTCTGCACTTGGGCAGTTCCGATGTTCTTTCCCGTAGAAGGAGACGGAGAACCGGAGCAAACTTTTCCTATTACGTTGCCCTCGCTGTCGCAAACCTCGTAACCGTTTCTCGGAATACCTTTGCCTACCATCTCAAATCCGACAAGTTTTTTCTTAACTCCGTTTGCTTTTTGTTCCTCAAGGTATTTGCGGTCTATGAAATCGTTGCCTTCAACGAACTTTGTAAGCCAGTTAAGGCCGGCTTCTATCGGTGAAGTTTCGTCATCTATCTCGTGACCGTAAAGGCAGAAGCCCATCTCCAAACGTAATGTGTCTCTACAGCCGAGACCTGCCGGCATGATACCGAATTCTTTTCCTGCTTCGAAGACTGCATCCCATATTTTGTCAGCATCTTTCTTGTCAAAGTAAATCTCGCAACCGCCTGCTCCTGTGTAACCGGTGGTAGACAGCAAAACGTTGTCTATACCTGCAAGGTTAAGGAATTTAAACGTGTAGTACTCCATATCTTCTACAGAAGTGGAGGTCAGTTTCTGCATAACCTTTAAGGCATTAGGGCCTTGAACGGCAAGTTGTCCGTAATGCTCGCTCTCATTTGTGAATTCCTTACCCAATTCCAAGCCCATCTCTTTTGCTATGGAAGACATCCAGTTCCAATCCTTGTCAATGTTGGCAGCATTAGGCACCATAAAATATTCTTCTTCGCTTATACGGTAAACAAGCATATCATCAACGATACCGCCTTTTCCGTTCGGCAAAACGGTATAAAGAACCTTACCGTCGAACAAAGTGTTTATATCGTTCGAAGTGCAGTATTGGATAAAGTCGTGAGCCTTCGGACCTTTTGCTCTGAACTCTCCCATGTGGGAAACGTCGAAAACACCGACATTGTTTCTTACATTGTTATGCTCTTCAATCAATCCGACGTACTGAATAGGCATGTTGTAACCTGCGAACTCAGCCATTTTGGCTCCGAGTTCTATATGTTTCTGTGTAAAAGGAGTTGTTTTCATCTCTCTTCTTTGTTTTATTTTGTTTATAATTTCAATTCCGTTAGTTAATAGGGTGCAAAGATATAAAAAATTTTATATCTCACAAAATAAAGATTTAAAAGAAAGAGATTTATTGAAAAATATCTTACGGCAAAATCCTCTTTCGGTCCGCCCTGACAAATACGTAAAAAAACAAAATCAAATTTCAGAAAATTAAAACTTGATTTTAATTTTCTGAAATTTGATTTCGCTGCGCTGAAACTTGATTTTAATTTCTTGAAATCAAGTTTTATTTTTACCAGTCTTAATTTGCTGAAAATCAGTCTTTGTTTTCCTGCTCTGAAACCTGTTCAGAGAGCTTTGTTTTATTTATTCTTGTCTATGGAAAGATAACCTATGAGTTCGTCATAGTCATCGGAAAAATTCCTGTAGTAAACGAACACCTTGTAATTGTTGTGCGTTTCGTAGTGATTACCTTCCGCTTCTTTGTAAGAAGCAACGGAAGAACCTTTAGGAAGAAAGAGTATTTGATAATTGTAATACCCCTGTTTAAGATAAAGTTCGGCGCGGTATTTTCCTTCTTCCCAGCGGAAGAGATTAGGTGCTTCCATTCTCCAATCAGTCATTGCTCCGACAACATAAAAATCCCCTTCGGCATTGTAGGGTAGGGGAAGGGTGAAGTAAACCCATGAGTAGTCACTGTAAGTATTTTTGTCTTCGTTGTATTCATTCCTTATAAGGAATGAGCCGTTGAGGTCTTTTTCCGTTGAGTAAGGGAAGCTGCTTTTTATTCTTTCTTCTCTCAAAACGGCAATATTTTGGTTGTCATAAAAAGAAAAGCCCTGTACATAGTTACTTCTGCTTCTGAGAGAACTTATATCAAAATTTCTGAACTCGTTTCCGCCCTCAAATTGGTTGCTTACATCGAAGGAATAATCTATTTCCGTTCCGCTCATTCCACGCCTTTTCAATTCTCTTTTGTTGTCTTCGCGGTCGTTTTGGCTGACATAGACTTTCATATAAGCCTCCGGATTTTGGAAAAAGCGCAAACCCTTGGAGCCAACCTTAACATTGACTTCCTGATGCGTTTTCATAAGAGAGGTTTGCGAAGACTGGCGGATTTCAGCCCTTATATTGCTTTGTTCATCTACGACATAGAACCTGCGGGTGAAAATAACCTTGTCGGGATTGTTTCTTTCAAAGACTTTGATTGCGTAGTTGCCCGATTTCAACAGCCTCATGTCGGACGAAGGTATGGTTTGGGAATAGTGAACATAGCGTTGAACGGTGTTTAACGAGTTTTTGTACTTCTCTATCTGCCCAACCTCAAATCCTTCTAAATAAAGGTTTATGTCTAAGTTGCTTTGCGTCCAGTCACTGTTGCAATGGACGATGGTATATTCGTAGTTCACAGTCTCTTCGGAGAGTTCGTCGAACTGCAACAAAAGTTTCTTCTCTTTATTCAAGTATAAGACAGGCTCAGACATCTCTTTGCCGTATTGTTCCAAAGTAACGGTTCTGATTAACGGCGAAAAGCAGCGGTTTTGATAAACAATTTGGGCATGGGAAAGCAATCCCACGCCCAAAAGTATTATATAAATAATTTGTTTCATTGTTTTAACCTTATCCTATTTGCACATCTCGTCTTCAATTTCAGAAACGGTCTTAGGAATAGGTCTTCCCAAAATTCTGCAAGAGTCTTTTGTTATCAGCACATCGTCTTCTATTCTTATTCCTCCGAAGTCTTTGAACTTCTCTACTTCATTGTAGTTGATGAACTCTTCGCATCTCTTTTCTGATTTCCACTTATCTATCAGCGCAGGTATGAAATAGCAACCCGGTTCGTCGGTTATGACAAATCCTTCTTGCAATTCCCGTCCTAAACGCAAGGAAGCCAAGCCGAATTGGTCGGAACGTACATTCTTTTTATCATATCCGACGTAGTTTTCGCCGTAATTCTCCATGTCGTGTACGTCTAAGCCCATCATGTGGCCCAATCCGTGAGGCATAAACAAGCCCATAGCACCTTCTTTCACTGCTTGCTTAATGTCACCTTTCATAAGGCCTAAGGCTTTTAAACCTTCGCCGAGTTTTTCTACGGCAGCGAGATGTATTTCTGAATATTTTACGTTAGGTTTGCAAAGAGTCGGCACAAGCAATTGAGCATCTAAGACTGCTTGATAAACCGAACGCTGTCTTGCGTCAAACTTTCCGCCCACCGGAACCGAACGTGTTATGTCCGAACAGTAGCCCATAGGGTTCTCACATCCTGCATCGGAAACAATCATTCTTCCTTTCTTTATCTGCAAAGAGTGATCGTGACCGTGGAGTATTTCTCCGTGGGTGGTGAGAATTATAGGGAAAGAGACAGGACCTCCTCCTGCAAGGGCAATACCTTCCATTGTACCTGCGATTTCGTATTCGAAAGTACCCTCTTTTGCAGCCATGTGCATCATAGTAGTGTGCATGCGGTATGCTGTTTCGAGTGCTTTCTCTATCTCTATGATTTCTTCGGCGGATTTGACGGAACGCTGTTTTACACATGCGTTTATAAGTTCTACGGATACGTATGCCTGTATGTATTTAGGGTCTAAATGGAGTATGTCTGCGATAAATTCGACGTTTTCTGCTCTGTAAGGCGGCACATAGTGGACTTTTCTTCCCGAAAAGACGGCTTTGTCCATCAAGTTGCGCAAATCTTTTATTGTTCCCGAGTTTGCAACTCCTATTTCTTCGGCACGTTCACTCAAAGAAGGAATAGGACCTGTCCAAATAATATCGTCCATATCCACTTCTTCGCCGAAAAGGTATTCTTCTCCGCTTTCGGTGTCAATGACTCCTACTAAGCCTTGAATATCATAGCCAAAGAAATAGCGGAAAGTACTGTCTTGACGGAACGAATATTGATTTGCTTGATAGTTAAACGCAACATCAGAGTTGCCGACAATAAGGACCAAACCTTGTTTTACGTCCTTCATAAGTTGTTTACGTCTTTGTACGTAAGTCTCTTTTGAAAACATAGTTTTATATATTTTTTTCGTTAATATTATTCTTTGTTTGCTACCTGCAAAGTTATAAAATAAAACTGAAGTAGCAAGAAATTTCAGAATATTAACGCAAAGCATTCTTGTCAGAGCGTAATGCGTCTTTGGTTTTCCAAAATTAAAAATTATTGTTTCGGCATAGGGAAATGATGTTTTTATGATTTGAACCCATAGATTGAAGAAAGAGAGGCTTTTGTGTGAATTTTAAGATTTTAATAAAAAAATTTTTAGGTTTGTTAAATTATGTCTATCTTTGCGGACTTGAAAACAGAGGATTAGTTCTTTGTTTTCGGGCTTTTTTGTAAAGAAAATAATCTGTTAATTGAAAAAAACGTGTAGTTTAACGTTAAAACAAAGTAAGGAAAGATGAAAAAACTAATTAAGAAATTTTTATTTATGGTGTTGATATTGGGTTTGGCTGTCAATTTCTCTGCATGCGGAGATGATGATGAGCCGGAAGAACAAAGTGTAACGCCTCCTACGTTTAAAGAATTAAATTCTTGGTTTAAAATATCTTATGAAGAAGTAGTACGGAACCTTAAAAAGCAGGGTTATTACTGCGCATGGGATTTAATGAATTCTACTTATAATCTAACTAGATTTGAGTAC
>JAFVAP010000114.1 GCA_017480455.1 Bacteroidales bacterium | reverse complement strand
GTTCCCTACTCTTTAATATTCCAAGCAGCATTGGTTTAAAGCCTCCGTATCTTGTTCTCGGTACTCTTAATTCCAATACATTCCCACTACCGTATGTATGTCGCAAACGGTATCCGTTACTTACATCTTCATTTTCAGCGTTGTGTATCTCTCTTTCTGCCTGCATTAACAGCGTTAATGAATTTGATAATGCATATTCAAAGCCTTTTTCTTTTACTTCTTTTAAAATTATTTCGTATTTTTGCGTCTGTGTAAAATTCATAGTGTTTTTATTTTTTTTATTTGACATTTATTTTTTTGCAAAATTAAAATACTCTTGAATTTTACACACTTTTTTGGATAGTATCGAAAAAAGATAGGAAATCATAAACATATAAACCGAAAATAACGGATAAAAACAACAAAAGCATAAAATGATGTTCCGAATTACGGATTGAATTCTAAAAAATACACAAGCAAAATCAGAAAACATTACTTTCTTCGACGTGAAACTTGATTTCAGAAAAATAAAACTTTGTTTTGTTAAATTAAAATCAAGTCTCAGAAATTTAAAACTTGGTTTTACTACACTGAAATAAACACAAAAGAATAGGGGATTTGAAAATTTTATGCGGTTTTTCAAATCCCCTTCACTCATTCTCTTGCTTCATTGTATGCAAGTATAATCTAAAAGCATTTTTTACTTCATTGATTTATTCCATTTTTCCTTATACTTATCCAAATCAATATCTTTAACTCCGTAAACTTCTTTCGCCTTGTCTGAATCTTCGGTTTGGGGAGCATCATTGCCTTGTCCCAAACTCTCAACCCAACCTTTGAGATATCTGTCCATATTTTTCGGTCTTGACTCTATACCGAAGTTCTTGTAATTCTCATCAGAAATACTCTGTTCTACCATGTCCTTAGACTCCAAGTAAGTTTTAAGAAATATTTTTGAGTCTCTGATTTTGCGTCTTCTGTATATGCGTACTGCAATTATTAATGTAAGGACAACAACCAATGCTACGGAAACAAGAATTATGTTCTCAACAATAAATCTTTTATACAAAGAAGCAGACAAAAGAAGTCCTCCCTTAATAAAATCAACAAAAATCTTCAGGATTACAAAAAAGCCTAATATTAATATAGGTATTCTGTTTATAGGTTCATCATCGTATTCCTCTATATCTTCGGCAATACCTCTGTATTTTGAGACAAAATTCCTGCACAGCACAAAACTCGTAAACAAAAACATCAAAACTATACATGTGATTTCGCAAATAGGCTCACGCGGAATATTATACATCAACAGAAATACAGAACCTATCACAACAGGAAAAAATATGCTCGATATAAGATTGTTAATTCTGTTTGCAAAATACGGATTGAAGAGCAATTTTATTTGATTGGACATAAATCTAAAAAGTATGTAAAGTGCCGCAAACGCCAAAACAACAAACACATATTTGAAAAATACGGATGTAGTCAATCTCAGAAAATCCGTAACTAAATTCCAATTCCACACATTGAAAGAATCACCGAACAATGCCCCTGCAATATAATTACCGAATAAACGCACAGCGCCGCAAACTACAACCCAAAACAAATATCTCCTCATATTCAACCTGTCAGAGTCCCATTTAATCAAGAAAATCAAAGCAGCAATTATCAGAATGGATAACATAACGGCAGGAGTGCCGAAAATATTTACTATATTGTCAGTATCGCTCCAGATTTGCGCATCTGAAGAAGCGGTGTTTACTGAATTAAAATCTATCTCATAAGCATAAATCAACATCTTTGCTCCTACTGAGAAGGCAGGAACAACAGTAAAAAACTGAAATAACCAAAAGACCGTAAACCATGCAAGAATAAACAACACAGTACTGTTTATCATTGCAGGATAATCTATCTTGGCAAAGGCAAACTTAGAATAAATATTTTTTATGTCTTGTATCAACTTATACATAACTACATTTTTATGGGTTACGACTTCAACACAGACTAAACGAAAAAAACTTAATTTTATTGTAAGAGAATTTGTCTGCAACAAGTTTCAGTGTCTTCTCATTGTAAAATCAAAAAAAAATTTCACAAATACAAATAAGATTAAATTAAACATACACTTCAGAGAAGAGAAATAAGGTAAGATTATCTGTTTATCAAACAATTATTGTATCAAAACAAAATAAAAAAACTTAAGATTAAAATAAAACATAATGGTTGTTCAGTGTTAAAAGCATCGAATAATCATTCTGATTTATAATTCCGCACATCAAAATTATAAAGTCTAAAAACACAAATGGAATATTTTTTGATGTATTGCGCACTATGAAAAAGGGGAAATTCTTTTATATTTGTATCTTATTTATTTTGAGCGTCATTTCATTCAATGGCAAATCTCAGAATACGGTCATTTCGGGTAAGATAACCGATAAAAAAACAGGAGAGCCGCTACCTTTTGTTAATATTACCACAAATTCCAAATCTTCTGCTTTTACAGGCACTATGTCGGACGACAAGGGCGAATACACTATCAAAACCTCTGCTGTGTTCGATACGGTTATTTTTCAGTTTGTAGGTTATGAAACATTAAAAGTCAAAATAAAGTCCCGCCAAATCCAAAAGTTGGACATTAAACTTGTACCCTCAGTTACAGTCTTAGCAGAAGCAACCGTAGTAGGAAAGAGAGAAAAATACAAAAGAAAGAATAATCCTGCAGTGGAACTGATGGAAAATGTCCTTGCTCATAAAAAACAAAACGGACTTACCTCACAGGACTTTTATCAGTACCGTTCTCACGAAAAAACCGAGCTTTCCTTACTGGGCATCAACGACTCGCTGAAAGGGATAGGGGCCTTCAAGAAGCTGTCCTTTATGTTTGACAATATGCAACAGTCAGAGTTTGATGACAGAAAATATATGCCTGTCTACTTTATGGAAAACCTCTTTGAGAACTACTACAGAAAAAGTCCGTCATGTCAAAAGACCATGCTCATTGGTCAGAAAGAAATGTCTGTGAGCAAATTCATAGAACCACAGACCATGGAGTTTATGCTGAATGATGTTTTCGGTAAAGTAGATGTATACAATTCGTCCATACACATATTGAGCAATGATATTGTCTCCCCTCTTTCATCTTACGGTCTGAGATTTTATCAATTCTTCCTAACGGATACTATAGACTACAAAGGAGATTCGTGTATTGTATTAGCGTTTAATCCTGCCAACCTAAGAGATATAGGTTTCAGCGGAAAATTATGGATAACCAAAGATACAAACTTTGCAGTCAAAAGAATATTCTTAGACTTCCCGAAGAAGACAAGTATAAACTTTGTAACAAATCTTTCTATCTGGCAGGAATATGAAAGAATCAACGGTCAATTTGCATTAGTTGAAGACAAAACTGTTTTTGACGGTAAATTCTACGGAACAAACATGTACGGTAAAAGAGAGAATTTCTATTCCGACTATAAATTTAACGAACCTTTGGCCGAGAATTTCTACAACAACAACGATATAACAACCCGTGTTGAGGGGTTTAACAAAAGGACTAATTCATGGTGGGATGAAAACAGAGTGAGTCCTTTGACCGAATCGGAACAAAACACTTACGATATTCCGTCTAAGTTGAATAACCTTACGGGATACAAAGTCATAATGAACACTGCCATGGCTTTCATTTCGGGATACATTGACTGCGGTTGGTTTGATTACGGACCTGTGGAGAATACCATCTCTTGGAATTCGGTTGAGGGTACAAGATTGAGAATCGGAGGAAAGACAAACGTAAAATTCCACAAGCATATTTTCTTAGGTGGTTTTCTTGCTTACGGAACAAAGGATAAGACCTTAAAATACAACGCCGAGTTCATGTATTCTTTCGCCGACAAGTTATATCATCAATGGGAATTCCCTATGAACTTGCTCACAATAGGAATAGAACGCAATACAGAAATACCCGGACAACACCTTTTAAT
>JAFVAP010000113.1 GCA_017480455.1 Bacteroidales bacterium | reverse complement strand
TTACAATATCAGATTTAGAGGGGCCAGGTCTATAGACATCAAATCTGATATTTCCTTGATAATCACAGTCATCAAGACGACAAACAGATTTAATTTCATTAGAATCAGCAGAATCACAATAATCCTTTTCGTATAGGATAATATCTTTTATTTTGCAATCTTTATCTGCAAAAAAATAACGTAACTGTCCCCACCCTACATCAACTATATAGATATTGGATTTTGGAATAACATGTACTATGATACCTAATTTCATAAATTCCGATTTATCTGTTTTTAATTCGCCCGCAAAGTTACGAAAATTTTCTTTCAGATTGGTGCTTATTGTCTTGGATATAATTCAAAGATTTACTTTTTTACGTCTCTGACTAATCGAAATCCCGTGGCGAAACCCTTGGAAGAGGCATCGGAACAGCGTCTGTGATGAACGTTAAGCAACCCATGGTCAAACGCAATGCTGCCTCCTCTGTTTACTTTTCCCAATCCGGAGGACGGGCCTTGGGGATTATCCTGCTCAGAGTTCTCATAATAAGATATTCCGTAATTATCCGTACACCATTCCCAAGCATTGCCGCTCATATCGTAAATACCCAATTCGTTAGGTTTCTTTTGGCCGACATTATGCAGCCTTTTATCTGCATTTTCATAGCACCAGCCTACTTCGTCATAATCATTGCTGCCTGCGAAAGTAAAGCCCATACTTTTTTGTCCTCCTTTTGCGGCATATTCCCATTCAGCCTCTGTCGGCAAACGGCAACCTTTCCACTTTGCATAGTCGTTTGCGTCCTGCCAAGAGACGTTTACTATAGGCATATCGTCCTCATAGTCATACGAAGGAGCGACAGGCATAGGCCGATTGGTCTTTTGGCAAAACAATCTGTATTCTTTGAGGGTTACTTCGTATTTTCCTATCTCAAAACTTGAAATATAAACCCTGTGCATCGGTTGTTCGTCGGGATAACAGTCTTTGTCGCCCTTCTCACAGCCCATGTTGAAGTATCCTCCCTCAACAAAGACAAACTCTTGTGCGCAGAGGTCTGCCACAAGTGAAGAAAGGATGAAAAAAAACATAAACTTAATGCTTCGCATAGTACTTTGCCCTTTCAATAATTTCTTCTTCATTTCTTACCTTGTGATGTTCCATAAGAACCTTACCGTTACAAATGAGAGTGTCTATGCAAGAAGAATCCGCTGAATACACCATATTATATATTACATTGCCGTTAGGCTGCATTTTTTCATTGTTTAAATCTACGAGTATGCAGTCTGCAAACATTCCTTCTTTTATTTCCCCTGCCTTAATGCCGTAATATTCCGCTCCTGCTTTGGTTGCTATTTCAAAGACTTCTTCTGCTTTTAGGGCATCTGCGCTTTGGAAACCTACCTTTGCGAGAAGACAGGCAAATTTCATCTCTTCAGTCATGGAAAGATTGTTGTTGGAAGAACAACCGTCCGTTCCTAAGGCTATTTTACAATGTTTTTCTTTCATTAAAGGCATATTGAATATACCCGAAGAAAGTTTCATGTTGCTGCAAGGATTATGTACGGCAACGGATTTGCATTCGGCAAAGATTTCAGCATCATTTACGTTGAAATGAACGCAATGTGCGGCTATGGTCCTTTCACTCAGCACTCCCAAATCACGGAGATATTCCACAGGAGTTTTGTTTGAGTGCTGCTTTTTGCAGTCTTCCACTTCAGAAACCGTTTCTGAAAGGTGGGTCTGCATAAACATGGAGTTTCTCTCCGCACATTCGAAAGCACGTTTATATAAAACGCCGGAGCAAGTGTATATGGCATGCGGAGCAGGTGCGAAAGTAATCAGAGGATTGCCGTAGTGGGCATACTCATTTAAGAAAGCGAAATTTTTGTCCAAAGTCTCCTGTCCGAGATTGTCCATAAGGCAGACACCGATATTGGCTCTTATCCCCATTTCTTCAACGGCCTTGAGTATGGAATGGTGAAACCAATACATATCAGCAAAAAACACCGTTCCGCTTTTAATCATTTCTAAGATTGCTAAGCGTGTTCCGTTGTATATGTCTTCGGCAGTGAGTTCGGCTTCGCGTTTCCAAATCCTTTGAAGCCACTCAAAAAGAGGTAAATCTTCGACATATCCCCTTAAAATATTCATTCCTGCATGGCAATGCAGATTGTAGAACGGAGGGAGAATGGCTTTGTCCTTGCCGTTGATGATGAGGTCGGCTTCAACAGGCTCTTCACTCTTGCCTATTCGGTAAAAAATATTGTCCTTTATGAGAATATCAGTCTCGGATTGGTTTAAAAGGACGTCTTTTATAAGAATTTTCATTTTGAATTTTGATTTGAGTGCAAAGATAATCAAAAGTTTATTTGTGAAACTTAAGAAAGCAGGAATTTTTATTTCTTCTTGTAAATCGGGGATAAGGTTCTGTCTGTATTACAGCAAATTTTATATTAGGTATGACTTGGTGATACCTATTTTTAACGGAAGAAAATTCTACTGAGATAAAACTCTGTTAATAAGTGATTTAAATTTAACGAAAATAAAACTTGATTTCAGAAAAATAAAACGAAGATTCACGGCGCTGAAATCAAGTTTCAGAAAATTAAAATCAAGTTTTATTTTTTTGAAACTTTGTTTTATGTTTTCATTATCGGAAAAGACCCTCTTTATTCGGGAAATTACCGTAGTGAAATGCAAAGAAACAGGTGCAAGACGGAATTGCGGAAGTGTATTTTTTGCAGTTAATTGTGTATTAGAAACAAAAAAAATACTAAATTTGCATTTTGAAACAAAAAACACTAAAATCATGCAATTCAACGTAACAATAGACATCATGCCTTTAAAGGCCCTGCTTGACCCACAAGGAAAAGCCGTAACATCTTCAATGAAGAATATAAATATAGACAACATTGAGAACGTCAGAATAGGAAAACACATAACCATGACTGTGGAAGCAAAAGACGAAAACGAAGCGAGACTTTCCGTGGAAAAAGCATGTAAAGAATTGTTGTACAATCCTATAATGGAGAGTTTTGAAATCAATGTTTTAAAGTAATAAAACCGAAAGACGGAATGTTTTCTTGATAGGGAAGTGTTCCGTTTTTTATTATTTTTATTGCCTGAGGCTGATTGATGAACCCTAAAAAGATAGCGATAAAAGATTTTGATTATCCTTTGAAAGAGGAAAATATAGCTAAATTTCCTTTAAAACAAAGAGATGAGGCTAAACTTTTGTGCTTTGACGGTGATAGACTGAGAGATGAAATTTTTTCTTCTCTCCCTTTTTTGTTGGATAAGGATACCCTTTTGGTCTTTAATGACACAAAGGTTATCTATGCGCGGCTTTTTTTCTATAAGACGACAGGCTCGAAGATAGAAATATTTTGTCTTGAACCTTTTTCCCCTTCCGATGTTCAGCTTGCATTTGACCAAAGGGAAAAGGTTGTTTTCAAATGTTTGATAGGAAACAACAAAAAATGGAAAGACGGCCCGCTCTTTTCTAAAAAGACCGTAGGCGGAGAAGAACTTGAACTGTCTGCACGGAGATTGGAAGCAGAGGGAGAATGTTGGAGAGTTGAGTTTTCGTGGAACGGCGGCAGGAGTTTTGCTGAGATGTTGGAGATATTCGGAGTTGTTCCCCTGCCTCCTTATCTCAACAGAGATTCTGTTGAAGAGGACAAGGCGGATTATCAAACTCTTTATGCTCATTTTGAAGGCAGTGTGGCAGCACCTACAGCAGGATTGCATTTCAGTGAAAAGACTTTCGCTGATTTGAAAAAACAGGGTATAGAAACTGATTTTGTGACCCTTCATGTGGGAGCAGGTACTTTTAAACCTGTAACTTCCGACCTTATAGAGCAACACTTGATGCACACGGAAAGGATTTTAGTAAACAAATCCTTGGTCAAGCACTTGTCGGATTTTTCAGACAGAAAAATTATATGCGTAGGTACAACTTCGGTACGCACTGTTGAGTCTCTGTATTGGTATGGGGTTTCCTTGATTGAAAACAATGGGAAGAAAACTCCTTTTTATGTTTCTCAATGGCAGCCTTACCAAGAACGCAAATCAATAGATGTCAAGGAGGCTTTGCAAGCAGTTCTCACTCTTATGGAGAAAGAAAATATTGATTGTTTGCAAGGTGAAACTCAATTGCTTATCGCTCCTCCTTATTCCTATAAAGTAATAAGCGGAATGGTTACTAATTTTCATCAACCCAAGAGTACTTTGTTGCTTTTGGTAAGTGCCTTGATAGGTGATAAATGGCAGCAAGTCTATAAGCACGCTTTGGAAAATAATTACAGGTTTTTGTCTTACGGAGATGCCTGTTTGTTTATGAAAAATAAAGAAAAAAATGAAAAAAACATTATTGTTTGATAATTATTTTCTATCTTTGCTGTCTGTATTTCATAAGTAGATACATCAAAATAAATAACTAAAAAATTAAAAAACGATGACATTGTTAATGGTATTAATGGACGCTGTTGCAAATTACTTGCCGATAGGACAGGGACTTGCAGGTTTGGGTGCCGGTCTTGCTGCCATTGCGGCAGGTATAGGTATCGGAAACATAGGTAAGAATGCTATGGAGGCCATAGCACGTCAGCCGGAAGCTACAGGTGATATTCGAACCAATATGATTATCATTGCTGCTTTGGTTGAGGCTGTTGCATTGTTTGCAGTGGTGACTTGTTTCGTTCTTGTAGTGAAATAAGGATTGAAAGTAAGCAACTCTTTTTCCTGCGGTTGGCAGTGAAAGAGAGTTGCTTGGATTTTTTAGGCTTGAAACAAAAAAAGATATTATGGAATTATTAACTCCGGGAATAGGACTCGTTTTTT
>JAFVAP010000112.1 GCA_017480455.1 Bacteroidales bacterium | reverse complement strand
TAACACTGAGAGACTATTATATCGGAGAGACTCCTGTAACGCAGGAACTTTGGCGGGCTGTTATGAGGAAGAATCCATCTCATTTTAAGGGTGCTAAAAAACCCGTTGAAACTGTGAGTTGGGAAGACTGTCAAAATTTTATTAGAAAGTTAAATCTAAAGACAAGACTCAAATTCCGTTTACCTACTGAGGCGGAGTGGGAGTTTGCCGCACGTGGAGGAGTTAACTCCAAAGGTTATAAATATTCCGGTAGTAATAACATTGACGAGGTCTCATGGTACTGGCACTTTGTTATATTAAATAACAAGACACATCCTGTTAAGCAAAAGAAGCCAAATGAACTTGGCGTATATGATATGACGGGTAACGTATGGGAATGGTGTCAAGATTGGTATGGTGATTACAAGGAGGGCTTGCAGGTAAATCCGACAGGTCCTATTAGTGGCTCCTACCGTGTGTACCGCGGTGGTGGTTTTAACGCTGGCGCATGGTATTGCCGTCTGTCGTACCGTAGCAGAAGCTATCCCGACTTCAGGTACGACTACCTCGGCTTGCGTCTTGTTCTTTCCGTTGGGTGAATGGTTGAAAATCTGTTTACTTTAGGAATCGTAACTTTTAGGTTGGCAATATTGTAAGTTAGTATCACTCTTTTTCTACAGTGCAAAATAAAAGTGCAGATTTGAATTTAATTATAGAACAATGAATTCAAATCTGCACTTGATTGTATAGTGCAGGACCTTATTCGCTTAAGGTTGCCTTTGCCTGTGCTGCACGTTTACGTTGAACTTCATCAAGTATTATTTTTCTTATTCTTAAGTGCGACGGAGTTATCTCGAGGTATTCGTCATCCTTAATATACTCCATAGCCTCTTCCAAAGAAAACTTTATAGCCGGTGCGATGTTGGTTTTTTCATCGCTGCCTGCGGCACGCATATTGGTAAGTTTCTTTGTGATAACAAGATTTACTACTATGTCATCGGGACGCAGACCTTCACCTACAACCATTCCTGTATATATTTCGTCGCCCGGCTCAACAAAAAACCTGCCTCTGTCTTGCAGTTTGTTAAGTGAATATTCTATGACTTGGCCTGTTTCCTTTGCTATTAAAGCTCCCATTCTCTTGCTTGGCATATCTCCTTTCCAAGGTTCAAAACCTTTAAGTTGATGAGCCATGATAGCCTCTCCCTCTGATATGGTCAGAATAGTATTGGTAAGACCTATAAGTTCGCGTGACGGAATGGTGAATTCTATGTGCTGACGGTCTCCCCGTGGCTCCATACTCAAAAGGTCTCCTTTCCTTGCTGTTACTTGCTCTATTATTTTTCCTGCAAATTGTTCCGGAGTTACGATTATGAGTTGTTCAACAGGCTCACACTTCTTTCCTTCGATTTCTTTTATTATCACCTTAGGTTGTCCGACTTGTAACTCATATCCTTCACGTCTCATGGTTTCAATAAGTATACTTAGATGTAATACTCCGCGTCCGTATACTATAAGTGTGTCAGGCGAGTCTGTTTCTTCAATTCGTAAGGCAAGATTCTTCTCTAATTCTCCGAAAAGTCTGTCTCTTAAATGTCGGGAAGTAACGTATTTTCCTTCCTTTCCGAAAAACGGTGAATTATTTATGGTGAACAACATGCTGAGTGTAGGTTCATCAACTTTAATAGGCGGAAGAGGCTCAGGGAATTCCTTGTCGCAAATGGTGTCTCCGATATCAAAATTATCTATTCCGAGACAGGCGACAATCTCACCTGCCTCTACAGGCGTTTTTACTTTTTCCTTAGCCAAGCCTTCGAAAACATAAAGTTCCTTTATCTTGCTTGTATATTTTTCTCCGTTAGGTTTACACAGCATTACATCTTCACCTGCCTGCAGAGTTCCGCGGTGCAAACGGCCTACGGCTATTCTGCCTACATAAGAAGAATAATCTAAAGATGAAATCATCATCTGAGTGTTTCCTTCTAAGTGAGGGTATTCGGGAATGTACTTGATGATTTGGTCTAATAGGTATGAAACATCTGTTGTGGGTTTGGTGTAATCTTCAGCCATCCAGCCTTCTTTTGAAGACCCGTAAACGGTAGGAAAATCCAATTGGTCTTCGCTTGCACCGAGACTGAACATAAGGTCAAAAACTTTTTCCTGTGTTGCAATAGGGTCGCAGTTTGGCTTATCCACCTTGTTAATTACAACAATGGGTTTTAGTTTCATTTCAATGGCTTTTTGCAAAACAAATCGTGTTTGAGGCATAGGACCTTCAAAAGCATCTACAACTAAAAGTACACCGTCAGCCATGTTTAACACACGTTCAACTTCTCCGCCGAAATCACTGTGTCCCGGAGTGTCAATGATGTTTATTTTAAATCCCTTATAACGGATAGAGACATTCTTGGAAAGAATTGTTATTCCTCTCTCTCGTTCCAAATCATTGCTGTCAAGAATCAATTCTTTCTTCTCTTGATTATCCCTAAACAACTTTGCTTGATAAAGCATCCTATCAACCAAAGTCGTTTTTCCATGATCAACATGAGCTATTATTGCTACGTTGCGAATATTCTGCATATTGTTTTTGTTTTTATATTAATTATTATCTATTATGTTAAATACTCTTCTTAGTTTTGTTAGAATAGATGTACTTGTTTCAGTAATGGTTCCAATCTTTTATTTGCCAATTGCACATACTCTGAATTTAACTCGTATCCTACAAATTTCCTATCTGATTTCAACGAAGACACTGCTGTAGTCCCACTACCAATAAATGGATCTAAAATAACATCACCTTTGAAAGAATAAAGTTGAATTAAACGATAAGGTAGTTCTTCGGGGAATGGGGCAGGATGTCCTATGCGTTTAGCACTTTCTGCATTCATTGTCCAAATTGATTTTGTCCATTCCATAAAATTTTCTTTAGATATCGTATTTTCTTTATTCTTTTTTTCTTTCTTGTACTCTCCTTTTGAAAATACTAAAATATATTCGTGTATATCTCTTAAAATAGGATTAGAAGCACTCTGCCAACTACCCCAAGCAGTAGAAGGTGAAGCACTTGCTGCTTTATTCCATATAATTTCACCTCTCATATTAAAACCGATACCAGACATCATTTGTGATATGTAATCAGATAAAGGTATATATGGTTTTCTTCCTAAATTTGCAACATTTATACAAGCACGTCCTCCATTAACGAGAACTCTGTATGTTTCAGAAAAAACATTTTCTAATAGTTGCAGATATTCTTTCAACGACAGATCCTCATCATATTCTTTGGTTACATTATATGGCGGTGATGTTATCATTAAATCAACACAATTATTGGGAAGTTCTGTCATTTGTTCGGAAGATGAACAAATTATTTTGTTTATATATTCATCAGGAAAAGAATTGTCTTCTGTAACAGAAATAACTTTCCTTTCTAATTCTTTGTATAATTTAGAATTATAAAACTTTTCCGAATTATGATTTATTCTGCCTCTTGTTCCAAATGAACTTGTTTGTGTTGCTACACTCATATTTAAACCTTTATTAGTTGTAAAAACTTATCCGCACGTTCAATATCTGATTTTTCTCGTGCAGCCAATGAAATAAGTTTTCCTAATTCGTTTTTACTTTTCATTGCAGAGAAATAATAGAAATCAAAATTCAGCAGATTATCCAATATTTGTTCAAACTCACGGTAATCTTTAGGTGTAATAAAACCCTTTGTCTTAGATTCTTTAATAAAATTACTTTTAGACGGATTAGGATTTAATGAAATAAAATTTTGTATAACACCACTTTGTTTTAATTGATCTACCTTTTCTTTATAATTGGCAGTAATAGGACTGTTTCCTAATATAATAATGGGAATATTTGCACTTTTTTCTCCGCATACTCTAATATCTACACTTTTTCCTATAGCTTTTAACATACTATCAGAACGTAATAAAGATGGATTTCCTCTGTGTGTTTTATAATCACCAATTAGTTTAATATCTCCATCTTCATTATATAGATAATTAGATATAATACTCATTTTTATCTCAAAAATAATTTTTATATCCTTTGCTGTTTGCTGAATCGTATCTTTTTTTGAGATAACTAAATCTGCCGAGGATTGTCTTGTTAATCCTATTTCTTCACAAACAACACTATTTACAGCAAATAAACCATGTTTTTTTGCGATTGGTTCAATAAGATTTTTACACCAATTTTCAGTAAAATGCCCTATTAAAGAATTTCTTGACTGTAGGGTTTTACCTTCGGTATTTACTTCTTTCGGTACATAAGCATACGAACCTAATTTAAGTTTATAAAATAATTTTTCAACAGATGCGAAACCGTTTAACGCTTCTTTAAAAAATCTTATTTCAGTATCATTATTCCACAAATCCATATCAAACTACGATTTCGAAGTTATGATTTTATTGCAAAAACATCTAACGTTATTTTCGCCTAATTGCAAAAATAATTGTGTTATATTCCTTTTACTCGGTCTTTGATGTAGTTTAATGCTAAGTTTATGCCGTCCTTGTCTTTACCTCCCGCTGTTGCATAGAATTTTTGACCGCCTCCGCCGCCTTTTACAAATTTGGCTGCTTCGCGTATTATCTTACCTGCATCTAACCCTTTTTCTACTAAGGAGTCAGAAAGCATAACGGTTAGCATTATTTTTCCGTTTTGTTCATTTGCTCCTGCAAAGCAGAAGTCAGAAAATTCTCCTCTGAATCTATAGGCTAAATCTTTCATTGCATCTGACGAGATAGGAGCGCAGCATTCAAAGTAATCAAGCCCGTTGATTTTTTCAGGACTCTCTTTTAGTTTGGAATACAAACCCGAAACTGCTTCTTTGGCAAAATCTTCTACCTGTTTCTTCAATGAATTGTTTTCTTCAATTGTCTTTTTTATGGAGTTGATGATATCAGGAGATGCTTCGAAGAAAGATTTTATTTTAAGCAAAGAATCTTGTAGGGCATACATGTAGTTCTCAAATTCTTCTCCTGTTACGGCTTCTATTCTTCTGATACCGGAAGCAACTGCTGATTCGCCGATTATTTTTAGCATACCTATTCTGCCTGTACTTGCTATGTGTGTTCCTCCGCAAAGTTCAATGCTTTCTCCGAATCGTATTACCCTTACTTTGTCTCCGTATTTTTCTCCGAATAAAGCCATTGCTCCCATTTCCTTAGCCTGTTCTATAGGCACGTTCCTGTGGTCATCAGCTTGGAAATCTTGTCTTATCATAGCATTTACGATTTGCTCGGCTTGCCTTAATTCTTCCGATGTTAATTTTGTCGGGTGGGAAAAGTCAAAGCGTAAACGCTTGTCATCAACATACGAGCCCTTTTGTTCTACATGACTGCCTAAGACCTTGCGTAACGCATAGTGAAGCAGGTGAGTTGCCGTGTGATTGCGTTCTATATTGCGGCGTCTGTTTTCATTAACTTCTGCAAAGAAAGAGTCCGAAATGTATTCCGGTAATTTCTTGGTTATGTGTATAATGAGATTGTTTTCTTTCTTTGTGTCAATAACGGCAATCTTTTCTTTGTCATTTTTCAGAAATCCTGTATCGCCTACTTGTCCGCCCATTTCAGCATAGAACGGGGTTTTGTTCAAAACGATTTGGTAAAGGGATTGTCCTTTGGTTTCAATGCGGCGGTATTTCACTATCTTGACTTCTTCGTTCAAAGTGTCGTATCCGTCAAAACTTACGTCTACGAAATTAGGTATTAATTCCGTCCAATCATCGGCAGCAATTTTTGCTGCATTTCTGCTACGTTCTTTTTGTTTCTTGAGATTATCTTCGAAAGATTGCATATCAACCTCTCTGTTTTGCTCTTTTGCCATAAGGCAAGTCAAGTCTATAGGAAATCCATAAGTGTCAAACAATTCAAAAGCAAAATCACCGCTTATTAATCCCTGTTTGTGTTCCTCTATATATTTGTCGAATTTCTGTATTCCGTTGGAAAGCGTTTTCAGAAACGCATTTTCTTCTTCTTTTATTACCCGTTTAATTAAATCTTTTCCTCTGTTAAGTTCTTCGTATTGCAGACCCATTTGTTCTATAAGGGTGTCTACCAATTCGCAGATAAAAGGTTCTTTGAATGAAAGGAAAGTGTATCCGTATCTTATTGCACGTCGTAATATTCTTCTTATAACATAGCCTGCCTTTGCATTTGAAGGTAAAAGTCCGTCAGCAATTGCAAAACTTACTGCTCTGAGGTGGTCTGCTACAACGCGCATTGCTATATCTTTTTTCTCATCTTGACCGTATTTTGTTCCGCAGCGTCTTGCTATTTCTTGAATTAAAGGTTGGAAAACATCGGTATCGTAATTAGACTTTTTATTCTGTAGAACCATACACAAGCGCTCAAAACCCATACCTGTGTCTATGTTTTTTTCTTTCAATGGAACAAGAGAAGAATCTGCCATTCTGTTATATTCCATAAAGACAAGATTCCATATTTCTATGACAAGGGGATTATCTTTATTGACAAGGTCTCTTCCGTTTATCTTTTGCTTTTCTTCTTCGCTTCTTAAGTCAATGTGAATTTCAGAGCAAGCACCACAAGGGCCTGTTTCTCCCATTTCCCAGAAGTTATCATGTTTGTTTCCCGGTAAAATATGGTCTTCTCTTACCCATTGCTTCCAATATTCCAATGCCTCATTGTCTGCAGGTAAGTTCTCTTTTTCGTCTCCTCCGAAATAAGTGACATAAAGATTTTCTTTGTTAATTTTAAATACTTCCGTAAGAAGTTCCCAAGCATACGCAATGGCCTCTTTTTTGAAATAATCACCGAAAGACCAGTTTCCTAACATCTCGAACATTGTATGATGGTAAGTATCATGACCTACTTCTTCAAGGTCATTGTGTTTTCCGCTGACGCGTAGACATTTCTGAGCGTCGGTTGCACGGTTATAAGGCTTCAAAACATTACCCAAAAAGATATCTTTAAATTGGTTCATTCCTGCATTTGTAAAAAGAAGAGTAGGGTCATCTTTTACTACCATGGATGCTGACGGGACAACAGCGTGTCCTTTAGATGCAAAAAAATCAATAAATGTTTTTCTTATTTCGTTTGATGTCATCATAATCTTATCTTGTATTTCTGTGTTTTTATTCCTGTCTAAAAAATAATTTATGTATAATATATGTCGTAAATTTATTACTCCGTCAGTGTAAGAAAATAAATGGGTAGACTATCTGAGTTCCTTACATTTTTATTTTTCTGAGTTGTCGTTTTCCGTTTAGTCGGCAGTTTCATTACCTTTTATGTCTCTTCATTACAAGTCTCTTTATTCGAAAATTTTTGCAAAGATAGTATTTTTTTCAATAATTTATATATTTTGTTTCAATAAGGTTTGACAAAAGCCTCTTTGCTTTTATCCTAAGATAATTTATCCTTATTTTCTTGTATGAAAGAAAAATAAT
>JAFVAP010000111.1 GCA_017480455.1 Bacteroidales bacterium | reverse complement strand
TTACTCCCGAATTGCTTACAAAAGGTGCTTGGGCAGTTGTTCCGTGAGAGGTAACTCCTGTTGAAGGCTCAATAAACCAACCTCTGTTGCTTGCGGAAGTATTGATGCTGTTGTATCCGTTGTTAATCCAAGAATTTATCTTAGACATATTACCGTGATGTACAAGTATTCCTGCAGCAGGAAGATAAGCGTCCCAACCTGCCTTGCGTCTTGCTTCCAAGGTAAAGAACTCCTGCGAACCCGATACCTTAACAAGATAAGCCGTATCGTTGCCTCCCGAGATAACAGGCAAAGAAAGGGAATCGCGGGAATCCGTAAGCGTATCCATTTTCAAAATCCAATCGGTAAACAATTTTTCATAGGCAGACCAGTTAGGAGGTGTTGCTTGATTGTTGTTATAACACCCCGAACACATAAGGTCATAGTCACCCGTAGAGACTACATTGGTAGACGAACCGCTTGAGTTATTGCCCGTATCATAAAAATCAGGAAGTCCCAATGCGTGACCGAACTCATGGCACATTGTTCCTATTGCGGCAAAAGAAGTAGAGCCGTAATTGTATTGCATTTCAGGTCCGCATACATAGTGGGAGAACCTTACATCATCTTTCATAAAAGTCGAAGATATGTTACTCTGATGAGGCCAAACCTCAGATGTATTTCCTGTAGAGGACTGAGGAGTGCCTGCATACATAACAAAGACACAACCTACTCTGCTTATACCCGAAGTATTTGACACATTGGCAAAATGAGTGTAATCAACATCATTGTCGGCTGCTGATATTGCATCTTTGGCAAGTTGCTCTCCCCTATTTGCATAATAAGCACTTGTGTTAGGAAGAGTATAAGGACCTACAACTCTGAATTTCATATCGAACAATCCGCCTGACTGGTCAAGATAATAGTCTCTCAAACTTCCTGTTCCGTTGAAATTAGGTTGTGCAAAATAGTTATAGAAGTCTGCCTGCGTGTAAGTATAAGGTTTGTCGCTGTAGCTGACTAATATAACCAAGACACTGTCTGAGGCAACAGTAGGAATGTTGGTGTTCATCACCTTAAGGATTGGTGAAGGACGGTTTGCCTCATCGTAAGCAGTGATAATGCTGTTGAATTGTTCATCAGAGAAAGATATGTTTTTGTTAATGGAAGACAAAAAACTGTTTTCCTCTGCGGAACGCTCTTCCTCGTTGCACGCAAGAACGGAAGAAGGAACTAAATTGTTGCGTCCGTCCAAGACTGCATATACCCAATCTCCGGACTCGTTATGCAAAAGGGTGTAACCGTCAAGTGTGTTAGCCCAATTCAACTTTTCGTCGCCCGAAAGAATGAATGTAAGCGTTTTTCCGTTTATTTGCTTAACCGTAACCGGTCGTTTATCTGCCGGAACGGCAAAGGTCTCAATACTGAACAAAAGTATTGAAAGCAAAAGCAGTGTTTTCTTTAATTTAAATAACATAATATTAAGTTTTTTTATTATTATCAAATCTTAAAAGTCATATATCACAAAAATTATACCATACATAAATACGGAATTTGCAAAATTATGAAAAAAAATACTACCGTGCAAAAAAATACAAAGAAAAACGATGCCTGTCTGTCTAAGACAAGCATCGTTCAGTCCTTATATTAATAAGGTGTCTTCCTTAGAAGAACGTTATTATCTGTTTATTATTAACTTGTTAGTTGATTTAACACCATTAACTTCCAAAGTATAGAAATAAGTTCCTGCTGTTAGGTTGCTAACGTTAAGAGATGAATTGTAGTGAGAACCTGCCTCGCGTATGCCTTCATTTTGTGAAGCAACAACTCTTCCCATAAGGTCAGTAACAGTGATATTAACGTTTCCTGTTTGGTTAATCATATAAGACAATGTAACTTTGTCTGATGCAGGGTTAGGATAAGCTGACATAGAAGAAGCAGCCTCTGTGCTAACTTGTGCAAGAGAAGAGTTAGGTATGTCAGAAACAACCATACGGATGAAAGGAACTGAATAGCTTGAGTAAGAAGCGAACCAATAAAGTCCCCAAGAATATTGCTCAGACTGAGAAAGGGTAGGAGAATAAATCAAACAACCAAGAGCAGACTCCCAAGCATAAGAATTCCAGTAATCATAGTCTTTTGCAACGTAGAATTTACCTGTAGAACCTACTTTTTGGTAGCAAGCATAGTAAGTTTCGTTTGGTTCCATAACTGTTGATCCGTCAGTGAAAGGAAGATATACGGTATTGTACTCACCTTGGCTGAAACGGTCAGAAGGGTTTTCACCTATTCCGTTGTTCAAATCGCTGTTTGTCATAGTACGGTTTGCTGATTGGATAGCTTGTCCTTGAGCATCAGTTACAGGTATAATTGCATTATCCCAACTTGTTGCATCACCGTTGTATTTCATAAGGGAAGCTCTGATTGTTGCACCTGCCTCACAAGAGTCAATAGCAGGAACAACTTCAACACCTGCAAGGTAAACATTGCTGCTTTCGTCAGTTAAGCCTTGAGCAGTGTAAGCCAAACATACTTTATAGTTGTTCTCGTATGCAACTTGACCTGAACTATAAGAACCTGAATTAGGGTAATAATAATTCCAAACACCTGAATATCTGTTATACAAAATACCCATATCTTTTTGCCATACATAGCAATGAGGTTTTGAAGGGTCTTCAACTGCACCGATGTAGTAGTTAGTGTCACAATTCAAAGCATGTTCTTCACCGTTAAGGCTGTATATAACGTCACTTGAAATGTAATATTGTGTTTCAACGCTGCTTGGAACAGGTTGTGCAATAGCGTCATCACTTACTGTCAAAGTTCTGTAACGGGTTACAGTCGGATTGCTTAAATCAGGATTTCCGTCGTCCAAAGTATCATAAAAATTAACCTCAATTGAGTTTTCTACTTGCATTACCTCAGAAGATGAAGTGCTGATTTCGTCATAGTACATCTCTTCAGTTGCTTGGTCATAACCTGCATAACCGAAAGTATTTCTCAAAGAAGCAGTAACGGTGTTTGAACCTGTATTAGTTATCTGAGCTACGTTTCTGAAGTTTTCAGGAACCAATATGGTAGGTATACGTCTGTATCCGTCATAAACATGATACTGGTTAAGTTCTATACGTGATTCAGGAGCAGAAGCATAAGAAATATCATCTAAGAACCATTGGTAACCTGCAACGTTTGAGCCCGGAGCCTCAGCCGTTACTCTGAAACGGATATATATTTGTTGTCCCGGAGTAGCAAGGTTACAAATGTTTGTACCTGTAGGTAGGTTTACAAGTTTTCTTCCGAATGTGTTATTAGAACCTGCATCACCTACTTCAGCTTCAATTCTCTTTACATTAAATTCAACTGAATCGTATGTTCCTGCTTCGAAATTAGGGTTTGTAGACCAGTCTATGAAATAGTAATCTCTGTTCCATACTGCGTAAACGAACTGAACAAAGTTAATATCTATAGCGTTACCGTCAGTAACTATAGGAGTGTTAATTTTAACAAAGGCTTCAACAGCGTCATTTGCTGACTGACTATTGCTTCCGTAATAAAGGTCTATAGCAGCAAAACCATTCCAAATACTCATAGGAAGATAGTAATAACTGTTTTCAAATTCTGAAACCTCAGTAGGATAGTTTGCAGGCTCAATGTGACCGTACCAGTTGTCATAACTTGCAAACGGCTCACCGAATAATGCTAAGGTCCACCATTTGTTGTTACAGTCAACATAACCTGACTCTGATGAGCTCTGAGCACTTGCATTCAAATAAGTGAATCCTTCAGCGTAACTGTGGTTTGCTGTTGTGCCGAAACTGTAAGCAGTAGCATCGCTGAAATCACACAACAATGTTGTACCGTCAGCAACAGACTTCTTTTGTAATTTTTTCTTTGGGCTCATAAGTTGAGAAACGGCTTGCTTGCTAAGCATATTCTCCTTACCCATTTTCAATGTAGCCATAGTTTCTTTCTGAGCTGAAAGGCTCAAGCAAGTAAATACGACTGCAATTGCTAATACTAATTTTTTCATCGTTTTGCTTTTTTTTGTTAATTTATGTTCGATTTATTTCAAATTGCAAATTTATTCTTTTTTTTCTACAACACAATAAAAAAACAGAAAAATTTGCAATTTCCAATCTTATCAGACAAAAACCGTACCATTTTTCCGATACGATGAAACTAAAAAACGCTGCCGCAAAAGCAAAAAACTTATCTCTTATCCGCATTCATAAACAAACATAGCTTTATCTTCCCAAAATAACATTTAATTTAAAATTTGCTTTACTTTGACTTGCAGAGAGCAAATATTATATTTTTTGTTTATCTTTGCAAAAAGAAAAAACGGTTTCAAAAATGAGAGTACATTTTATTGCCATAGGCGGAAGTGCCATGCACAATTTAGCCATTGCTTTGAGTTTAAAAGGATATGAAGTCAGCGGAAGCGACGACGAAATTTTTTCACCTGCCAAGGAAAGATTGGAAAAATACTCTCTTTTGCCCAAAAGCATAGGTTGGAATCCCGAAAGGATAACATCGGATTTGGACGCAGTCATCTTGGGAATGCATGCCAAAGAAGACAATCCCGAATTAATAAGGGCGAAAGAACTTAATCTCAAAATATATTCTTATCCCGAGTTTCTGTATGAAATGTCCAAAGACAAAATAAGAATAGTCATCGGCGGCTCTCACGGCAAGACCACCACAACGGCAATGATTCTCCACGCAATGAAAGCAAACGGCATAGAGACTGATTACATGGTCGGAGCGGTATTGGAAGGCTTTGAAGTAATGGTTAAGATTACTTCGGACGCACGCTATATGGTTTTGGAGGGTGATGAATATCTGACCTCAACTCTTGACAGAAGGCCGAAATTTCATCTTTACAAACCGAATATAGGAGTAATCACGGGTATAGCATGGGACCACATAAACGTATTTCCTACTTTTGAAAACTATTGTGAGCAATTTCAAATCTTTGCTGACAAAACAGAACCAAACGGAACTCTCATCTACTGCTCAGAAGACAAGAATGTAAAACTCATCGCCGAACATTCAAGGCAGGATATTAAAAAAGAGCCTTACGGAATTTTACCGTACAAAACAGATAACGGCAATACATATATTATATATAAGGAAAAAGCATATCCTATTCAAGTTTTCGGAAAACATAACATACTCAACCTTCATGCAGCCTTGCTCGTATGCAAATCAATCGGTATAAAAGAGGAAGATTTTCTGACTTCAATGCAATCATTCAAAGGAGCAGGCAAACGATTGGAACTTGTAAAGAAAAATAACACTGTAAGCATTTTCAAGGATTTTGCCCACTCTCCGTCAAAACTCAAAGCCACTACAGAGGCTGTTAAAGAATGGTTTCCTAAAAGAAAACTCATTGCCTGCATGGAGTTACACACATACTCATCTCTGAGTGAAAATTTCTTAAAACAATACAACGGAACAATGGATAAGGCAGATATTCCTATGGTTTATTACAATCATCATGCCTTAGAACTGAAACGGCTTCCCGAAATAAAAAAAGAGGATGTTTATAAGGCTTTCGGTTCAAAGGAACTTAGGGTTTATACCGACAAAGATAAGATGTTGGAGGATATAAGAAAGACAGAGATGAAAGATGTTTGCATTCTGATGATGAGTTCGGGCAATTTTGACGGCCTTGATTTCAATGAATTTGCAGATACATTAATTTAAACTATTAATACACTGTTTTATAATATTATGAGAGAATTTAAAGTCGGGGATAAAGTAAAATTTCTCAACAGAACGGGCGGAGGAATCATCACAAAGATAGTTTCGCCTTTGGTAGTCAATGTTGAGGAAGACGGATTTGACATTCCGACACTGACAAAAGAGATAATACTTGACTATGTCGATGACAAAGCAGGTAAAATGTTCACTTCCGCAAAAGAAGAAAAAGAAGTAAACATCAGAGAAGAAATACAGGAGACTAAAGAGCAAGACAAAACGGAACGGTTCTATCTCTCACGCAAAGGACAACAGATGGAAAAAGGCGTTTATCTGGCT
>JAFVAP010000110.1 GCA_017480455.1 Bacteroidales bacterium | reverse complement strand
CGACATAAGGCACAAATATTATCTTATCGTTGTGGCGGACTATAGCATTGCCCTCGGCAGCAAAGGATTCTATCTCCGCATTCTCTATTGTGTATTTTTGTTTTTTTCTTCCCATTCTTCTATACGGCGTATTATGATTGCAAAAGAACGTTTTACCGCTCGGATATTTAACTAAAAAAAAGCGAACAGCAATACATATTCTATCACTGTCCGCTCTAAAGAAACTTAATTCGGATTCCGCTTTCTTTTTATCTTTCGTCAGAAACAGTAAGTTTTTTTCTTCCGTGTCTGCGTCTTGCGTTCAATATTTTTCTTCCGCTCGTTGTAGACATTCTTAGTCTGAATCCGTGTTTGTTTACTCTTTTTCTTCTTGATGGTTGGAATGTTCTTTTCATCTCTTTCTATGTTATTTTCTGTTTATTTCAAAATAGAACTCACTAAAATCAGTTTGCAAAAGTAATACTTTTTTTTATTATGGCAACAATTTTTAAATTAATTTTTTGATTAAAAAGCAATTTTATTCTGTTTTTTGAGTTTACTTTATTGTTCTTTCATCTTATTTATGCTATTTTCAACTTAGCAGAAGGGTAAAAGTTTAAGACGGATTGATAAAACTTGAAAATAATAAGATGTTTTTAACTTTTATACTCTCAAAACGAAAAAACACACTCATCAAACAAAGAATGCTAAGACTGTGATTTTGAATTGGTTTACTAAGTCTTATACTGACAAGTGATTATTTTGATTTTGTAAAAATACTAACTATTGAGTATTGTGTAAAACTGCGGCATGAAGTAATTTTGCAACGTGAAAATAATGTAATGTCATATATTTTTAAGGTTAATACTCAAAAAAGGAGAAAGTTGTGAAACTTTGCTCCTTTTTTCTTTTGATAAGGGGCTGACTTTTTGTCGTTTCCATGGGTTATAATGCTGACTTTTTGTCGTTTTTCTTTGTTGTGCATATTTTTTGACAAGTTGTGATTGTTTTAAAATTAAGAAAAACGAAAACAATATAAACAATCAAAACAATTATGGAAAATTTCAATAACACCAAGGCAAACAACAAATATGAGAATTTGGAACGTTTTGCCGTTAATCTTATAGAGAAAGCCAAGCAAAACAAACTCGACCCCGTGATAGGAAGAGACGAGGAGATAAGACGTGTTTTGCAGATACTTTCACGAAGAACCAAAAACAACCCTGTTCTTGTCGGTGAACCGGGAGTGGGAAAGACTGCCATAGCAGAAGGTTTGGCTCAAAGGATTTTTGCAAATGACGTACCCGAAAATTTGAAACAAAAGAAGATTTATTCGTTAGATATGGGTGCATTGGTAGCAGGAGCAAAGTATAAAGGCGAATTTGAGGAAAGATTGAAAGGAGTAGTCAATGATGTTGTGAAATCGGAGGGCGATGTCATACTTTTCATAGATGAAATACATACTCTTGTCGGAGCAGGAGGAGGAGAGGGCGCTATGGATGCAGCAAACATTTTGAAGCCTGCTCTTGCCAGAGGAGACTTACGGGCAATCGGAGCGACGACTCTTGATGAGTATCAGAAATATTTTGAAAAGGACAAAGCACTTGAAAGACGTTTTCAAATGGTTCTTATAGATGAGCCTACGGTTGAAGATACCGTGTCGATACTTCGAGGTTTGAAAGAAAAATATGAAGTACATCATCACGTAAGAATAAAAGACGCTGCCATTATTGCTGCTGCCGAGATGTCAGACCGATATATTACCAACCGTTTTCTTCCCGATAAAGCCATTGACTTGATAGATGAAGCGGCTGCAAAGTTGAGAATGGAGATAGATTCTTCGCCCGAGGAGTTGGACGAGACGGAAAGAAAGTTGCGTCAGTTGGAAATAGAGCGGGTAGCCATAAAGAAAGAGAAAGATAATGAAAAAGTAGCTCAACTAAGCAAAGAAATAGATGAGTTAAAGAAAGAAAAAGACAGATTGACAGAGCGTTGGAAGAGCGAGAAATATATTGTCGATGCCATACAGGAAGAAGTCAAGAAGATAGAATCCTATAAGACCATGGCGCAAAATGCAGAGAGAGACGGAGATTACGGAAAGGTTGCCGAGTTGCGCTATTCCAAGATACCGACGGCTGAAAAGGATTTACAGGATTATCAGGAAAAACTTAAAAATCTTCAACAAGGCTCGGCAATGATAACAGAGGAAGTGGACGAAAACCACATTGCCGAAGTGGTTTCACGTTGGACGGGAATACCTGTAACCCGTATGATGACAAGTGAAAGAGAAAAACTCATGAGGCTTGAAGACGAACTGAAAAAACGTGTTATCGGACAAGAAGAAGCCATAGAAGCCATTTCCAATGCCATAAGACGTAGCCGCAGTGGTTTAAATGACGCCAAGAGACCTATAGGTTCGTTCGCCTTTTTAGGCTCTACGGGAGTAGGAAAGACGGAATTGGCAAGGGCTTTGGCAGAATTGCTCTTCGATGACGAAAACCTTATGATAAGAATTGATATGTCGGAATACCAAGAACGCTATTCGGTTTCACGTCTTATAGGAGCGCCTCCGGGATATGTAGGTTACGAAGAGGGAGGTCAATTAACGGAGGCCGTAAGAAGAAAACCTTATTCAATAGTTCTTTTAGACGAGATAGAAAAAGCACACCCCGATGTATTTAACATTCTTTTGCAAGTCTTGGAAGACGGACGTCTGACTGACGGAAAGGGAAGACTGGTCGATTTTAAGAACACTATCATCATCATGACCTCAAATCTCGGCAGTGAATTTTTGCAAGAGGCTATCAGTTCGGGAAAAGAGAATTTCGCCTCTTCTTGGCAGGAAGCCCAAACCAAGGTTAGGGAATTGCTGAAAAAGAGTATAAGACCCGAATTTTTGAACCGAATAGACGAGATAGTAGTTTTCCGTCCTCTGTTCGCAGAAGAGATAAGGGAGATAGTGAAACTGCAAATGCAAAGGCTGCTTAACACCCTTAAAGAAAAGAAAATAACATTGGAATACAGCGAAACGGCTCTTGATTGTTTGGCAAACGAAGGCTATGACCCTATTTTGGGAGCAAGACCTGTAAAACGTGCAATTCAGAAACTTGTAACCAACAAATTGAGTATGCTTATCATTGACGGTAAACTGCAAACAGAGAGCAAAATATTTATGGATTGTGTAAACAATAGCTTGATTTTCAGACTTGAAAACTGATATATACACCATTAACAAATGAAAAAGCCGTAACAAATCTTTACTTTGTTGCGGCTTTTCTTTTTTTATTTTCCCTAAACTAAATTTTTAAAATAGAGTATCTTTGTTTTAATTTCTGTTTATTCAGAAATCATTTTAATAAAGTATAACTTTATGATAAGGTATCTTTATTTTGATTTTCTGTTATTTAGAAAAGATTTTCTAAAGTAAAATTTTCAAACAGACTACCTTATGTTTTAATTTTATATATTCAGAAGTCATTTTACTAAAGTATAACTTTATAATAAGATACCTTTATTTTGATTTTCTGTTATTTAGAAAGCCATTTTTCTATATTTGAAACCACTATTTCAATTCTTTCATCAAAACTCTCTCTTGTTGCAAAGGCTACATGAGGAGTGCAAATGCAATTTTTGGCTCCTAAAAGTACATAATTTTCTTCCAAAGGCGGCTCGGTCTCATAAACATCTATTCCTGCGCCTGCTAATCTGCCTTCGTTCAGTGCTTTTGCCAAGGCTTCATTATCAACAACTTTTCCTCTCGCAGTGTTAATCAAAACGGCAGAAGGTTTACACAGGGCAAGCATTTTTTCATCTATAAGTTTTTCCGTTTCTTTTGTCAATGGGACGTGCAGTGATATTATATCGGATTTTTTCATCAATTCAGGCAAATCAACATACTTCACGCCCTCTCTTTCCATTACCAATGTAGAACGGTGAGAGTATGCCAAAACATTTGCTCCGAATGCTTTAAGTATCAAAGCTGTTCTTTTGCCTATAGCACCCATACCGACAATACCTATAGTCTTGCCCTTTAGTTCAAGACCCAAAAAATTATTTCTTCCTTTCTTCTCCCTAATATCGCCGTTCAGCCGTGAAATATTTCGCAAAACATCAAGCATAAGCCCTATTGCCAACTCGCTTACCGCTTGTGTGGCGTATCCTGCTGCGTTTATAACATCTATATTCCTTTCCTTGCAATAGTCTAAGTCAATATGGTCTGTTCCCGTGAAAGCAACAGCGATGAGTTTCAAATTCTTACACTCTTCCATTACAGTTTTACTTAACGGAATGTTAGAAATAATTGCAACATCACTGTCCCCGATTCTCTCTTTTAGGCTTTGCTCATCTTCCTTTCTGTCATAAAATATTGAAAACGTGCAATCATACTTTGCAAATCTTTCCTTAATTTCTTCGGATTTTTCTTTGCTTATTCCTATTGGCTCTACTGCCACTATTTTTAAACCTGTCTTCATATTGTGTCTTTATTTGTTTTGCAAAGATATGAAATCTTTTTAAAACAGAAAAAAGAATAAGTGCTTCTTTAATTTTATCACACGGAAAATAAAACTTCGTTTTAATTTTCTGAAACTTCGTTTTAATTTACTGAGACTTCGTTTTAAATTATTGAGACTTCGTTTTATTTTTTTGAGACTTGATTTTAATTTACGTATAAGGGAGACTTAGTAGTGCCAAATCAAAGTTTATTGAAATAAAATCATTTTTATTATTGTTGTTTCTGATAATTTTAGTAATTTTGCTTTATAATTCTGTTTTGAAAGAATTAAAAAATGTCTTAAAGTAAAACAATAAAAAAATATTCATTCATTATGAAGAGATTAGAGGGTAAAGTTGCCGTTGTTACAGGCGGAACTTCAGGTATAGGTAAAGCAACTGCTTTACGTTTTGCTCAAGAGGGAGCAAAGGTTGTTGTTTGGGCAAGAAACGCACAAAAAGGTGAGGCTTTCATTCAAGAAGCTAAGCAGCAGGGTTTTGAACTTTGCTTTATGCCTGTTGATGTCAGCAATTTCGCTGATGTTGAGGCTGCTGCAAACAAAGTAAAAGAGTTGATGGGCGGCTGTGATATTTTGATAAACAATGCAGGTATCACCAACGACACCACACTTAAGAAGATGACTCCTGAGATTTGGCAGAGCGTTATCGACATTAACCTTACAGGAACTTTTAACTGCACCAAGTGTTTGTCTCCTTTCATGCTTGAGAAAGGCTGGGGCAGAATAGTAAATGTTTCTTCCGTTGTAGGCCTTTACGGAAACTTCGGTCAGACTAACTATGTTGCTACCAAGGCAGGTATAATCGGAATGACGAAAACATTAGGCAGAGAGTTAGGAAGAAAAGGCGTTACCGTAAATGCCGTTGCTCCGGGATTTATTGCAACTGACATGGTAGCAAAAATGCCTAAGGAAGTTTTGGACGGAATGATTGCCAAAGTACCTGTAGGACGTCTTGGTACACCTGAAGATATTGCTGCAATGTTTGCTTTCCTTGCAAGCGAAGAAGCAGCTTATGTAAACGGCGCAACTTTGTCAGTAGACGGCGGAATGACCGTTTAATTTTATTAAATCTTTGAATTGGTAAAAATTTCATAATTTTTTTATTTCTAAGGTTGGGTGTCGGTTTTCCGACACCTTTTTTTTGCTTTGTTATTACTTGATTTCAGCGTGTCAAAAAAAGAAAACATAGTTTTGTCATTTCGATTTTTTTTTGTAATTTTGCTTTCTGTTTAAAAAAGACTGAATAATAATGGATAATAATACTAATAACGGTAATTACACAGCGGCGAATATTAACGTCCTTGAAGGTTTGGAAGCAGTGAGAAAGCGTCCTGCCATGTATATAGGTGATGTTAATACCAACGGATTGCATCATTTGGTTTATGAGGTAGTGGATAACTCCATCGATGAGGCACTTGCAGGTTATTGTAACAGCGTTGATGTTAGGATATTGGAGAATAATGCCATAAGAGTCGAAGACAACGGAAGAGGAATTCCCGTTGATATGCACGAAAAAGAGCATCGCTCGGCTTTGGAAGTTGTTATGACTGTTTTGCATGCAGGAGGTAAGTTCGACAAAGGAAGTTACAAGGTTTCGGGAGGATTACACGGAGTCGGCGTAAGTTGTGTCAATGCCTTGTCTAAGCATACTCATGTCACGGTTTACAGAGACGGAAAAATATATGAACAAGAATACACACGCGGTCACCCTGTCTATGATGTAAGAGAAATAGGCAAGACGGACAAACGCGGAACGGTTGTAGAGTTTCTTCCTGATGATGAGATATTCACAACAACCGTTTACAGTTATGAAACACTTTCTACCCGTCTTAGGGAATTGGCTTTTCTGAATAAAGGACTTACGCTTAAGATTACAGACGAGAGAGAGCAAGATGAACAAGGTAATTTCCGCAGTGAAACTTTCTATTCGGCAGAAGGCCTTAAGGATTTCATAAATTACTTAGACGGAAGCAGGGAAAAACTAACCCTTGAGCCAATTCATATAGAGGGAGAAAAGAATGGCATTCCTATAGAGATAGCAATGGAATACAATACGACCTTTACTGAAAATCTCCATTCATACGTAAATAACATCAACACGCATGAAGGAGGTACTCATCTGCAAGGCTTCCGTCAGGGAATGACACGAACTTTGAAGAACTACGCTGAAAAAGAGGGAATGCTGGAAAAACTAAAGTTCGAAATATCTGGAGATGATTTCAGAGAGGGTCTTACTGCTGTGATTTCGGTTAAAGTATCTGAGCCGCAGTTTGAGGGACAGACCAAGACAAAACTTGGAAACAGTGAAGTAGTGAGTGCTGTCTCACAAATGATTGCAGATAAACTCAACATATATTTAGAAGAGCATCCTAAGGAAGCAAAACAGATAGTAGACAAAGTTATCCTTGCTGCAACGGCACGCCATGCCGCACGCAAGGCACGTGAACTTGTTCAGAGGCAAACGATACTCGGCGTTGCAGGATTGCCGGGAAAATTGGCTGACTGTTCAAGTAATGACCCCGAAGTTTGTGAACTCTTCCTTGTGGAGGGAGATTCTGCAGGCGGAACTGCAAAACAAGGAAGGGATAGGGAGCATCAAGCTATTCTTCCTTTGAGAGGAAAAATCCTTAATGTGGAAAAGGCAATGACTCACAAGGTTCTTGACTCCGAATCCATAAAAAATATTTATACTGCTTTGGGTGTGTCTATCGGAACGACGGAAGACAGCAAGGCCTTGAACATGGAGAAAATCAGATACCACAAAGTGATTATTATGACTGATGCTGACGTCGATGGTTCTCACATTGCAACCCTTATACTTACGTTTTTCTTCCGATATATGAGGGAGTTGATAGACGCAGGCTATGTTTACATAGCAACGCCTCCGCTATACCTTATCCAGAAAGGAAAAAATTTCAAACGCTATTGCTGGACCGACGAAGAGAGACTTGCTATCATTGATGAGTTAGGCGGAAACGACGGTGTGGATATTCAACGCTACAAAGGTTTAGGAGAAATGAACGAAGACCAACTTTGGTCTACAACTATGGACCCTGAACAGAGAATATTGAGACACGTAACTATAAATGATGCTGCTGAGGCTGACAGAATTTTTTCCATGCTTATGGGCGATGATGTTGCACCGCGAAGAGAGTTTATTGAGGCTAACGCATCTTATGCTAATATTGATGCTTAGCATTCCTTTTAAGATTTTACGTATTTTTTATATAGAGATGTTGGTTTTACAACATCTCTTTTTTTATTTCAAGTAATAATTACTCCTCATTTAGATTTAAGGCAGGCAAATAAACAAACAAGTCCGCTACAATCAAGTAACGGACTTGTTTTATTTGTACTTTATTATTATGTATCTTAGATTAAAGTACGTTTACACCTTCTATCAACTCTTTACCTTTTGCAACTGCATCAAGGTTAGTAGGTATAAGTTTGTGATGACGCTCAGGCAAAGAATGTTTTAAACCTTCTTCTATGTACTGTTCAGTAACAACAGGTTTTATTTTCAAAAATCCGCCCAATACCATCATATTGAAAACTTTTGCCATTCCCATTTCTGCACTTTTTTCTGTTGCAGGAATTTTATAAACGTTGATATCCTTACGTGTAGGTGCCTTAGTAATACCGTTAGGGTCATAAATAAGAAGACCGCCCGGCTTTACTGCACTTTCAAATTTATCCAAAGATTGTTGGTTAAGTATGATTGCGGTGTCAAATTGGCTGATAATAGGTGAAGATATTCTCTCATCGGAGATAATAACCGATACATTAGCAGTACCTCCACGCATTTCAGGACCGTAAGACGGCATCCAACTAACTTCTTTTCCTTGCATTGCTCCTGAGTAAGCAAGTATTTTACCCATAGATAAAACTCCTTGTCCTCCGAAACCAGCTATTATTATTTCTTCTGTCATTGTTGTGTTGTTTTATTGGGGATTAATACTTTATTTTACTGAAACTAAATCTCTGATAACTTTGCTGTCAGCAGGATTATATTCTCTTACAATCTCGCCTTCTACCTTTATGTCACCAAGAACATATTTAGGGAACATATTCTGACGCATCCATTCGTTAGCAGCAACAGGAGTCATTTTCCAACCTGAATTACATGTAGAAACGAATTCAACAAATTGAGTTCCTTTCTTTGCAGCTTGGTTCTCGAATGCTTTTCTTACGGCAGCTTTTGCTTTTCTTACATCAGCAGGAGTTGATGCACTCTGACGGGTAACAAAGTTCGTTCCCGGAAGTTGTGCAACTAACTCAGTGATTTGCAAAGGCCAGCCGTTCAAATCTACTCTACGTCCGTAAGGAGTGGTAGCTGACTTCATACCAACAAGAGTTGTAGGAGCCATTTGTCCTCCTGTCATACCGTAGATAGCATTATTTACAAAGAATATAATGATATTTTCTCCTCTGTTGCAAGCATGGATTGTCTCAGCAGTACCTATGGCAGCCAAGTCTCCGTCTCCCTGATATGTAAAAGTATGATGTTCAGGGTGAAGTCTTTGAATAGCGGACGCTAACGCAGGAGCCCTACCGTGAGCCGCCTCAACAAAATCAACATTAAAATAATTGTAGGCTAAAACAGAACAACCAACAGGCGCGATACCTATAGTTTTGTCTTGAATACCCATTTCATCTATTACCTCTGCTATTATTCTGTGAATTGTTCCGTGAGGACATCCAGGGCAGTAGTGCATAACGGCATCGGTAAGAACACTTGTTTTTTTGTAAACAAGATTTTCCGGTTTTACTATTTCTTCGTTAAACATAATCTTCTCTTTTTAATTGGCGCCGATTAGCCTTTAATTAATTTGTTTTCCAATGCTTCAACAACTTCCTGCGGTGTAGGAATTATACCACCGTAACGTCCGAAATACTCTACAGGACATTTAAATTCAGATGCAAGTTTAACATCTTGAACCATTTGACCTGCTGACATCTCAACAGAAAGCATACCTTTAACTCTTTGAGCCAACGCTTTTATAGGAGCGGTTGGGAATGGGAATAAAGTAATAGGACGCAACAATCCTGCTTTTATTCCTTTTTCTCTTGCAAGTTGAACGGCTTTGTGTGCAATACGTGCGCAAGAACCGTAAGCTACAAATACATATTCTGCATCCTCGCACATAATTTCTTCATACAAAGTATCGTTCTTTTCCATTTCGCGGTACTTAGCTTGGAAGCGGTGATTGTTTTGCTCTTGGCGGGCAGAATCAAGCTCTAATGAAGTGATGATATTATGATTTCTTGAAGCAGGTTTTCCGAATGCTGCCCAAGGAGCGTTCTTTGCTATCTCTTCATCTGTCCAACGCGGAACATAATCACCAACGTAAACTTTTTCCATTACTTGTCCGATAGCACCATCAGAAAGTATCATAACAGGATTACGATATTTGAAAGCTATTTCCCAAGCTTTGAAAACGAAATCATACATTTCCTGAACGCTTGCAGGTGCAAGGGTATAAAGTTGATAATCTCCGTGACCGCCGCCTTTAACTGTTTGGAAATAGTCAGCTTGTGAAGGTTGGATAGTTCCCAATCCGGGACCGCCTCGCATAACGTTTACTACCAAACAAGGAAGTTCTGCTCCGGCAAGATAAGTTACACCTTCTTGCATTAGAGACATACCCGGTGAAGAAGAAGAAGTCATAACTTTCTTTCCTGTTGCAGCACCGCCATAAACCATATTGATTGATGCAACTTCACTTTCGGCCTGCAAAACTACCATACCTGTTTTCTCCCAAGGCATTTCAGCCATTAGATGCTCCATTACTTCGGATTGTGGGGTTATTGGGTATCCGAAATAGCCGTCACAACCGGAACGAATCGCTGCCTCAGCAATCGCTTCGTTACCTTTCATTAATTTTAACTCTTTTGCCATTTCTGTAAATAAGTTTTTAATTAGACCTTAGCTTTGTAAACAGTTATTACTCCGTCAGGGCATACCATACCACAAGATGCACAGCCTATGCAATCGCCGTTTACCATCTCAGCATAGTTATAACCCTTACCGTTTACATTCTTTGATAAAGCTATAACCTGCTTAGGACAAACGCTTGCGCAAACGCCGCAGCCCTTACATTTTTCTTTATCAACTACAATTGCTCCTTTTATTGCCATTGCTTTTATTGTTTTAAGTGGGTTAATACTTTACTTTAAAATAAAGTGCAAATTTAACGTTTTTTTTTAGACTGACAAATATTTTTCATAAATTAAGTGTCATAAAACAGCAAAACATTCTTTTTTCGATTAATTTACGAAAATTCCGAAACCATATTTAAGGAAAATAAAACTTGATTTCAAGAAATTAAAACGAAGTTTCAGGAAATTAAAACGAAGTTTCGCTGCGCTGAAATCAAGTTTCAGTAAATTAAGATTAAGTTTTATTTTTATACCATTGATTTTTAATGTAATAAATTTCAATCAGAGGAAGATGCAATAGGTTATAAATAAATTAAATATCCGTATCGGGGCAGGGTAGGGAAGAGAGAAAAAAATATTTTCTTTAATTTATTTAAATTATGTACCGTTATTTGAAAAAAAATATTAATTTTGAAGTCTGAAAAACCACAAATGATTATGGGAGAGAAAAATTCCGCAAAAAATATTTGCTTTTATTTTCAAGTACATCAGCCATTTAGACTCCGTACTTACCGTTTCTTCGACATAGGTCAGTCACACCATTACTACGATGACGTTCAAAACAAATGGCTTTGCAGACGTATAGCAGACAAATGCTATCTGCCTGCCAACGCATTAATTCTTGAGTTGATAAGAAAGTATGAAGGCAAATTCAAAGTTGCATATTCAATAACAGGAACTGCTCTTGAACAATTTAAACTATATTGTCCCGAGGTTATTTCTTCTTTTCAGGAATTGGTAAAGACAGGTTGTGTGGAATTACTCGGGGAAACGTATATGCATTCTTTGGCAGCGCTTAAGAGTGAAAAAGAGTTTGCTAAGCAAGTAAAAATGCACGGAGATTTAATGGAAGAACTCTTCGGCGTAAAGCCTCAGGTGTTCCGCAATACCGAACTGATATACTCCGATGAGATAGGAAGAATGGTCAGACGCTTAGGCTTTAAGGCACAATGTATCGAGGGAGCAAAACAGATGTTAGGGTGGAGGAGTCCTAATTTTATTTACGAACACCGAGACCACAACGGATTGAAATTACTTTGCAAAAACTATCAGTTGTCAGATGATATTGCTTTCAGATTTTCGCAACATTCTTGGGCGGAATTTCCGCTTACGGGTGATAAATATGTTTTGTGGCTCAACGCTTTAGAAAATCCCGACTGTGTAAATTTGTTTATGGATTATGAAACTTTCGGTGAACATCAGTGGAAGGAGACAGGTATATTTGAGTTTTTGCGTCATCTTCCTGAAAGAGTATTTGCCGACAGTGATTTCTCATTTGCAACTCCTTCAATGTTAGTTGATTCTCTTGAAGTTAAGGATACGCTTTCCACGGTAAGTCCTCTTTCTTGGGCAGATGAGGAAAGGGATATTTCTGCTTGGCTCGGCAATGATATTCAAAACGATGCGTTTGACCAAATCTACGCTTTGGAAGAACAAGTTAAAAGTTCTGAAAATGAAGACTTAATAAGCGTTTGGCGTCATTTGCAAACGTCGGACAATTTCTATTATATGTGTACCAAATGGTTTTCAGACGGCGACGTACATAAATATTTCAATCATTATTCTTCTCCTTATGAAGCCTACGTTAATTATATGAATATTCTGAGTGATTTCCGCCTCAGCATCGAAGCAAAACACAAAGATTGAATTTCTCAATAAGACCATATTTAATTCAAAAATAACATCATAAAAAGTCAGTTTCAAATTACGGAACTGGCTTTTTTATTTGAGCGTAATTTTGTTTTAGTTTAATAATATCTTGACAGGGCTAAACAATTTTTTAATCCAATCAGACTGAAAGTAAATTTTTGATAATTATTATTTAGAATAAAATAAACAAGAGTAACTTTCAAATTGCTGAACTGTCGTTTTTATTTGAGCGTAATTTTGTTTTAGTTTAACAATATCTTGACAGGTTTAAGCAATTTTTAAATTAAATATGACTGAAACTAAATTTTTGATAATTATTATTTAGAATAAAATAAACAAGAGTAACTTTCAAATTACGGAACTGACTTTTTTATTTGAGTATAATTTTGTTTTAGTTTAGTAATATTTAGAATGAAATAAACGATTTTTTGAAAGAAAAATATTAAAATTAAATTTCAATTAATTTATTTAAAATAAAGTAATTATAATATTTTATTTTACATAATTTTGATTATAAAATTAAAATTAATGAAACTTTTTTACAGGTTTTTAATGCTTTTTATTGGTATTTGCAGTCCTTAGTTCCGAGTGGTTTAACTTAGTCTTAATATTTTGATGAAAAAGTAAAATAATTATTTTCTTTATCTTAAAACAAGCCTCCAAAATTTCCGACTTTTTACAATTTATTTTTATTGTCTGACTTTTTGTTCAACTACCTGTATTTAAGAATTTCTGACTTATGAAACTTTGTATATGTCTTTTGAAATTTTTTATAATAACTAGGATTTAAGACTTTAAGACTTCTGAAACTTTGTATATGTATTTTGAAATTTTTTATAATAAATTGGATTTGAAAATTTACGAATTGCTAAACTTTGTATGTTTATTTTGAGATTTTTTATAATAAATTGGATTTGAAAATTTCTGAGTTGTGAAAATTTGTATTTGTCGTTTGAAAATTTTGTATAACGAGGCGGTTTAGTTAAATAAGAATAATCATTAGAATAAACAGTTTAGCGCATATCAATTATGGTTTATCTATAATAGAATGATAATCAAGCAAAAATGAGAATAAACCTCAATATTTTCAAACTCCTCTCCTACTCTGATTTTATGTATTTGGATATTTATTAAGAGAAATTGGTAGGAAAACTTGATTTTAAGAAATTAAAACTTGATTTCGCTGACGTGAAACTTCGTTTTAAAAAACTGAAACTTGATTTCGTCGGCGTGAAACTTCGTTTTATTTTTAAGAAATAAGTACATAAGATAAATAACTGTTAATAAGATATTTATAAAAAAAGAGCAAGGACTTATTTTTCATCAAATCCCTGCTCTTAAATTTTAGAATTAAAGATAATTAATCCTTATTTCTTAGGTATGTTTTTAAGTATATCCAAAGTATGTTGCCAGAACATTTCAAGGGTATGAATATCCATCTTTTCGTCAGGTGAATGTACACCGCGCAAAGTAGGACCGTAACTTATCATATCCATTCCTGGATATTTCTTACCTATTAATCCGCATTCCAAACCTGCATGTATTGCTCTGACTATAGGTTTCTTACCGAACAAACGCTCATAGGATTTAACGGTAACATCAAGTATTTCGCTGTCTGTGTTAGGTGTCCAACCCGGATAGCCGTCGGTATGTTCAACTCTGCAACATGCCAAAAGCATACAAGCCTCTACCCTGCTCTTTGCTGCTTCCAAAGCACTCTCTACGCTACTGCGTTGTGAGGTAACTATATGTACTTCACCGTCTTTTATCTTCACTGAAGCAAGATTGGTAGAAGTCTCAACGAAGTTAGGTATCTCTCTGCTCATAGCCAAAACTCCGTGAGGTACGGCATAAAGACAATTTAACAACTTAGTTGCATCTTCTCTTGCAATCATGGTTTGAGGACGCTCTGTTTTTTCCAAACATATCTGAATATTAGGTTCAGTAGAGCGGAACTCAAAGGTAAGTTGCTCAGTCATCTGATTGACAATCTCAATCATCTTCTGCTCGAAATCAGGATTTACCATGAATATCACCTTGGCTTCTCTTGCTATGGCATTTCTAAGATTTCCTCCGTCAATATCGCAAAGTCTGAACTTGCATTCTGAGTTTATCTTCCAAAGTATGCGTGTTGCAAGTTTGTTTGCACAAGCCAAGCCTTTGTTTATATCGTCTCCCGAGTGTCCGCCTTTAAGTCCTTTGATTGTAAGCATATACGGTATTGCTCTTTGGCAGGCAGGCTCTGTCGTTACAGGCATATATCCCAATGTGTCCACGCCTCCTGCACAACCGATAAACATTTCGCCCTCGTCTTCTGAGTCAAGGTTGATAAGAATACGTGATTTCAAAGCCTTGTCACTTAGATTGAACGCACCCGTAAGACCTGTCTCTTCATCAACAGTAAACAAGCACTCCAAGTCAGGGTGTTCTATCTCATCGGAATTTAATATTGCCAAAGCCGTTGCAACACCTATACCGTCATCTGCTCCAAGCGTCGTTCCCTTTGCTTTTAACCAACCGTCCTCTACATAAGTCTCTATTGCATCTGTTTCAAAGTTGAACTCCTTATCAGAATTCTTCTCACAGACCATATCAATGTGAGATTGGAGACAAATCATTTTTCTGTCTTCCATTCCTTTTGTTGCAGGCTTTCTTATTATCACATTGCCTATAGCATCGACTTCCGTTTCCAAACCGCGGCTTTCTCCCCATTGTTTAAGGTAAGCCGTCATCTTTTCTTCTTTCTTGCTCGGACGGGGTACGGAAAGAATAGGTTTAAACTGCTCAAAGACAGCCCTTGGCTGCAAATTATCTAAACATTCGTTCATATTGTTTCTCCTTATTTTTATTATTGTTATACTATTTTTTTATTTTCAAAGTCTTTCATCAACATCTTTTCTGTCAAAAAAAGATTTTACATCATAAACTACTCCTTTTTCTTTGTCTTTAAGAAAATTACGGGGTTTCAAATCCTTAAATTCCTTGTGACTTACCGCCAAAATAACGGCATCAAAGTCCGTCTCAGCAGGCAGAGTGTTGATGATATTTATTCCGTACTCTCTCAAGGTTTTTTCTTTTTCGGCATAAGGGTCACAAACCGTTATGTAAGGAGTGTATTCTTCAAAAGTGCGGTAAACGTCAGCAACTTTGG
>JAFVAP010000007.1 GCA_017480455.1 Bacteroidales bacterium | reverse complement strand
GGCATATCTGCTAATGGAAGTTACGCCATTCGGAATATTTATACTTGTTAAACTTAGGCAATAATCGAAAGCATATTCACCAATAGAAGTAACGCTGTTGCCAATAGTCACACTTGTTAAATTTGAACAATAACTGAATGTCCAATTACCAATAGATGTAACTCTGTTACCGATAATCACACTTGTTAGGCTTGAACAAAAAGAGAAAGCAGTGTCACCTATGTAAGTGACATTTTCAGGAATATTTATACTTGTTAAACTCGTGCAACCATCGAAAGCATTCCGACCGATAGATTTAACGCTGTCACCGATAACTACGCTTGTTAATCCCGTGGAATTGCTGAAAGCCTCATCTGCTATGGCGGAAACCTTGTACGTGTTTCCGTAAGTTATGAACGAGGGAATAACAATATTACCCGTATACACATAACCTATACCTCTTCCTGCTTTGACTACGCTCACCGTTTCATTATCACCGTTTATTTCATAAGAAACACCGTCCACTTCAAAAGCGTAAGTTTTTGCACTGAAGCCCATAAATAACAGGATAATAAATAGAAAAATTGATTTTAAGTTTTTCATCTTTTTTACTCTTTTTAGTTTATTGTTCATTAGTTTATTATTTATAATTTATGTTTTCTATTGATTTAACGGCAATTACCATCATTGCAAAAAAATATTCTGCAAAAGAAATAATGCTCGACTTCTTTTACAGACAAAGGAATAAATATAATGAAATTGTAAATTGTTAATTAACAGCAAAAAATCCCCCCCCCCTATATGGGTGGAATAAAGAATTATCGATGCGTAATATTTTACAGGATTGTGTTGTCATATATTTTGTTCTGAGAATTGCAAAGTTCGGATATTATTTCTAAATAGCCAAACATCGGAGTGAAAAAATTAGTTTCTATGAATTTTAATATTGGGAAAAATAAAACTTCGTTTCAGAAATTTAAAACGAAGATTCAGAAAACTGAGATTTGATTTCGCTGCGCTGAAACTTCGTTTTATTTTTGTAATACTGTATTTAGAGAAAGAGAAGTTAAATTTTATTAAATCTGTCTAAGCCTCAGAGAGGATTTTTTCTTACTGTCTTTTCTCGGAGAAGAATAAAGGACTTTAAATTGTCTGACAAAAAGACTGTAATTTGAAAATATTTTGTAATTTTGCCAGCCTTAATAATAACTAAAAAAACTTTCGGCGAGAAAGGTTAATTAATGGAATTAAGTTTTATTGCTAACATAGAGAAATCTATTGTAAATTATTGGGAGAGACCTGCTTTAAGCGACTACAAACAAGCTCCCGTAACATTTTCCGAAGTAGGCAGAAGAATAGCACGTTTACATATACTTTACGAACGCTGTGGTATAGAACAAGGAGACCATATCGCTCTTTGTTCGCGCAATTGCGCTTCGTGGGCTATTGCTTATTTCTCCATATTGACTTACGGTGCAGTGGCAGTTCCTCTTTTGCACGAGTTTAAACCTCAAAATGTGGAACATCTTGTCAATCATTCTGATGCTAAACTTTTGATTGTAGGCGATGTTGTTTGGGAAGGTATTGAACCCGAAAACCTTCCCGATGTTCATGCCGTGATACAGATGCAGGATTTTAAACTTGTCTATTGCAAAGATGATACTTACAGGCAGGCTTATGAGAATTTGGATGCTCTTTTCAAGGAAAAATATCCCGAAGGCTTCTCTGTGAAAGACGTAAGTTACAGACGGGAAGACCCTGAGGACCTTGCATTAATCAATTACACCTCAGGAACAACCTCAATGAGCAAAGGAGTTATGATACCTTACAGAGCCTTGACGGGAAACACTAACTTCGCTTCCAGAGTGATAACAAATCTGAACCAATATTCAAATTCCATATCCATGCTTCCTATGGCTCACATGTACGGAATGGCGTTTGAACTCTTGTTTGAGTTTTTCTCCGGTACGCATATTCATTTCCTTACACGTGTTCCTTCGCCTAAGATTGTGGCAGAGGCCTTTGCGGAGATAAAACCCGATATTATTATTTCCGTTCCTTTGATAATAGAAAAAATATACAAGACCAAACTTAAACCTGTCTTAAATAAGCGTTTGGTTAAAAATATTTTGAGAACACCTTATTTGGATAAAATGTTGCTCAAACGGATACAAAAAGAGTTGCATGTTTCTTTCGGAGAAAAATTTTATGAAGTCATCATAGGCGGAGCAGCAATCAATCAAGAGGTTGAGGCTTTCCTGCATAAGGTTGGCTTCCGCTACACGATAGGTTACGGAATGACGGAATGTGCTCCTATAATTTGTTATTCCGATTGGAAAGAAACTAAATTGTATTCTTGCGGAAAGCCTGTCAAAGAGTTGGAATTGAAGATAGATTCTTCCGACCCCGAGAATGTTGCAGGCGAAATATTGGTCAGAGGTCAAAACGTAATGCTGGGATATTATAAAAATGAACGGGCAACCGAAGAAGCACTGAGAGATGGTTGGCTTCACACGGGAGACCTCGCAGTTATGGACAAAGATGGTTATGTTTTCATAAAAGGAAGAATAAAAAATATGATTCTTTCTTCAAACGGTCAGAATATATATCCCGAAGAGATAGAAGACAAACTTAATTCCATGGAGTTGGTTAATGAATCCCTTGTCATGGAAAAAGAAGGTAAGATAATTGCTTTGGTAAATCTTGATCAGGAAAAAATAGATACTGACAAGTTGGATAAGAATGGTTTTGAGGAAGTTTTGGAACAGATAAGAACGGAAACGAACAAAGAGTTGCCTGCCTATGAACAGATTTCCAAACTTTATATTCAGCCCGAAGAGTTTGAGCGTACACCTAAGAGAAGCATAAAAAGGTATATGTATAGCCACTAAAAATTGTTTCGTCTTTTTGAAAGAAAAACAGATTGTGTAAAAAAAACAACCTGTTTTTCTTTTTATTATGGTCTATTTTTTGAAATAAATAAAAAAATAATTAATTTTGCACTTCAATCAAGAAATAATAGAACGATGAAAAAAATATTGCTTGCAATAATAGGTGTCTTTTTTACCTTAAATCTTTTTTCGCAGACCGAGAATGATAGTTCCATGGTTTGCTATCCTTATATTTTTACAAAGGATTATGCAGTTGTGGGTATAAATGCAAAGACAACGGATAAGGAACTTCTTGAAATAAGAAAGAATATTTTGAAATATACTTCCATTCGTTTTACTAATTTTGATGTAATAAGGGGTAAAGACGGCGATATTTACTTTCTGTCCATGGAAGTTGATTGCCGTGACGGTTACAGCGGAAAAATTTCACACGCATTTGAACCCGGAGACGGTGATTACTACGGTTTTATCAGAGATTTTACGAAAGAACCCGACAAGATAGCCTTCTATATGGGTAATCTTTCAGATGAAAAATCTTGTATAAAGCACGTAAATAAGAATATAAAAGAAAAAAACTTTTAGTATTTTATTGCAATAATAAAAAAAAGTAGTATTTTTGCAACTTCAAAAAATGTTAGAACTATGGCAAAGAAAGTAAAAGACGTAAGAGTACAAGTTATATTGGAGTGTACAGAACAAAAATCATCGGGAGTTCCTGGTATATCAAGATATGTTACTACTAAATCTAAGAAAAATACTCCTGAGAGATTGGAATTGAAGAAATATAATCCTTATTTGAAGAAAGTTACCGTACATAAAGAAATAAAATAATAGGAGAATAAAGAGATGGCAAAGAAAGTTGTTGCAACATTGAAAACAAACGACGGTTCTGGTTTCGCAAAGATAATAAGAACAGAACGTTCAAAGAAAACAGGTGCTTATTTCTTTTCAGAGGAATTAGTATCTGCTGACAAAGTGAAAGAAGCTTTGGCAAAGAAAAAGTAATTTGTCTTTTAGTATAGATTAAAAAGAATTTTTGGTGGTTGGATTCTTTCTTTCAGAAAGAAACAACTGCCTTTTTTATTATCTAATCTTAGATACACTGCTTTATTTCTGCCAAGCACTGCTGTTGAATAAAGAATTAAAATAACAATTGCGGCTATGGGTATTTTTTCGTTTTTCAAGAAACAAGACAAAGAAACACTTGACAAAGGATTGCAAAAAACCAAAGAGAGTGTTTTTAGTAAGATAACAAGGGCTATTGCAGGTAAGAGTACAATAGATGATGACGTCTTAGACAATTTGGAACAGATACTTGTCGAAGCTGATGTCGGTGTGGATACTACATTGAAAATAGTTGAGCGGATACAAGAAAGGGTTTCCAAAGACAAGTATTTAGGAACTAACGAGTTGAACAGACTTCTGCAAGAGGAGATTGTAACCCTGTTGAAAGAAAATACACTCGGCGAAAGGTCTTTGAGTTTTTCTTCCGAATTGAGCAATAAACCTTATGTTATTCTTGTTGTGGGTGTCAATGGTGTAGGAAAAACAACTACAATAGGCAAATTGGCTTACAATTTTAAGAATGCAGGTAAGAAAGTTGTGCTTGGTGCTGCCGATACTTTCAGAGCAGCCGCCATAGACCAGTTAAAGGTTTGGGCAGATAGGACAGGAGTGGAGATTGTTTCTCAAAATATGGGAGCAGATCCTGCAAGCGTAGCTTTCGATACTCTTAAGTCAGCCATAAGTAAGCAAGCCGATGTTGTTATAATTGACACTGCAGGACGTTTGCACAATAAAGTCGGTCTTATGAACGAGTTAGGCAAAATCAGAAAGGTACTTCAGAAGTTAGATGCCACTGCTCCGCAAGAAGTTCTCTTGGTTTTGGATGCTTCAACAGGGCAAAATGCTATTGAACAAGCAAAACAATTTACCGCAGCAACAGAAGTCAATGCACTGGCTCTTACTAAACTTGACGGAACTGCAAAAGGCGGCGTGGTTATAGGCATATCCGATATGTTTAAAATACCTGTCCGTTACATAGGTTTAGGAGAGAAAGCAGAGGATTTGCAAATCTTTAACCGTGAAGCCTTTGTTGAAACATTATTTGAAGATGCTAAATTATAAATAACAAAAAAGGATAGAAACAAAACAAAACTACAGCGATGAAAAAAATATTTTTTGTTCTTGCACTTATTTCATTGTGTGCAGGATTGCAGGCTCAAGAAAATCAAAAAGAAGAAAAGAAATGTGTGAGTGATTGTTGCACTGCATACAAACAGTCTTTGCATCATTTTACACTAAACATCGGTTACGGCTTTATGCTTTCCGATTCCCACGATACAGACGTTTTTGAGCATTATCTTAGAAGCGACCATGCAAGACATATGCGCCACGGAATAAATTATGAATTTGATTATGACTATAACTTTCATAAGAATTTTTCTTTAGGTTTCGTCGCTTCCATGTACAATGCTTTTGACTCATTTTATTATGAGCAAGACAGCGAAGAAACTTTCTCTGATGACAGATATGTTTTCTACGTCGGCCCTTCTTTTCTTGCCCATACTAATTTAGTTGATAACAAATGGATATTTTATGGCAGAGCAACCATAGGCTTTGCTAATTTCAGAAATGCTACACGTACGCAAGTGTTAGCAATGAACCAACTCGGAGTAATGGCTCCTACATCGACAAGTTTTACTTACAAGCGTGCAACTTTAGGTTACGGATTGGAGATAGGTTCGGAATATATCCTTTCTAAGTACCTTTCGCTGAATGCACAGTTGTCTTTCATGGGCGGAAGCATCAGCAAGGTAAAAGAAGGAGATGATAAGACAGAACTAAGTGAAAACGAAAGTTTGTCACGTTTAGGTATATCGGCAGGAGTTAAAATAAAACTATAGTATTTTGAAGTCTTAATTCCGCAAGACGGCAAAAGAGGGAGAGAATACCGAATATTTTCTCCCTCTTTTTTTTGTTTTTATAAGTTTGATTTTGCTTTTAGGCTATGCTTTGTATATTTCAGCAAAACAAGATAAATCATTGCCTACCCCCATATTGAGCAAGCCTAACTAAAAAGTCTGTTACATCGCTGTAAACTTTTGAAAATACAGATGTGAAAATTATAATAATCTGACTGAACTATTGACTTAAAAGAGTAAAGAGAAAAAATCTTTAAATGACTTTTTCTCTTTATCCTTTGTTTTTTATTCTTTGATGCTTGATTTAAGAAATTCCGTTCTCAAACCTTTGGTAAGTTCTTCGGCAGGCATACGTTTCTTGCCTGACAGTTGCAAATCCGACAACTCAATGACGCAATCCTCAGCTTGAACGAGTATTTTCTTTTTATTTTCTATCCAAAGAGTTCCCGTTTCTTTGTTCTTGCTTGTGTCGAAAATCTTTGTGCGGAATATCTTAAACTCATATGCCTTATTATCTTTT
>JAFVAP010000109.1 GCA_017480455.1 Bacteroidales bacterium | reverse complement strand
TTTCATTTATTTATTGTAATTTTGCATTTGATTTGTGAAAAAGTAAAACTAAATTTATTAATAAATTAAAGTAAAACAATCAATGAAAAAATTAGTTATCACACTTGCAGCCATTTTATTCGCAGGCTCAATGTTTGCACAGGATGACAGCAAGCCAAGATGGGCACACTTACAGACAAACCATTTCTGGGACAATTGGGAAATATCAGTTGAAGGAGGTGCCAAGACAGTAGTTAATATGCCGGGCAAGAAAAACGGCTATAAGTTAAATCCTAAAGCAGCTTTCACTCCGACTGTAGGTTTGAACGTTACTAAATGGGTGACTCCTATCGTAGGATTCAGATTAGGAGCTCAAGGTGGTTTCAACACAACGAACTACTTCCAAGTAGTACAAGGTGACAACGACGGTATAGAGAACAGAAACAGCTTCTGGGCAGGTCATTTTGACGTTATGTTCAACTTACGTAACTGGATTCACGGTTACAATCCTGACAGAATTTGGAACAACTCTACTGTTTACACCGGTATAGCTTACGCTTCTTCCAAGAACAGAATGTCAGACGAAGATGCAAATAGAAATCAAGAATGGGCAATGCCTTTGGGTTGGTTGAACAGTTGGCGTTTGTGCGACGCTTGGAACATTAGCCTTGACCTAAGAGACTATGTGTTGAGAAATGAGTTCCTTAACGAGAGCGCTAACACGAACGGAACCGTTAAAGCCCACTCTAAATTGACTAACATCTTTTCTGCTTTAATCGGTGTTACATACAGATTTCCTAACAAGATGTCTGAAGGAAATGTTAAGAGAGGTTTCTCTTCTTATTCTCCTATAGACAAATCTAAGTATGTAGATGCAGGTAAGTACTACAACCTTGAGAGAGATTACAACGATTTGAAAGACCAGTTGGATAAATCAAACAAGAAGTATAACGACGAAGTTGCAGAACTTAACCGTAAGAACAGAGAGTTGAGAAAAGCTCTTGACGAAAAAGGAAACAACGGTCCTGTTACCGTTGCAGGAGATACTCAGTTGGGTATATTCTTCAACATCGGTTCTGCTGAAATTTCAGAAGCAAACAAAGAGAACATCAACTTTATGGCTGACCTTATGAAAGCTAACAAGGATAAGAAATTCACTGTTACAGGTTATGCTGATAAGGAAACAGGTTCTGAGGCAAGAAACTTAGAGCTTTCAAGAGAAAGAGCTGAGGCTGTTAGAAACGCCCTTATTAAAGCAGGTGTCAGCGAAAACCAAATCAAAGTTGATCCAAAAGGTTGCACAGTTGAACCATTCCCTGGTAAAGGTTACTTGAACCGTGTTGCTATCATCAACTAAGGTTTTGCTCTTCTGACAAGAAGATTGCAAATAAGAAAAGAGGCAAGCAAAAAAGCTTGTCTCTTTTTTTTATCCTACAAAATTTGATTTCAAAAGAATAAAACTTTATTTTAATTTTACAAAACTTCGTTTCGTTGCGCCGAAATCAAATCCCAGTTTTCTGAAATAAAGTCTTAGTTTTACAAAACTTCGTTTCGTTGTGCTGAAATCAAATCTCAGTTTTCTGAAATCAAGTCTTAGTTTTACAAAACTTCGTTTCACTGATAAGAATCTTTGTTTTAATCCCATGCTTCGGCAAAGCAGAGTGTCATTGCTTTTAAGCAGCATAAGTCTTGTTCTCAAATAAAATATCCTGCGGCTGAGACAAATTTACAGAACAAACAAAAAGAAAGCGGAGACAGGCTTAAATCAGCCTGTCTCCGCTTAACAAATACCGTAATAACGGCTTTTATTAAACTATATCTTTTATTCGTAGATTTGACACTCCAATTCCTTGTTCAAATACATTGAAGCATTCATTGCCAATGCACCCATCTCGTCTTCTCCGGGGTAAACATAGACAGGAGCTAAGTAATCTATTCTGTCAGTCAATTCTTTGATAAACGGTTTTCCGTAAGCAATACCGCCTGTCAGAAGAATGGCGTCTATCTTCTTTACATCAGGTTTTCCGTGAAGAACAGTTGCTTGAGCGCCTACTTCTTTCGCCACTTGGTAAGCCATTGCTGACTGAATGAAAGCTGCTTTCTCATCACCCTCTTTTGCTGCTATCTCAACGGTAAGAGCATCGTTTGTTCCGAGGTAAGCAACAAAACCGCCTTCACCTACTATCATCTTACGTATCTGCTGCTCGGTGTACTGACCCGAGAAACATAGGGAGATTAATTTTGTCATCGGCACGCTGCCGCTTCTCTCAGGAGAGAAAGGACCGTCACCGTCCAAAGCCTGATTAACATCTATGACTTTGCCTTTGTAATGCGCACCTACGCTTATTCCTCCTCCAAGATGTACAACAACAAGATTAAGTTCCTCATATTTCTTTCCTTCACCGTGTTCCCTTGCATATCTTCTTGCTATGGCTTTTTGATTTAAGCAATGGAAAATGGAATTTCTCGGCATAAGAGGATGACCGCTCACTTTTGCTATCTCCTCTCTCTCGTCCGTAATACCCGGGTCGGCAATAACCGCCTCAACGCCTATTTCCTGTGCTATCTCATGTGCAATAAGACCGCCCAAGTTACAAGCATGCTGTCCTTGAACACCCTTTTTAAGGTCTTCTATCATAGCATCATTAACTGCCCAAATACCGCCTTGCGTCGCTTTGGTAAGTCCGCCTCTGCCTATGACTATTTTAAATTCCTTTATGTTGAAACCTGCCTGCGCAACCTCAGCCAAAACCAATTCTTTTCTGAACGCATATTGGTCGGCAATGTGTGCAAACTGTTTCAAATCCTCTGCTTGATGTTTAATGTTCTTGTCAAACAATTTCTCCTCACCATCAAATACTGCTATCTTCGTAGAGGTACTACCGGGATTAATTGCTAAAATCAATTCTTTATACATACTATATTTTTTTATTATTTATCAAATAACAGGATTGCAAAAATAATAATATTTTTTTGAAAACTTGCAATATTTCCGATAAAAATACATTAAAACAAAAATATTTAATAATTTTGCATTACAAAACAATAAAATAATGTTGGAATTATGGCTAAAGAAATAACAGATGCTGCTTTTGAGCAGTTGCTAAATGAGGAGAAAAAACTCATAGTTTTGGATTGCGGTGCTTCTTGGTGCGGACCTTGTCAGCATGTTGCCCCTATAATAGACGAATTGGCTGCCGAATACGAGGGAAAAGCCGAGGTGCTTAAATGCGACGTAGACGAAAGTCCCGAAATTCCTGCTAAGTTCGGTATAAGAAACGTACCTACAGTTTTGTTTATCAAAGACGGTGAACTGAAAGACAGACTTGTCGGCGCTCAAACCAAATCGGTTTATAAGGAAAAGATAGAACAATTTCTCTAAGTCCCGTTCAGACAAAACAAAGTGAAGAAAATAACCTTTAAACAAATCTTTTTTTAAGAATGTCCGTTGATTTGGAAAAACTCAACGGATATTCTTCCCTTGAGTTTAAGGCAAAACAAATAGTGGAAGGCTTTCTTTCGGGATTGCACAAAAGCCCTTTTCACGGTTTTTCCGTTGAGTTTGCAGACTACAGGGCATACAATACGGGAGAGGATACAAGATATGTTGATTGGAAACTTTTTGCCAGAACGGATAAACTGTTTATCAAGAACTTTGAACAGGAAACCAATCTGAGATGTCTTATTGCCATTGATTGTTCTTCTTCTATGTTTTTCCCCTTTGAAAGAAAAGAGGTGTCCTTGGATAATCCCGACAAGATGACTTATGCCGTCTGCTCTGCGGCAGCCCTTGTCTCCATGCTCTATTCCCAAAGAGATGCCTTCGGACTTTCTTTCCTTTCGGATAAGATAGATTTCATCTCGGGGATAAAGTCAAGTTTTGCCCACAAACGCTATGTCTTCTCCCTCTTGGAAAATCTCATTGCCGAAAAACCAAAGGAGAAGAAAAATACTTTTCTTTCCCCTCTTATACATCAACTTGCAGGGCAGGTACATAAACGTTCGCTCATAGTGATATTTACGGATTTGTTCTCTTTGGAAGATAATGAGGAAGAGTTTATCAAATCTCTCCGCCATCTTAGATACAACAAGCACGAGGTTATTTTGTTTCATTGCATTGATAAAAAATATGAGCAGGATTTTTTGTTTAAAAACAGGCCTTACAAGTTTATTGATGCAGAGACAGGCGAAGAAATAAAAGTCAATCCCTCTGAGATAAGAGCAGCTTATCAAGAGTCCGTAAGGCAAAGGTTTGAGACGATACGTCAAGCCTGCATGGGAATGAGAGTGGACTATGCAGAGTGCGATATAAACAAAAGCATTGACCAAGTTCTTCTGCCCTACTTCATCAAGAGAGTAAGAATGAGAGCATAGATTTTTTTAAGTCAAAAAAATATAAAAACAATAAAAAATATAATATTATGGAAATTCATCATATCAGTCCTGAACTCCTTACCCTTGACAGAGTAAGTGAGATAATGGAAAAAGGAATGCACTTGGAACTTTCACAAGAAAGCAAAGCCCGTATACAAAAGTGCAGAGAATATCTTGACAAAAAAATGGAAAATCAAAAAGAACCTATCTACGGAGTTACTACGGGATTCGGTTCTTTGTGTAACATATCCATAAGCAAAGAGCAATTGAGCCAACTACAAAAAAACCTTGTGATGTCCCATGCCTGCGGATGCGGTGAGGAAGTACCCCATGAGGTAGTAAAACTTATGCTTTTAAACAAGATACAGTCTCTTTCCTACGGTCATTCCGGCACTCAACTTGTGACTGTTCAGCGTTTGGTAGACTTCTTTAACAATGATATCTATCCCGTTGTTTATCAGCAAGGCTCATTAGGAGCAAGCGGCGACTTAGCTCCTTTGGCTAACATGTGCTTACCTCTTTTGGGCTTAGGCGAAGTTGATTACAAGGGCAGACGTATAAGCGGAGAAGAACTTAACAAGGAAATGAATTGGGCTCCTATTGAGTTGCAGAGCAAGGAAGGTTTGGCTCTTCTTAACGGAACTCAGTTTATGGGTGCTTTTGCTATGTATTCTATCATCAAGGCTAAGCGCTTGAGCAAACTTTCCGACCTTATTATGACGGTTTCTTTGGAAGCTTTTGACGGCAGAATAGAACCGTTCTACGACAACGTCCACTTGGTAAGAGCCCATGCAGGACAACTTACAACCGCAAGACGTATACGCTCATTCTTAGAGGGAAGTGAGATAATAAAACGTCACAAAGAACATGTACAAGACCCTTACTCTTTCCGCTGTGTTCCTCAAATCCACGGAGCTTGCAAAGACGCTATAAACCATGTAGCAGATATTATCACAACTGAAATAAACGCCGCAACGGATAATCCTACCGTCTTCCCTGATGAGGATATGGTCATAAGCGCAGGTAATTTCCACGGAGAGCCTTTGGCTATCAACTTAGACTTTCTTGCTATTGCGGTAAGTGAATTAAGCAGCGTTTCGGAAAGAAGAACTTACCAACTGATAGGTGCAAAGAGAAATCTACCGTCTTTCCTTGTTGCTAAACCGGGAGTAAACAGCGGATTTATGATTCCTCAATATGCCGCAGCATCCATAGTTAATCAAAACAAGATGCTTTGTATGCCTAACTCAGTAGACACTATTGACAGCAGCCAAGGACAGGAAGACCACGTAAGTTTCGGTTCTAATGCAGCAACAAAAACATTCAGAGTTGTAAACAATACTGAGAGAGTTCTTGCCATAGAGTTGTTCAACGCAGCACAGGCTTTGGACTTCCGCAAACAAGAAACAGGTCTGAAATCTTCTCCGATTATAGAAGAATTTGTAAAAGAATACAGAAAGAATGTACACTTTATCGAAAACGATGAAGTAATGTACACTTTAATTCAAAAATCAGTTGAATTCTTACAAAATTACAAATTAACATTCTGACACAAGGTCTGTCTCCCTTTTTAGGAAAGACACTCAGTTGTTAACAATATTCAAAGTAAAGCAGGCAATAAACAAGATTGTTTATTGCCTGCTTATTTGTATAACAAGGTAAGTGTCCTAAAAAATATGGAAAAACCTAAGGGCATTTTTGAGTTTCCACAATCTTTTACACTCTATAGTTTTTTTGAAAGGAAGTGTCTTACATTAATTTTCCAAAAGCAAATGCCGTGGATTTTCGACAAAAACATATCTTGCTACTACTTCACGGCATTATCCACTACAAAGCGGCAGTTTCGAATGCCAAGCGTAAAGTAACTCATATACTCAAAGCATTCAAGATGACAATCTGTTTACAACTTTCTTTCGAGCATCCACTCATTCTGAAGTTCTAAGCTCGGAGAGAACAAGACGCAAGCCGAGGTTGTTGTTCCTGTTGTCGGGATTGTTGTTGTTACGGTTCGACAGACGGCAATTCCTTGCGTCATTGTTCCAACTACCACCGCGGTTCACACGGTTGAGGCCACTATCTGATTGTCACCTTTACAGGTATGTATTTGCAGACAAGCTCTACGAAAAGTTCTGCTTTCTGCATGTTGTACAAATGCCAACAACGGTAGTATACGCTCTTGGTATGTAGACTCTGTCCATGTCCCATTATCGACTAACTTTCCGTATTCAAGAAGTTTTGTACGAAATCTTCTTTTACTCCTCCCTGAGAGTTGAATTCTGTAGGGCAAAACTTTATATCCGAGAAATGTCTGTCCGTCTTTCGACTTTCGATATACAGGAGGCTTTAACGTCAGTCTTAGTTCCCTATACGAGAAATCTGTCATCTCCTTTACGGCATCAATTAAACTACCCTTGTCTTTGCCTGCCATAAGTATGTCATCCATATATCGTATATACACAGGTACACCCCATTGTTCTTTTGCTTTATGATCAATTATGGAAAGATAATTGTTTGCAAAATACTGACTTGTAAGATTTCCGATGGGTAAGCCTTTACCCGGTTCTTTTTCAAAACTATCTATTATCTTATCAAAGAGATTAATCAACCAAAAATCTTTAAAAAGTCGTGAGAGTCGATGCTTCAATACGCAGTGGTCAATACTGTCATAGTATTTTCTGAAGTCGAGTTTCACTGTGTAAGGATAATCCGACAAAGCTTCCTTTGCTTTCTCCAAGGCTGCATACACCCCTTTACCTTTTCGGGTTGCATACGTTGTATCGATGAGTGTTTTGTCAAAGTAGGGCTGACATATATTGATGATGGCATGATGTATAATCCTTTCGCTGAATGATGCCGCACAAATAGTTCTCTCTTTGGGGTCCCGAATGGTGAAGTAATGATAATTGCCAAAGTTTAGGCTGCCATCTATAAGTTTCTCTCTCAGCATTCTTATATTGTCATCAAGTTTGGCTGAAAAATCCAAAACCTCTTGCTTCCAATATTTTCCTTTACAAGCTTTGTTGTATGCAACATAGAGGTTATCAAGGCTGACCACTCTCTCTTTCAGATATCCCGTTCTCTTCATCGGCTATAGTTTGAATATTCTCAACTAAGACATTACCATATTTTTCCATTTTCTTCTTTCCGATACCGGGTATTTTTTGCATCCCTGCGAGTGTCAGAGGCGATAGTTTGGCAATTTCAGCCAATTCGGCATCAGTAAATACGGCATACGCAGGTATGGCTTCATTGTCTGCAATCTGTTTCCGAAGTTTACGCAAATTAGAAAAACGTTCAAAGATTTCTGCATCAAGAACATCCTTGTAGTCCACCTTGCCACCGCTTGCTCTGTTGTTGTCAAGAGACCTACCATCCTGCATATATGTTATGCAAAACGTCCAGCAAGTGTTCTCTCCAAGCATGGCCAAATCTTTTTTAATATCTATAATCTTGTGCGCTCTGAGAAAATGGTTAAGTTCCTCTGTCATGCTCTCGTCTGCCCCAATAGGGATATTGAATATCTTTATTTGCATTTTTCAAAAAATTTTACCGGCTTTGCCGGTATTTATTAACTTCATTCTCTCCGACAATTCTTGTCGGGGAAGCTCCGCTTTGCCCCTCCATGAATTGTCTTCAAGAATTTCGTATCTTAAACTTAGAACTTCAGAATGAGTGTAAATGCTCATAATGAAAGTTGTTACTCGGAGAGAACAAGACGCAAGCCGAGGCAGTTGTACCAGTAGTCGGGATCGTTGAAGTAACGGAACGACAGACGGCAATACCCCGCGCCATCGCCCCAACTACCACCGCGGCTCACACGGCCGAGGCCACTATTAGAACCTGTTGGATTTGTCTGTAAGCCCTCCTTGTAATTACCATACCTGTCTTGACACCATTCCCATACGTTACCGGCCAAATCATATACGCCAAGTTCATTTGGCTTCTTTTGCTTAACTGGATGTGTCTCGTCTTTTGCGTTACCACTGTACCATGCGACTTCGTCAATGTTATCACTACCGGAATATTTATAACCTTTGGACTTAATCCCTCCCCGTGCAGCAAACTCCCACTCCGCCTCAGTAGGTAAACGGAACTTAAGTCCTGTCTTTTGATTTAACTCCTTAATGAAATCTTGACAGTCCCGCCAACTCACAGTTTCAACGGGTTTTTTAGCACCCTTAAAATGAGATGGATTCTTCCCCATAACAGCCCGCCAAAGTTCCTGCGTTACAGGAGTCTCTCCGATATAACAGCCACTAAGTGTTACTTTATGAACAGGAGATTCTGTACTCCATGCTTCAGCATCGTAATTATCGCCATTCTTATCCTTGCGCTGTGCTCCCATCAAAAAAGTTCCGCCCTCAATATAAATCATCTTGAACTTGACATCGCCCACTTGAATTTCTTTGTCTTTACTGAACTTTGATGAAGTCTCAATTTTTTCACCATCTGCCCTTACTGTAACCTCACCGATATCTTCCTTTTGGGGCTTGTGCAAAGTAAAATCAAAACTCTTTGACTCACCTACAGTGTAATTACTTGGATTGATTGTCTTGTCATTTGAACCAAATGTAGTATATATGCTAAGCTTGTAGTCTTCATTTGCATCCTTTAGCACCTTAAGGATAACACTAATCGTAGGGGCAGTTTCATTGTCATCGCATTTTAAATCCTCAAAAGAAAAACATTGACTGAAAGTAGGTTTTAGATTTGATATCCCGTCTCCGACCTTACCTGTTATAACGGACTTCAACTGAGTATAAAATTTGGAATCACTTAAGTTAGGCGTAATGGATTTAACCTTAGAGGAGAATTCCGCCTCTCCTTTTTCTTCAAGCCATTTGGCAATGTCGCCGTACCTACCATAATCTAACAAGTCTCTGTAAATGTCACTGCCGGGTGTAATATCCTCTGAAAAATATCCTTTTAACTGCTCTATTGACGTGCAGTATTCATCATTGAGAAACAATATTGTATTCATAATTATTATTTTTTTGAAGCATCAGTAAATTTATAGGTTTTTTGCATTTCCTTGATACGCTCTATAGACGTTTTGTCTTGAAGATAATCCTTCTCGTCTTTCTTTTGGCTCTTCTGATTAGCCATTACAGAATCCTTTATCTGATTTATGGCCTCATCAAAATCAGACTTCTTTATCTTGATGGTCTCAGGAACAAAACTTTGATCGCCTGCTGCTTCTTTTTGCTTAAGGTAGTCTTGAAATCTTTTTTCAACAACCATATTGAGAACACATTCAATCTCAGAACCGGAGAAACCTCCATACACACCTTTCATTTCCTTGACAACGTCTTTACAATCTCCTATTTCGGAAAAATCGAAGATTGAGTTTTTCGTTTCCTTGTATTTCTTGATTTTAATATTGAGAATCTGTGCCCGTTCCGCCTCTGAAGGAAAATCAACGAAATATACCTCATCAAAACGTCCTTTACGCATAAACTCAGGCCTCATTACATCATTTGCCGTAGCAACTATGTATACAGGTTTCTTGGCTATATCCCGCTCCTGCATCCATGTAAGGAAATGACCCATCATACGCATCACCAACATATCATCGTTTCCGTTCTTACTATTGCCACCTGCAAATGCCTTTTCGATTTCATCTATCCAAAGTACGCATGGATGGGCTGCTTCTGCCGTTGCAAGTGCAAAGCGTAGGTTTGCCTCACTCTCGCCTACATACTTTCCCATAAGTCGGCTAACATCGAGACGCAACAAAGATACACCGAAAAGATTAGCAGTTGCTTGAGCTATCAAACTCTTACCACAACCCGGCATACCAATAATAAGAATACCCTTAGGTATAGGAACTTTATATGCTTCTGCCTCTCCAAGGTTACGGTATATGGCACTCTTGATTTCTAAGTCCTCACGCAGTTTCTGTAATCCGCCTACTTGCTCAAACCTTACTTTTGTATCAATGACTTCTACAATACCTGATTTCTTTACAATACGTTTCTTCTCTTTCAGAGTCTCCCGTATTGCAATGTCGCTCAAACGTCCGTTGGTGTATTCTAAAGCAGTACGCAATGTTTGTTTAACTTCATACATTTGCATACCTTGAAGCGCTCTGACTAAATCTTCTGCAAGCCTTTTTTCACGTCCTCCTATGAATGTATCATGTTCAAAAGTGTTTTTTAATGTATCTTTTATTTCATCAACATTCGGCGGTAAAATTTCTATAATATCAAAAAAGTTTCGCAGAGATAAAGGAATAGTATAAACTGGATTTGGTGACATAATAATGATTGTAGAGAGAAGGTTAAACTTCTTTTCCTCATATAAAGAGGCAAAAGAAGAAAGCAAACTCTGTATTTCAATATCATATAAGTATTCTCCACCAAAGTTTTTAATCAGTAATATTGTCGGCTCATCATATCTATAGAAGCCCTTAAGAAATTCTTTAACCTCTATTATATCATAGTAAATTTCATCATCCGCTTCTTTATTAATAAAATCAATAACTCGATTCCGTCCGCAATCAAATTCCAATACTCTTTTCAATTCAATATTGACGACCCTACATCCGTTTGAGGGTTGCAATATTTCCTTAATTACTTTATCTAACAGACTGTAATGAAAATGAGGTATGTATACTAACGGACTACTTAATATTGCCGTTGTCAGTCTGTTTTTTAATTCTTTTTCCATATCAATAATTTTTTTCTACATAGTTATTAAACTCTAAAGAACTCTGCTATTCTATGAATAACTACCCTACCTGTATCAATTACTTTTTTAGCAACTGGCTTGGCTACTTCTATACCTTTCTGAACAATTTTTCCAACAGTAGTGTCCTTTATACAATCTTTCAGAGTTGTTAATGTATTTAATGCAGCTTTTTTAACTTCTTGTGCCACTGCTTTAGTCTTTTTCTTGAAGCTATCCGGCATAAGAGTCCATGTAAAGTTACCTGCTATAGGTAATAGAGGCGTACCTGTTGTAGCGATGCTTGCTATCCTTGCAGCTACATTCAATGCTGTTTTTTTAGCCCGTTGAAATTTTCTTCGCCTGCAAGCAATCGTGTTGGTAACTTGCCTCTTCTTGTACTCTTTAAGGGACACTTCGTTTTGCTTTCCCTCCAATTTTGTAATGCGCAAAGCATCTACAATTTCACGTGCTGTGGTTCTTGCTATACTTTCTTTAGCTTTTGCGGGTATATTTTCATTATCATAAACAGCTTTTATAGCCGCTGCACAAATAATTTTTTCTATATCCCTCTCAATAGGAGAATCTAATGGAGAGTTAAAATAGTCTTCAAGTTCAGACTTATGCTTATTAATTTCACTCTTCTTTAAAGGGAAAAG